>JAVEVO010000045.1:0-43317 GCA_034005005.1 Myxococcota bacterium
CCCCCCCCCCCACCCCCCCCCCCCCCCCCCCCCCCACCCCCCCCACGCCCACCCCCCCCCCGTCCACGCCCACCCCTCCCACGCCCTCGCCCTCCACGCCCACGCCTTCCCCCCCCTCGCCCTCGGTACCTTCACCCTCGCCCTCGGTACCTTCACCCTCGCCCTCGGTACCTTCGCCCTCGCCCTCGGCCCCGCCGCCTTCTCCCCCGCGGCGATGAGCCTCGGCGCAGGCCGTGAGGGAGAGGAGCAGGAGCAGGACGGGCAGGAGGCGGAGGGGACCGGTCATCGGCAGGAGGCTCCTTCCGGCTCAGGTGCGGTCGAGCACCTCGATGGGCGGCATGGCCTTGCCTTCGAGGTACTCGAGGCTCGCGCCACCGCCCGTGGAGACGTGGGTCATCTGGCTGGCCAGGCCCAGGGACTCCACCGCGGCCGCGCTGTCGCCGCCGCCGATGATGCTGACCGCCCCCGCGGCCGTCGCCGCCGCGATCGCCTCGGCGACGGCCCGGGTGCCGGCCGCGTACTCCGGCGCCTCGAAGACGCCCATCGGCCCGTTCCAGATCAGGGTCCCCGCGGCGCGGATGGCCGCCGCGAACTGCTCGCGGGTCTGGGGGCCGATGTCCATGCCCATCCCCGGGGCCGGGATCGCCTCCGCGGCGATGGTCGGCTGACCGCCGGTCCGGGTCTTGAAATCGAACTGCTCGACCACGACGTGGTCGACCGGCAGGAGGATCTTGTCGCCCGCCTCGACGAGCAGCTTCTTCATCTCCTCGACCTGGTCCTTCTCCACCCGGCTGCCCCCCACCTCGACCCCCCGGGCCTCGAGCAGGGTGTAGGCCATGGCCCCGCCGATGAGGATTCGATCGACCTTGGTGAGCAGGGCGGAGATCAGCTTGATCTTGTCGCTCACCTTGGCGCCGCCGAGGATCGCCACCAGGGGCCGCTGGGGCTCCGCCACCGCCTCGTGCAGGTAGCGGATTTCCTTCTCGACGAGGTAGCCGGCGACCGCCGGGCCGCCCTTGGCCTGGATGCTCCGGGCCACGCCGTACATGCTGGCGTGCTTGCGGTGGCAGGTGCCGAACGCGTCGTTGACGTAGACCTCGCCGAGCCGGGCCAGGTTGGCGACGAAGCGATCGTGGAGCTCCTGCTGCTGGGCCGTCAGCTTCTTGTCGGGGTTCTTCTTGGCCTTGTCGGGCATCGTCTCGCCCGCGTCGAAGCGGACGTTCTCCAGCAAGAGCACCTCGCCCGCCCGGAGCCCGGCAGCCATGGCCGCGGCCTCGTCCCCGGCCACCTCGGGCGGTCCCAGCAGCACGGGCTGGTCGAGGAGCTCGCCGAGGCGCTGGGCGCAGGGGCGGAGGCTGCCCTCTGGGTCGTAAGCACCATCGGGGCGCCCGAGGTGGCTCATCAGTACCAGCTTTCCGCCTTGCTCCAGCACCCGCCGGATGGAAGGCAGTGCCGCCTGGATCCGCCGGTCGTCGGTGATCCGCCCCCCCTGGAGCGGTACGTTGAAGTCCACCCGCATCAGCACGGTGCGGCCCTGCAGATCCAGATCGGCGATGGTCTTGGTCGGCATCTCGTTGCGTCCTTTCCGGGGCGATTTCCCTCTGCCCGACGGTCGTTCGGGTAGTTAACGCTTCCGCTGGCCCTTGTCCACCCCCGGACGGGCGTTCCCGGCGGCGGGGCCTCCCAGACGTTCGACCTGCCAGCCGCGCTCCCGCAGGAGGCGGGGGAGCCCGGTGGGGCCGCCGAAGTGGCCCGCGCCGACCGCGAAGAAGCAGGCGCGGTCCGGCCGGGCGGTCAGCTTCTCGACGATGCGGGCGGCGAAGCGCTGGTTGCGCTCCTCGATCAGGGCCCGGGCGAGCTTCTGCTCGAGCTGGCTGTCGTGCTGCCGGGGGCCGAGGGCCTGGCGGTAGAGCTGCTCCTCGTCACCGGCGAGGTACAGACGGAGGAGCTGCTCGCTCGGGCTCAGGCTCTCGGGATCCGGACGCTCGAGCTCGTCGAGGGTCTCCCGGAGCAACTGCACCTGCTCGGTCGGCTCCAGGGTGTCGAAGGCGGCCACCTGCTCGGCCACCGTCTCCAGGCCGCCCACCTCTTTGCCCCGGCGGGTCCCCAGGGAGTAGAGCTGCTGGTCCAGGGAGTCCCCCGTGGTGAGCTGCGGGAGCTGGTCGACCATCCCCAGGGTGACCGTCAGCACCCAGACCTTCAGCGGCCCGAAGGCCTCGATGGACAGCTCCTGGCGCCGCAGGGCCCGATCGGCCCGGAGGAGCAGGTCCGCGGGGACGAGGGTGTCGAGGGTCTGCCCCAGGGGGAGCAGGAGGTGGAAGGCTGCGCCGAGCTTGGTCGGCAGGCCCAGGGGCAGCTCGGTGTAGATCGCCTCGACCTGCTCCAGCGCCTGGGTGACCTCTGCACCGAGGGTCAGCACCCGGGGATCGGGCAGGTGGATCGTCCCGAAGAGGTAGGAGGGGCGCGGCCCGGCGATCCGCCAGAGCAGCGGGCGCGCGGTGGGTGCCGGCGAGGCCGCAGGGGTGGGCGCAAGCCCGGCTGCGGGGCCGGCCGCCGGGAGCAGGCCCTCGGCCGTGGCGGGCCGGCCGAATGGGAGGAGGCCGAGCAGGAGGGGGAGCAGGCCCCCGAACACGAGCCTCCTGGTCTGCCGTCCGCTTCGCATCTCTACTCCTCGACCAGCTCGGGCTGCGACCGGCTGGCCGCGGCGCGCCTCCCAGTGTCGGCTGCCTGCGCCCATCGATCAAGTGCCGGCCCGAGAGCTGGCCGCGCGGTTGACCTTCCTCGCCGCCGCGGGTATCCCAGGGTGCAAGGCCGCTGCCAGCCGCGTGGCGTCGGGCCGGGCCTACCCCCCTGACTGGCAGCGGGTGCCCGCCCGCGTGTCGAGGAGGACTGGGATGGGATCCAGGATCGTGCCCGTCGCCATGGCCCTCGCCGTCCTGCTCGGCGCGGCCTGCCAGGGCGAGCCGCCGGTCTGCCTGAGCGCGATCTACGTCGACGCGCTCCGACCCCTCGCGGCAGGTGAGCAGCAGCTCATCGTCCGCTTCTTCGCCGACGACGGCACCCTCGCCGCGCCGCCCCCGCGGGAGGCCTTGACGCCCGTGGTCCAGGGCGTGCCCGTGGGGCGCTTCCACTCCCTGGCGCCGGTCCGGGGCGGGGGCGTCCAGCTCGTCCTGGTCGTCGATCCGGAGCTGCCGGCCGCGCTCTTCGAGCCCATGCGGGCCGCGTACCGTGACCTGCTCGCGGCCCTCGGCGACGAGGACCGGGCGGCCCTGTTGACCGTGGACCAGGAGGGCGCGGCCGCCAGCGCGACCCTCGTCCCCCCGGCCGAGCTCCGGCCGCGGCTGGACGCGCTCACCCCCTCGCGGACCGCTCCCTTGCAGCGCCTGGGCGCGACGGCCATCCGCCCGGGGGGCGGGCCCATGGGCTGGATCCAGGCCCCCGCGGCGCTGCTGGAGCAAGGGCTGCAGCTCCTGGCGACGGCCCCGTCCACCGCGCCGCGTCGGGCCCTGGTGCTCCTCGCCGAGGGCCGCAGCGTCGGCCGGAGCTGGGCGCCCCTCGTGCGCTGGGCCGCCGCCGCGGGCATCGAGCTGCACCTCGTCTCCGTACCGCCCGAGGGGCGGCTCGCGGCCCCCGGCAAGATCGAGCGGCCCCTGTACCACTACGTCGCGGACGAGGTGGGCTCCCTGCCCCTGGTCTTCGACCGGGTGGCCGAGGGCGTGACCGGCGGCCACGAGCTGCGCTTCCGCGCGGACCGGCGCGGGCTGGACCTGCTCGCGGGCTTCGCGGTGCGGGCGCGCCTGCCCCGGGGGGGGTGGGAGGAGTTCGACCTCGCCCTGCTGGCCACCTCGCCGGCCACCCTCTCCCTGGACGAGCTGCGGCCCCTCGCCGAGGGTCGCTTCGCGGTCACCCTGCGGGCGCTCACCGCCCGGGGCGAGCCGCTCCTGCTCGCGCCCGCCGACGTCGCGCTCTCCTTCCAGGGCGACCCCCTGCCCACCTCCGGCCCGGCCCCCCCCCCGCCCCCGCTGCGGCTGGGCATCCTCGCCACCCTCCCCGACAGCCCCGAGGAGGGTGCCCTCCTGCGGCAGGCGATGCTGGCCGCGCTCGGCGAGCTGGGCCCCGGGGACGCGGCGACCCTGGCCATCGCCGGGGTCACCCCCTTCGGCGCGCAAGCCCTGACGAGCGACCTCGACCTCCTGCGCGGGCAGGTCGCGGGGCTGGCGCAGCAGGTCGGCGAGCCGCGCCGGGATCTGGAGAGCGACCTCGTCGCCCTCGCCCGGGAGCTGACCCGGGGCGAGGCGGCGGCGGAGGCGCGCCGCAGCGTGCTCGTCCTCTCGGGGGGGCGGGAGGTGCGCAACGCCCGGGGCTCGGGGTCCGGCTCCCAGCGTGCGTTGCTGACGATGCAGCAGCTCCGCCGACAGCAGGTGGTCCCCCTCTGGGTCGCCCAGGTGCCCCGGGGCGAGTACGAGCCAGTCCGCGCCCTGGTCCGGGATCAGGGCGGCGGCAACCTCTGGACCGTGGGGAGCGGGGCGGAGTTCGTCCAGCGGGCCGGGGCGGCCGTGCGGGACATCCGCCGGCCCCTCGTGCTGACCTTCACCAGCTCCCAGCCCCTCGAGCGGCTACGCCAGGGCCTGGTCGCGCACGGCGCCTACCAGGGGCAGCCCCTCGAGTCGCTGCCGGGGCTCCCTCGCACTCCCCGGGGGAGCGGCCGGTGAACCCCGCGCCCCCCGCGCCCCCTGAGGTCGTCGGTGGCCTGGGCGATCTCCCCGGGATCACCTGGCTCGAGCACACCGCGGACCTCGGCTTCCAGGTGCGGGGCGCCAGCCCGGCCGCCGTGTACTGCCGGGCCGTGGCGGCCTGCGCGTGGCTGCTCTTCGGCGACGAGGCCCGCGGCCGGGGCCGGACGCTGACCCTCACCCTCGTCGGGGCGAGCCGGGCGGAGCGGCTGCGCAGTCTGCTCGAGGAGCTGCTCTTCCGGCTCGAGGTCGAGGGCTTCGTCGTCGCGTCGGCCGATATCCTGGAGGAGCGGGAGCGGGACGGCTCGCTGACGGTGCGGCTGCACGGGGAGTCCTTCGACCCCCGGCGGCACCGTGTCGTGCGGGAGATCAAGGCGGTGACCTATCACGGGTTGGCGTTCGAGCCCGAGCCCGGTGGCTACGTGGCCACCCTGCTGCTCGACCTCTGACGGGCGCCGCGGGAGGAGCGTCCATGGGGCATGGCCAGCGAGGCAAGCCGCGGGCTCCCGGCCCACCGCCGGGACGGGCCGCCCGGCGCGCGGCCGCCGAGGGGGCACCGCCCCTGTCCCTCCCCCCGACCGCCTGTCGCCTCGAGCCCCTCGACGCGTACCGCTGGCGCCTGCCCCGCCAGGGGGCCATGCTGGCCGATGCCGTGCTGTTCTCGTCGGCGGAGCTCATCGCCCCCCTCGTGGACGATCCCTGCCTGGCCCAGCTCGCGCACGTCGCCATGCTCCCGGGCCTGGTCGGCACGAGCCTGGGCATGCCCGACCTCCACTGGGGGTACGGCTTCCCCATCGGCGGCGTCGCCGCGTTCGACGTGGCCACCGGCGTGGTGTCGCCGGGTGGCGTCGGCTTCGACATCAACTGCGGGGTGCGGCTGCTGTCCACCAACCTCACGGTGAGCGAGGTGCGCCCCCGCCTGGACCCGCTGCTCGACGCCCTCCAGCGCCTGATCCCCTCGGGCCTGGGCATGGGCCGCGCCGACCTCTCCTTGACCGCCAGCGAGCTGCGGCGGCTGCTCGCCGAGGGGGCCCGCTGGGTCGTCGCCCACGGGCTCGGCGAGGAGACGGACCTGGAGCGGACCGAGTCCCGGGGCTGCCTGCCCGAGGCCGATCCCGACCGGGTGAGCGAGCGGGCCATCGCCCGGGGCCTGGCTCAGCTCGGCACCCTCGGCTCGGGCAACCACTTCTGCGAGGTCGGCTTCGTCGAGGAGCTGCTCGAGCCACGAGCCGGCGCCCTCCTCGGGTTGCAGCCCGGCGGCGTCACCGTGATCCTCCACACGGGCAGCCGGGGCCTCGGCTACCAGGTGTGCACCGACAGCCTCACGGCGATGGGCCCGGCGGTCCTCCGGCACGGCATCAAGGTGCCCGACCGGCAGCTCGCCTGCGCCCCGGTGGAGTCCTCCGAGGGCCGCGCCTACCTCGGGGCCATGGCCGCGGCCGCCAACTTCGCCTACGCCAACCGGCAGGCGCTCACGGGCTGGGTGCGGCGAGCCTTCGAGCAAGGGCTGCAGCTCAAACCTTCGGACCATCGGATCCGGGTCGTCTATGACGTTTCGCACAATCTGGCCCGGGTAGAGACGCACGTCGTGGACGGATCGTCACGGCGGCTCTGCGTGCACCGCAAGGGTGCGACCCGCGCCTTGCCTCCTGGTCATCCCGAGCTTCCCCCGGTCTATCGCCCCCTGGGGCAGCCGGTGCTGATCCCCGGGGATCTGGGCCGGGCCTCGTACGTGCTCCTGGGGAGTCCGGGCGCGGCCGCGCAGACCTGGGCCAGCGTGTGCCACGGCGCCGGCCGACGGCTGTCGCGCGGCGCCGCCAAGCAGCAGGCCAGCGGGCGGGACCTGTTCGCCGAGCTGGCCGCCGCGGGCGTGCGGGTCCGGGTGCCGGGGCGCGAGGCCCTCGCGGAGGAGATGCCCGAGGCCTACAAGGACGTGGACGCGGTGGTGCAGGCCGTGGCCGGGGCCGGCCTGGCCCGGATCGTCGCCCGGCTGCGCCCGCTCGGGGTGCTCAAGGGTTGATCCCGCCGGCGGTCCCTTCCCCGGCGCCCCCGGCCGTGGGCTGCCGTGCTAATCTAGCGGGCGACGCGCGGGCACCGGCGCGGGGCCTGCCCGAAGGAGACGCGATGCACCGGATCTCGGCGCCGTCAGGCACCTTCACCGCCTGGGGCGGTCTGCTGCTCGCCGGGTTGCTGCCCGTGCTCGGCTGCCAGGTGGCCGCGCCGCCGGCCCCGGCCCTCGTCCCGAGCGACGAGGTGACGCTCCACGTCGTCCTCACCGCGGACTTCCACGGGCACCTGACGGCCCAGACCCTGTCCCTGCCGGGGGAGCGGACGGTGGAGCTCGGCGGGTCCGCGCTCTTCGGCGGGTACGTCGCCAACCTGCGCCGGGCTTCACCGGGGCGGGTCCTGCTGCTCGATGCGGGGGACGATTTCGCCGGCAGCCTGGAGGCCGACACCTTCCAGGGCCGCCCCGTGGTCCAGCTCTTCCGGCTCCTCGGCTACGACGCCGCGGCCCTCGGCAACCACGAGTTCGACTTCGGGCCCGGGCGGCTGACCGAGCTGCTGCAGGAAGCGAGCCACCCGGTGCTCGCGGCCAACGTGCTCGACGCGCTGCGCGACGAGCCCGCGACCAAGCTCGGCATCCGGCCGACCCTGCTCCTCGAGCGGGGTGGCGTGCTCGTCGGCATCGTCGGCCTCGCCTCCACCGAGACGCCGATGACGACCCTGCCCCGCTACACCGAGGGGCTCCGCTTCGTGGCGCTGGCGCCGGTGCTGAGCGCGCGGGCCGCCGAGCTGCGCCAGGCCGGGGCCCAGGTAGTCATCGGGCTGCTCCACGACGGCGGCGACTGCCGGGGTGCGGGCGAGCTCGACGACCTCACCGGCTGTGAGGCCGACAGCCCCATCTTCCAGCTCGCCCGGGAGCTGCCCGCGGGGAGCGTGGACCTGCTCGCCGGCGGCCACACCCACGGCACGGTGGCCCGACGGGTGGCGGGCATCCCGGTGGTCGTCCCCGGCGCGCTCGGGCGGAGCTTCGGCCGGGTCGACCTGGTGCTCTCGCGCCGCCAGGGCCGGGTCCTGCCGGAGAAGACGGTCGTCCACCCCCTGCAGTCGATCTGCAGCAGCTTCCTCGCGGGGACGCGGGAGTGCGACCCCCGGTCCGGGAGCCGGGCCCCCGGTGCGGCGGCCACGGGTGAGGAGCTGGCCGCTCGGCCCCTGGTGCCCGCCCAGTACGCGTCGGCGCCCGTGCTCCCCGATCCGGCGATCCAGGCGGCGCTGAAGCCGGTGCTGGAGCAGGTGTCCGAGCTCCAGCGGCGCCCCCTCGGGGTCGTGGCGGCCAGCTCCTTGACCAAGGCCTACCTCGGCGAGTCCGAGCTGGGCAACCTCATCGCCGACTCCCTGCTGTGGGCCGTGCCCGAGGCCCAGGTGGCGATCCACAACTCGGGCGGCATCCGGGCCGAGGTGGCGCCGGGGCCGATCACCTTCGGCGAGGTCTATGCGGTCATGCCCTTCGACAACCGGGTGACGCTGGTGACCATGACCGGCGCCCAGCTCCGGGAGCTGCTCGACGTGGGCTTCTCCGGTCGGCACGGCGTGGCCCAGATCGCCGGGCTGCGGGTCGTCGTCGATCCCCGGCGCGCGCGGCCGGTGGTCTCCCTCGCCTTCGCCGATGGCCGTCCCGTGGAGCCGGAGGCCCGGGTCGGCGTCGTCACCAACGACTACCTGGCCGGCGGCGGCAGCGGGACGGCCGCCTTCTTCGCCAGCCTCCCGCCGGGCGCGGTCGAGGTGCGAGAGCAGCGGCTGCGCGAGGCCATCGCCGGCTACCTCGAGGACCTGGGGCGGCAGGGGCTGGTGGTCGACGACCCGGCCCGGCCGCTGCTCGATCCGGCCCACCCCCGGGCGACCCTGCTCGCTCCCTACCCGGAGCGCTGAGCCGCGGGGCCGGCTGGGCGGTGGGGTGCGGCCGGCACGTCGTGGAGCGATGGTGAGGTGCCCATGATCAAGGTCAACATCGGGCTGAACCGGACGCTGGCCGGGCTGGTCCTGGTCGCGCTGCTCGTCTGGCTGGTGGCCAGCTTGCAGACGATCCTCTTCGAGCTGCTGCTCGCGCTCGGAATCGCCTACATCCTCGACCCCGTGGTGGATCGTCTCGAGCGGCTGGTGAAGAGCCGGGCGCTGGGGATCCTCCTGCTGATGATCCCCCTGGTGACCTCCCTGGTGCTGGTCAGCGTCTTCGTCATCCCCTCGCTCGTGGAGCAGGTCTGGGCCTTCCTCTCCACCTTGCCCGCCAAGCTCACCACCGCCTTCCTCTGGGCGAAGGAGCTGGCCGAGACCACGCTCCGCTTCCGGGTCCCGAAGAACTTCGCCGATCTGGTGGCTCGCTACGGGGGGGACATCAAGACCGCGGTGCCGCAGGTGGTCGGGGCGATCCAGGCGATGGTCCCGGGGATCGCCTCCCGGAGCATGGGGGCCGTGCGGATCGCCACCGCGCTCGTGCTGGTGCCGATCTTCGCGGTCTACCTGCTGTACGATTTCGATAACATCATCCGCTGGATCCGGGACCAGCTCCCCCGCCGCTACGAGCCGGCCATCACCGCGGCGGTGCAGGAGATCGACCGGGCGGTCGCGGGCTTCTTCCGGGGGCAGCTCACGGTCTGCTTGATCCTCGGCACCCTGTACTCCATCGGCTACTCCATCGTCGGCCTCGATCTGGCCATCGTCATCGGCCTGGGCACCGGGCTACTGGCCATCGTGCCGTACGCGGGCTCCTTCACCGGCTTCCTCACCGCGCTGACCTTCTCGTTCATCGCGCTCGCCTCGGGCACCGGCACCGGCTGGCAGGTCTTCGGCGTGATCCTCGTCTTCGCCCTGGTCCAGACGATGGACGCCCTGTTCATCACCCCCCGGGTGCTCGGCCACTCGGTCGACCTCTCCCCCGTGTTCATCCTCATCGCGTTGATGGTCGGCGGCTCCTTGCTCGGCATCCTCGGCGTGCTCATCGCGGTCCCGGCCGCGGCCTCGGTCCGGGTGCTCGGCCGCATGCTGCTGCGCTGGTACCGCTCGACCCGCTTCTACCAGGAGGGCTTCGTCTCGGAGCCCTTGCTGCCGAGCTTCGCGCCGGCCGCCTCGTCGCCGCCGCCGCCCACGGCGGAGCCGGCCGCGCCGGTCGCCTCGTCTCTCTCGACCGCGGTGGAGACGGTCGCGCCGGGGGCGCCGGAGCAGTCGATCGTCGCGGCGCCGACCGCCCACCCGTCTCCGGACGCACCGGCACCACCACCCGGCGCTTCGCCGGCGAAGGCTGCGCCCGGGGGCTGAGCACGAGGGCCGCCGCGGCGCCGCGGCGGGGGGAGGAGATCATGCCGCACCCGGGCTCGCTGGCTGGCTGGCGCTGGCTCGTCCTGCTCTCCCTGGCCGGGCTGGGCCCGGTCGCGTGTGAGGGCTCGGTGGCAGAGGGGGAGGGCGAAGGTACCCCTTTCGATGGCGGCGTGGCCGAAGGGGAGGGCGAAGGGACCGCAGGCGAGGGCGAAGGGGAGGGCGAAGGGGAGGGCGAGGGCGAAGGCGAGGGCGAAGGCGAGGGCGAAGGGGAGGGCGAAGGCGAGGGCGAAGGCGAGGGCGAAGGGGAGGGCGAAGGGGAGGGTGCGCGCCATCCGCCAGAGCACTGTGCGTTCTACCTCACCGGGGAGCTCGATCTCGTCGGCGTCGACGCGGACGGGGACGGGGTGAGCAACGGCTGGGACGTCTGCCCGGGGAACCCCGACGAGAGCCTGGACAGCGACCGGGATGGGATCGGCAACCGCGCGGACCCCGACCTCGACGGGGACGGCCTGCTCGACGAGGTGGACCCCGATGGGGACGGCGACGGGGTGGACGACGCGGCGGAGCTGGCCGCGGGGAGCGATCCCGCGGACCCCTCCTCCCTGCCCGGCCTGCCCGTGTACGACTACGACCAGGGCGTGCTCGATCCCACACCTGGCTGGTACCGTGGCGACCTGCACGTGCACGGCGAGTACAGCCACGACAGCGATGTCCCCGTGGCCGTCCGGGTCGCGCAGGCAGAGCAACTGGGCTTCGGCTTCCTCGCGCTCACGGATCACCGCAACGTCGAGCACCTCTTCGACCCGGCCTGGCACTCGGACGCGGTGATCCTGCTGTCCGGCATCGAGTGGGGCGGAGGCGGCCACGCCAACTTCTGGGGGATCCGCACCGACCACACCTGCGACTACGACGATCCGGACGCGGTCCTGGCGAGCTTCCGTCGGGCCCGCCTGCAGGGCGGGGTGACCTCCCTGAATCACTACGGGGACGACGTCGACTACTGGGACCCCTTGCTCGCGGCCCGACCCGAGCTGCGGGGGCTGTTCGACGCCATCGAGGTGTGGAACATCTGGTGGCCGCTGTCCGCGTCCGTCAACACGTCCTCCCTCGTCCTCTGGGAGCGGCTGCTCGACGAGGGGTACCGGCTGGCCGCGGTCGGTGGCTCGGACAGCCACTTCGCCGAGCTGCCCCTGGGTTTCCCGACGACCTTCGTCTACGCCCGCAACCTCTCGGCACGGGCCGTGCTCGAGGGCATCGCCGCGGGTCGCACCTACGTCGCCAACCCCTATCCCTACCTCGTGGGGGACCCGGCCGTCTTCAACCAGGAGGGGCTGCCGAGCCTCGATTTCCGGGTGGATGCGGACGAGGACGGGGAGGCCGAGCGGATGATCGGGGACACCGTCGGCCTCGGGCCCCTGACCTTCACGGTGGCGGTCGATCCGGCCCACGGGCCGATCCGCCTGATCCGCGACGGCGAGACCCTGGCCTTGCTGAGCGACCACCTCCCCGGCGAGGCGGCCCGGTACACCGTCGCCGACCAGCCCGCGACCGCCTCCTGGTACCGCGTCGAGATGCGCGCCTCGGCCGCGGCGAACGCCGACCTGCTGTTGCTCTCCAGCCCGATCTACGCCGCGCCCTGAGCCCGCGAGGCGGCGCGCGCGCCGTGCCCCGAGGCCGGGCGCGTCACCGTGGGTCGGCCCCGGCGGCGAGCTCCATCTGGAACAGGTCGCCCTTGCGTTCGGCCCGGGGGTAGACCAGGGTCGTGCCGTCCGCCGCGAGATCGAAGTCGAAGGTGTGGGGGCTCGGCAGCTTGCCCAGGGGCTCGGGCTCGCCCCCGCGGACGGGCTGCCGCCAGAGGCGGGCGTCACGGCCGACCGCCTCGAGGTAGAGCACGGCCTGGCCATCGGCGGTGTAGTGCAGCCGCCGGCCGGAGCGGTTGAGGGAGCGGTGGCGACCCAGGGACGCGGGCGGTCCGCCGGCGAGGGGGACCGTGCGCAGCTCCGACTCGCCGAGCTGCTGCAGGGAGGGGGCCCAGCGGTAGGCGATCCGGCTGCCGTCGGGCGCCCAGGCCGGCCAGCTCGCGAGGCCCGGCGCGGCCGTGAGGGCCCGGGGGGAGCCGCCGTCCATGGGCAGCAAGAAGATCTGCCGCTCCTCGCCCGGCTGCCGGACGCCGCAGAACGCGACGAGCTGGCCATCGGGGCTGCAGCTCGGCGACCAGACCCGGGAGAAGCCCTGCACCAGGTTCGTCGTCCGGCCGTCCGCCAGGGTCAGCACCCCGAGGGTCCGCTGGCCCTGCGCGGTGGCCGCGTACACGATCCGCTCGTTCGGGCACCAGTCGAAGTCGCGCAGCCCCGCGGGCGCCGTGACCCGCCGCTCGACCGCGCTGGCGAGCTCTTGCAGGACCAGGATGCTGCCCTCCTCCCCCTCCTCCTCCGCGCCCTCCTCGGCCGACGGGAGGCTGGCGCTCTCCCGTTGGCTGCGGTAGGCGACGTGACGGCCGTCGGGCGAGAAGACGGGGAAGCGGTCGGGCCAGAGGTCCCGGGTGAGCGGCCGCTCGCGCTCCGCGGTCAGGGTGCCGAGCGCGATGTCCAGCTCCTCCTGATGGGTCGAGAAGAGGATCCGCCGGCCGTCGGGGCTGCTCGCGGGCCAGCGACGCCCCTCCAGGGCGCCGGGGGCCAGGGGGTGGGAGGGCCCGCCGGTGGCCGCGACCTCCCAGAGGGCCGGGGTGCCGGTGCGGGCCGAGGAGTAGATCACCCGGCGGCCGTCCGCGCTCCAGGTCGGGTCGCAGTTGTCCGCGCTCCGGGTGATCCCGTCGTCCGTGAGCAGGCGCAGCGCTCCCGTGGCGATGGTGAGCACGCCGATGTCCCGGGTGCGGCGGTAGCCGACCTGATGGACGACGAGCACGAGCTGCGTGCCGTCGGGCGAGAAGCGGGGGGCGAGGTAGGCGCGGGATGCGGTGCCCTCCAGGAGCAGGTGGCGCTGCGAGCCATCGGCCCGGGCGAGTCCGATGCCGTAGCTGCGCCACGCGTTGGGCGCGGCGAACGCGAGCCACTGGCCGTCGGGAGAGCCGTCGATGGCCGCGGCGCCGGCGAGGAAGGAGGCGGGCCGGTCGTCCGGCCCCAGCCCGACCCGGGCGATCCCGAGGCTGGTCCCCTCCCGGCGCGCGAAGAGGAGCTGCTGGCCGTCCGGGCTCCAGGCGAGGCCATCGAGCCCCTCGGCGAGCAGGGCTTGCTCGCCGTGGGTGAGCTGGCGGGGCTCCTCCCCACGCGCCAGCAGCCAGAGATCTCCCTCCCGCAGGAACGCGACGGCCTGGCCGTCCGGGGAGTAGCGACCGAGTCTTTTGGCCTGCGGTCCCGAGACCAGCGGCCGCGTCGCTATGACCTGAGGACCATTTGGCGATTCCGTTTGGTTCTTTGTTCCTGGATCGCCTGGGCCGCGGCTCACCAGCAGGCCCCCAGCCACTCCGGTGAGCAGCAGCAGACCGAGCAGCAGGGCGACCAGCCCCCGGCCCGGGCCGCGCCCGCGCCGGGCCGGCGCCGGATCTTCCCGGCCGAGGGCCTGGGTGAAGGCGAGGACGTCGGGGAAGCGGTCCCGCGGGTCCCGGGCCAGGCAGCGCTCGGTCGCGGCCGCGAGCGCCGGGGGCACCGTAGCCGGCAGCCGCCCCTGGCGGCGGAGCACTGCGCGGAAGCGCCCGGTGGCGATGGCGACGGGCGTGTCGGCCCGGTAGGGAGGGGTGCCCGTGAGCAGCTCGTAGAGGATCGCGCCGAGCGCGTAGATGTCCGCGGCGGGCCCGACCTCGGCGCCGGCGAGCTGCTCCGGGGCCATGTACTCGGGGGTGCCGGCCGGGATCCCCTCCTCACCGGGCAAGGGTCGGCCCCGGAGCTGGGCGATGCCGAAGTCCATGACCACGACCCGCCCCGTGGGCTCCTCGATCATGACGTTGGCGGGCTTGAGGTCGCGGTGGATGATCCCGGCCTGGTGGGCGGCCTGCACCCCGGCGCCGATCTCGACCACCAGCGCGGCCGCGCGCGCCGGGGGGAGGGGGCCCTGCTCCCGGAGGAGGTCGGCGAGGGTGCCTCCTCGCACCAGCTCCATGGAGAGGAAGGCGGTGCCGTCCATCTCCAGGAACTCGTGGATCCGGCAGATGCCGGGGTGCGTCACCGCCCGCGTCAGCCGCACCTCCTGCTTGAAGTGGCGGAGCGCCTCGGCGTCCCGGGCCAGCTCCCGGCGCACGAACTTGAGGGCCAGCTCGACGTCGAGCGCGTGGTCGTGGGCCCGGTAGACCTGGCCCATCCCCCCCTGGCCGAGCAGCTCGCGGATCTCGAAGCGGCCCCCGAGCCGGGTCCCGGGGGTGAGCGGCAGCTCCCCGGCGCCCGGCGCGGGGGTGCGACGAGCCGGCCGGTGCGGATCCCAGCCGACCTCGTGGATCTGGAGGGGGTCCCGCTTGCCCTTCACCCGCACGGCGTCGAACAGGGGGCACGGGAAGGGGAAGTCGGCCGGCAGGGCCGCGACGACGCTCCCGGCGACCAGGATCTGGCCCCCCTCGGCGAGGCTCTCGATGCGGGCCGCGGCGTTGACGACGTCGCCGAAGAGGTCCTGCTCCCGCTCGAGCACCGGGCCGTGGTGGATACCGATGCGCACCACGATCGGGAACTCCGCGGGGACCTCGGAGTTGCGGGCGACCAGCCGCTGCTGCATCGCGACCGCGGTCGACACCGCGGCCGCGGGCGAGGGGAACGCGGCCATGATCGCGTCGCCGATGGTCTTCACCACCCGGCCGCCCGCCTTTTGGACGAGGGGGATCAGCAGGGCGTTGTGCTCCTCGAGCATCCGCAGCCCGGCCTCGTCCCCTCGCTGCTCGAAGTAGCCCGTCGAGCCGACGATGTCGGTGAAGAGCACCGTCTGGGGTCGTGGCGTGGCCGGCGTGGCCGGCGGGGGCTCGGGAGGCGGCTCGAGGAGCCGCTCGACGCGCGGCGAGGGCGCGGCCAGCCTCCCCAGCAAGGTCTGCCTGGACCCGTCCGCCATCCACCGGCTCCGTCTGGGCTGCCCGGGACGGCAGCGGGGGGACGATAGGGCCGGGCGGCTCCCCTGTCAACGCGACCGACGTCGTGGTCGGTCGCCCCCGGCGGCGGTCGGTCGCCCCCGGCGGCGGTCGGTCGCCCCCGGCGGCGGTCGACGGCTCACCCGTCCGCGGCGCCTCCGGCCTCGTCGTGGTCTGGGCCCCGCTCCGGTGGGGCCGCCGCGTCCTCCCAGGGCTCGTCGAGGCGGTTGCGCTCCCAGAGGATCTGCTCCACCCGCCGCAGCAGCGGCCGGGTGGTCTCGGCCTGCAGCGCGCACACCGGCAGGGCCTCCCGCCCTTGCAGGTCGTTGAACAGCTCCTCCGCGGGGTCGACCCGGTCCATCTTGTTGAGCAGCACCAGGCGGGGGATCTCCGTGAGCTGCAGCTCTTCGAGGATCTGCTCCACCGCCTGGAGCTGCGCCTGGCGATCGGGGTCCGCGGCGTCGACGACGTGCAGCAGCAGGTCGGCCTCCTCCAGCTCCTCCAGGGTCGCGCGGAAGGCCCGCACGAGCTCCCGGGGCAGATCGTGGATGAAGCCGACGGTGTCGGTGAAGATCACCTCCCGCTCCTGCGGGAAGCGGAGGCGGCGGCTGGTCGGATCGAGGGTGGCGAAGAGCTTGTCCTCGGCCAACACGGTGGCGCCGGTGAGCAGGTTGAGCAGGGTCGACTTGCCCGCGTTGGTGTAGCCGACGAGGGCCACCACCGGCACCGCGCGGCGCCGGCGGAGCCCGCGGCGGTTCTGGCGGTGCCGGGAGACCGACTCGAGCTCCTTCTCCAGCCGGTGGATCCGCTCCTGGATGCGCCGGCGGTCCAGCTCCAGCTTCTTCTCGCCCGGGCCACGGCGGGCGCCGATGCCGCCGCTCTGGCGCATCAGGGCGCCGTACTTGCCGGACAGCCGCGGCAGCAGGTAGCGGAGCTGGGCCAGCTCGACCTGCAGCTTGCCCTCCCGGCTCTTGGCGTGCTGGGCGAAGATGTCGAGGATCAGGGTCGTGCGATCGACGACGTTCAGGTCCGTGGTCTCGCAGATCGCCCGGACCTGGCCCGGGGCCAGGTCGTGGTCCACCAGCAGCAGCTCCACGTCGAGCTGGAGCGCTCGCTGGGTCAGCTCGTCGAGCTTGCCGCGGCCCGCGAGGGTCCGGGGGTCGTACGCCGGCCGCCGCTGGATGGCGGTCTCGAGGATCGCCACTCCCGCGGTGCGGGCCAGCTCGCTCAGCTCGCGCAGGGAGGCCTCGGGGCTGCGTCCGCCGGGGATCGCCACGTGCAGGGCCAGGGCCGCCTCCCCCGTCTGGGCCCCGCGCAGCAGGTCGGCCTTGCGGCTGATCTCCGCCTCCAGGGCGCCGATGAACTCGTCGAACACGAGGGTCTGGGCGTGGACGCTCTCCGGCGGGAGCTGCTGGTGGACCCGCTGGTCGGGGTTCTCGGGCAGCAGGTGGGCCGAGTGCAGCTCCCCGGGGAGCCCGTCCGGCTTCACCTGCAAGAGGCTGAGCAGATCGAGGCGCAGCCGGGCCAGGTCCGTGAGGTCCTCCTCGGACAGGGGCTCGCCGTCGAGGTGGGTGTGGACCAGGCGCAGCCCGCGCAGGCGCCCCTCGCCCGCACGATTCCGGCCCAGCTCGGGGAGCTTCAGCCCCCGGGCCTCGCCGACGATCACCTGGACCACCAGCCCCTTGCGGGACAGCAGCAGCCCGAGCTGCAGCCCGAGCTCCCGGGAGAGCTCGGCGAGGGTCGTGGCGAGCTGGGGCGAGATCACCTGGGTCGGCTGGACCCGGCGCCGGTAGAGGTGCTGCAGAGCGGTGACCTGGGCCGGCTTCAGGTTGCGGGTCGCGCCGTGGATCTCCTCGGGCAAGGCCTCCTCCTCCGCTCAGGCGATGGTCCTGGCGAGCGCGGCGAGCAACTGGGCCTGGTAGCGGGGGAGCAGCCAGCCGGGCAGTCCGTGGGTCGCGGCCAGCTCACGCGGGGTGGCCGGTCGGAGCTGCGCCAGGCGTAGCAAGGTCTCGGTGTTCAGCACCCGGAAGGGGGCGACGTCGGCCCGGCGGGCGATCTCCTCCCGGACGAAGAAGAGCCGGCCGAGCGCCTCCCGGCTCGGTCCGTCGAGCTGCGCCCAGCCGCGCAGCCGCCGGTAGCCGGTGGGGTCGAACACCCGGGGCTTGGGGGTCATGCGCTCCACCTTGGCGAACTCGATGGTGGCGCGGGAGATCAGCTTCTTCTCCTCCAGGCCACGCCCGAGCAACTGGTGCAGGGGGAGCAGGTACTGCACGTCCCGGGCCGCGTACTCCAGCGCCTTGGGCGGCAGGGGGCGTCGCCCCCAGTCGAAGCGCTGGTAGCTCTTGTCGAGTCGGACGCCGAAGTGCCGCAGGACCAGCTTGTCCAGGGAGAGTCCCGGCTCCTTCAGCAGGCTGGCGGCGCGCATGGTGTCGAACAGCCCCCGCAGGGAGGTGGCCAGCTCCCGCTTCAGGGCGAGCACGTCGAACTCCGCCCCGTGGGAGATCTTGACGATGCGGGGGTCGGCGAGCAGGTGGAGCAAGGGCTGCAGCCCCTCCGGCTCGGCGAACGCCTGGGGATCGACGAGGAAGGTGCTCTGCTCCACCTGCAGTTGCAGCAGGCAGAGGCGCTCGTGGTACGCGTAGAAGCCGTTGGACTCCGTGTCGAAGCCGACGATCCCCGCTTGCTGCGCCCTGCTCCGCAGCTCCTCCAGCTCTTCCGTCCGGCCGATGATCCTCGGCAGCTTCTCGCTCACCGTGGCGTGTGCTCCTCTCCTGGACCGGGTGAATGGTCCTTTGCTCCCGCCGATGAACGTCGCGAACGAGCGAAGGTCATGGCGATCCTGCGCCGCCATCCCGGTGACGCCGGACGAGGGTCTTCATACTGCGGTCCAGGGGAATCGCCAGGGCCCAGTTGGCCGGCGCCTCGCGCCGGCGCCCGGGGAGGACCGGGGAGTGGCCGCGACAATCTTTTTACAGACTCTTTGCCTCCGGCTGAACACCTCGCGGCAGGGACGACGTTTCATGGAGGAGAGCCAGGTCGGCAGCTCGGCGCGGCCCGGCTCCCGCTCCCTCGCGAACCGTGCTAGGAGGACACCATGAGACCGCACACGCTCTGCTCGTTCCTGCTCGTCCTGGGACTCGCCAGCAGCTTTGCCCTGCTCCCGGCCGGCTCGGCCCGGGCCGAACCGGCCATCGCGGCCGGGCGCCCGCTGCTGGTGCAGACGGCCCTCTCCCATCCGAACCTGCCGGCCACTCCCCACACCAGCTACCTCAAGGTCGGGCTGGTGGCCGGGGACGCCCGCCAGGAGCGCCCCCTGGCCAACGTGGCCCTCGTCCTCGACCGCTCCGGCTCGATGATGGGCGAGAAGCTCCAACGCGCCAAGGAGGCCGCGAAGCTGGCCGTGGAGCGGCTGCGCCCGGACGACGTCGTCGCGGTGGTCACGTACAGCGACACCGTGTCCGTGCTCGTGCCGGCGACCCGCGCGGTGGCGCGGGAGGCGATCCTCGATGCCATCGACAGCATCGGGGCCTCGGGGTCGACCGCCCTGTTCGCCGGCGTCAGCAAGGGCGCCGAGGAGGTGCGGCGCTTCTACCATCCGCACCGCGTCAACCGGATCGTGCTGCTCTCCGACGGTCTGGCCAACGTCGGGCCCTCGAGCCCGGCAGCCCTGGGCTCCCTCGGCGAGTCCCTCGGCCGGGAGGGGATCGGGGTGACCACCATCGGCCTCGGGCTCGACTACAACGAGGACCTGATGACCCAGCTCGCCGGTCGCAGCGAGGGCAACCACTTCTTCGCCCAGACCCCGGAGGACCTGCAGCGGGGCTTCGACCTGGAGTTCTCCATCGGCCTGGCGGTCGCGATGCGGGACGTGCGCGTGGCGATCCGCTGCGCGGAGGGGGTGCGGCCGGTGCGGCTGCTGTCGGGGACGGGGGACATCGTCGGTCAGCAGGTCGCGGTCCGCCTCAACCAGCTCTACGCCGGCAAGGAGGCCGTCGTGCTGCTGGAGCTGCAGACCGCGTTCCCCGAGCCGCGCCCGGCCTACCCGGTGGCCTCTCTGGTGGTCACCGGCTCGGACCTGCGCAGCCGGTCGGTGGCGCGGCTGGAGCAGCAGGTGCAGGCGCGGACCGTGGCCGATCCTCAGGAGGTGGAGCGCAGCGTCGATCCGACGGTGATGGTCGAGGCGACCGTCCAGCTCGCCAACCTGCGCTACCGGGCCGCGCTCGACCTGCGGGACCAGGGCAAGGTCGCCGAGGCGCGCGGCCTGCTCCAGGGCAACGCCCTGTTCTTGAAGGAGAACGCGCAGCGCTACAAGTCGCGCAAGCTGCAGCAGTTCGAGCAGAGCCAGCAGCGGTCGGCCGGGAACATGGAGGGGCCGGCCTGGAAGGGAGAGCGCAAGCGGATGATGGACGAGCAGCTCGAGCTGAGCGCGCCGGCGGTCGGGTTCTAGCCGGATGCGGTGGCGGCTGCTGCTCCTGCTGGCCGTGCTGGTGAGCCTGCCCCTCGGGCTGCTGACCTACCTCGGCGTCCGGCTGGCCCGGGAGGAGCAGCAGGCCGTCCTGGCCCGGCTGGAGGAGCTGCTCGGCGACGATCTGCGGGGGACCGCGGCCCTGCTCGAGGGGGTCGTGCAGCAGCGGGAGCGGGAGCTGCTCGCACTCCTCGGGGACCCGGCGCCGACCACCGCGGGGTTGCGGGAGCTGGCCTGGCGCTCCGCCCTGGTGGGCTCGCCGTTTCTGCTCGGGCCCGACTGCGGCCGGCGGTACCCGCCCCTCGAGGGCCCCCTGACCGCGGCCGAGCGTCGGTTCATCGGCCAGGCCGAGCCCTTCTGGGCGGACCTGCTGGCGCTCTGTCGGCCCCCCGCGGCCGGGCCGGTGGAGGGGCCCGCCGCGCCGCCCGCCTCGTCGGCCGGCCTCCGGACGCACGGCTGGTACCAATGGTCCTGGGGGGGCGGCGTCGAGCTGCTGTTCTGGCGGCGGCTCCCGGGCGGGGGGCTGCTCGGGGTCGAGGTCAACGGGATCCGGCTGCTCGCGGACCTGGTCGCGGCCCTGCCCGCCGAGCGTCCCGGGCAGGAGCTGCCCCGGCAGACCCGGGTGGCCCTGCAGGACGCGCGTGGCGAGGTGCTCTACCAGTGGGGCGGGCTGCCGCCGCCCCCCGGCGAGGCGCCCCTGACCACCCTCCCCCTGGCCGCGCCCCTCGAGGCCTGGCAGCTCGTCGGCTACTTGCCGCGGGCCGAGGTCGCCCAGACCCTCGGCGGCGGCATCCGCTTCAGCCTGCTCGCCACCCTGATCCTCGCCGGCCTGGGCCTGCTCTTCGTCGCGGGGCTCTTCTACCGCTCCCACGCGCGGGCCCTGGCCGAGGCCGCCCAGCAGGTCAGCTTCGTCAACCGCGTGTCCCACGAGCTGAAGACCCCCCTGACCAACATCCGGCTGTACGCGGAGCTGCTGGCGGAGACCCTGTCCGAGGAGGAGGCCCCCGCCCACCGGCGCCTCCAGGTGATCGTCGCGGAGAGCCGGCGGCTGAGCCGGCTGATCGACAACATCCTCACGTTCTCCCGCCAGCAGCGTGGCAAGCTCTCGCTGCGGCTCGCCCCCGGGCGGCTCGACGAGGTGCTCGGGGCGGTGCTGGAGGTCTTCCGGCCAGCCCTGGCCGACCGCGAGGTCACCATCTGCTTCCGGCCCGGCGCACCGGACCTGGTGCTGCTCGATCCGGATGTCGTGGAGCAGGTCCTCGGCAACCTCGTCGTCAACGTCGAGAAGTACGCGGCCGAAGGGAGGCTCTTGCTGGTGGAGAGCTGGCAGCGGGACGGCCGCAGCGGCTTCGTCGTCGAGGATCGGGGGCCCGGGATCCCGGCCGCCCTGCAGGAGCGGATCTTCGAGCCCTTCTTCCGGCTGAGCAGCAGGCCGAGCGACCTGGGCACGGGCACGGGGCTGGGGCTCGGCATCGCCCGCGAGCTGGTCCGGCTGCACGGCGGGGAGCTGCGGCTGCTCCCCGGCGAGCCGGGCTGTCGCTTCGCGGTGGAGCTGGCGACGCCGGCCGTCGGCGGAGGGGAGGCAGCATGAAGGTGCTCGTCGCGGAGGATGACGCCAACACCCGCCGGGGCCTGGTCGAGCTCCTGGAAGCCGAAGGATATCAGGTTGTTGCGGCCCAGGACGGCCAGGAGGCGCTGTCCCTGTACGCCGCGACGCAGCCAGATCTGCTCTTGCTGGACGTCATGATGCCGAAGGTCGACGGCTTCGAGGTCTGCCGCCAGGTGCGCCGGCGGGATCCCGCGGTGCCGATCCTCTTCTTGTCGGCCAAGTCCGAGGAGATCGACCGGGTCGTCGGGCTGGAGCTGGGCGGCGACGACTTCGTGGTCAAGCCCTTCGGGGTGCGGGAGGTGGTCGCCCGGATCCGCGCCCTCACCCGGCGAGCCTTCGCGAGTCGCGACCCTCCCCGGGACGGGGACGCGGAGGTCTGCACGCTCGGCGATCTGCGGGTCTACCCGGCCGAGCTGCGGGCGCGCCGCGGGGAGGAGGTGATCGAGCTGAGCCTGCGCGAGGTGAAGCTGCTGCTCTTGTTCGCGGCCAACCGGGGCCGGGTGCTGGACCGCAACACGATCCTCGACCAGGCCTGGGGAGTGCACTACCTGCCGTCCTCGCGCACCCTCGATCAGCAGATCTCGCAGCTCCGCAAGAAGATCGAGCGCGACCCCCGGCTCCCCACGATCCTGCTGACCGTCCACGGCGTGGGCTACCGCTACGACGGCTAGCCCGGGCTCAGCCCGCGGGATCCACGCCGCGCTGCCGGGCCCAGTCCGCGAGGGGGTCGACGATCACCCGGGGGGCCCGCCGCAGCTCGGCCGGGGTGCGGCAGCCGAGCAGCAGCATCGCCCGGCGCAGGCCGTCGATCATCCCCTGCAGCCGACGCTCGGCCGCGGCCTCGCCGCCGGCGAGGAAGGCCTCGAGCGCCGGCGCGGCGACGCCCACCGCGACCGCCCCCAGGGAGAGGGCGCGGGCCGCATCGAGCCCGGTCCGGATGCCGCCCGAGGCGATGAGCTGGCAGGGCAGGTCCGACAGCTCCACCAGGGCCGCGGCCGTGGGCAGCCCCCAGTCCCAGAAGGCGAGCAGCTCCGGGTCCTCCTCCCCACCCCGGCGGCGCACCTCCGCTCCGACCCAGGAGGTGCCCCCCACCCCGGCGACGTCGAGGTGGCGGATCCCGAGGCGCAGCAGGATCATGGCCACCTCGCGCGACAGGCCGCAGCCGACCTCCTTGACGATCAGCGGTCGGTCCAGCTCCCGCGCCAGGGTACCGATGGCCTGCCGGGCGCCACGAAAGTCCCGGTCGCCCTCGGGCTGCAGCAGCTCCTGGGCCGGGTTGAGGTGGACGCAGAAGGCGTTCGCGCCGACCTGGTCGCAGAGCGCGCGGACCTCGGCCGGAGTCAGCCGGGCGACCTGCGCCGCGCCGAGGTTGCCCGTGAGGAAGACCCGGGGGGCGACGTCGCGCACCTGGTAGGTGGGCAGCAACGCTGGGTCCTCGAGCAGGGCCCGCTGGCTCCCGAGGCCGAAGCCGATCCCCAGCCGCTCCGCGACCCGGGCCAGCCCCCGGTTGACCTCGCCGGCCAGCGCGGTGCCGCCGGTCATGCCGGTGACGAAGAAGGGCGCGGCCAGGGGGTGGCCGGCGAAGGTCGTGGCGAGGTCGATCTCCGCCTCCTCCAGCTCCGGCAAGGCCTGGTGCACCAGCCGGACGCACTCCAGCAGGCTGGTCGCCTGCCGCGCCCGGGGGCCGTCGCCCTCGACGAACAGCCGCAGGTGCTCGGCCTTGCGGCGAGGGATGGCCGGGATGGGGTCGGAGGGTGCAGTCATCGGCTCGCTCCCGTTCGGGTTGCCGGCTGCACAATAGCAGAGGGAGAGGCTTGCTCCCCAGGGGAATGTGGCTCATCTATGGGGAGCGGACTCGCCCGGGGTCGGTCGACTGGGCCCGGCGAGCGCCAAGGAGCCGCGATGCGCAGGATCGAACCGTCGGAGCTGAGCCTCCGTCCCTTCCACGTGCTCGACCAGGGGTGGGCGCTGCTGGTCGCGGGCCGGGAGCGCCCCAACCCCATGACCGTCTCCTGGGGCGGCCTGGGGACCCTGTGGAACCGGCCCATCGTCACGGTCTACGTGCGCCCCACCCGGTACACCCACACCCTGCTCACCGCGCACCCCGAGTTCACCCTCAACGTCCTCCCCCCGGAGCGCCGGCCGGCCCTGCAGCTCTGCGGCTCCCGCTCGGGTCGGGAGCTCGACAAGTGGTCGGCCGCGGGGCTGGCGGCCGAGGCCTCGACGGAAATAGCGGTCCCCCGGGTGGCCGGCGCGGTGCTCGCGTTCGAGTGCCGGGTCGGCGGCACCGTCGATCTCGATCCGGCCCGCTTCCTCGACCCGACCTTGCACCAGCTCTACGGGCCGGCGGACCATCACCGCGTCTTCTTCGGCGAGGTGGTCGCCGTGTGGGCCGACGAGGCCGCGGCCGCGACCGGCCGGTAGGGGGGACGCGTGTCCGACCAGTCCCTGGGCCGCAAGCCGGCCTGGTTGAAGGTCCGGGTCCCGGGCGGCGAGGGGTATCGGGCGGTGCGCCGGCAGATCACCGGGCGCGGCCTGCACACCGTCTGCGACGAGGCCCGCTGCCCCAATCGGGAGGAGTGCTTCCGCCAGCGGACCGCCACCGTCATGGTCCTCGGCCGGATCTGCACCCGCGGCTGCCGCTTCTGCTCCGTCGTCTGCGCGGCCCAGGGCGCGCCCGTGGATCCGGCGGAGCCGGCGGCCCTCGCCCGGGCGGTCGTCGAGCTGGGCCTGCGGTACGTCGTGCTCACCATGGTCACCCGGGACGATCTGCCCGACGGCGGCGCGGCGCACCTCGCCCGTTGCGTCGCGGCCGTGCACCTCGCGGCTCCCGGGGTGGGGATCGAGCTGCTGGGCAGCGATTTCGGCGGTGATCCGGCGGCCCTCGCCGTCGTGGCGCACCTCGGGGCCACGGTCGTCGCCCACAACCTCGAGACCGTCCGCCGGCTGACGCCCCTCATCCGCCATCCCCGCAGCAGCTATGCGCGCAGCCTGACGGTGCTGCGGGAGCTGGCGCGACTGTTGCCGGACGAGGTTCCGACCAAATCCTCCCTGATGGTGGGCCTCGGCGAGACCGACGAGGAGGTGCAGGAGGCCCTGGAGGATCTCCGGCACCATGGGGTGCGCCTGGTCACGATCGGCCAGTACCTTCAGCCTACTCCCCGGAGCTGGCCCGTGGCCGAGTACCTGCCTCCCGCGCGCTTCGCCCGCTTCGCGGCGTTCGGGCGGCGCCTCGGCTTCGACGAGGTGCTCGCCGGGCCCCTGGTGCGCAGCTCCTTCGGGGCCGCGGAGCTCGCCCGCGCGGTCGCGGCCGACGGCCTCCCGGCCGGCACCGACCGCGGGAGCGAGCGATGAGCGCACCGGGTGGCCCGGCCTCTCCGGGGGATCCGGCCGCCTCGTCCGGCCCCGCGACGCGGCCGGGCCTGCAGGTGCGCGACGTCGGCCTGGTCGAGTACGCGGACGGCCTCCGGGCCCAGGAGGTGCTCGCGCAGCGGGTCGGCGAGGGCCAGATCCCGGAGCAGCTCTTGCTGCTGGCCCACCCACCGGTCATCACCCTCGGCCGCCAGGGCCGGCGCAGCTCCCTGCTCGCCTCCCCGGAGGAGCTGCAGGCCGCCGGCGTCGAGCTGTTCCAGGCCGACCGGGGCGGGGACGTCACCTTCCACGATCCCGGGCAGCTCATCGGCTACCCCCTGCTGCGCGTCGCCCGCTTCGGTGGGGCCGCCCGGCTCGTCTGGACCGTCGAGGAGCTGGTGCGCCTGGCCCTGGAGCAGCTCGGCGTGCAGGCGGGCCGGGTGGCCGGGCTGCCGGGCCTGTGGGTCGGCGAGCGCAAGGTCGCGGCCCTCGGGCTGCGCCTGGAGCACGGGGTCAGTCGCCACGGCTTCGCGCTCAACCTCGCCACCCCGCCGGCCCGCTGGGGGCTCATCGTGCCCTGTGGCCTAGCGGGGAGGGGCGTCGTCTCGGTGGCCGAGCTGCGGGGGGGGGCCGTCTCCCGGGAGGAGGCGGTCGCCGCGATCCTGGCCGCCTCGTCGCTCCTCGGCGCCCCGGTCCACCCCCGACCGCCCGAGCTGAGCTGCGTGCAAGTGCTCGTGGTGCGAGGTGATCCGCCCGAGCTGCTGGTCGTGCGGCGGACCCCGGCGCGCGGCGGCTTCTGGCAGCCCGTGACCGGGATGGTCGAGCCGGGGGAGGAGCCCCTGGCCGCGGCCCGCCGGGAGCTCGGCGAGGAGACGGGCCTCACGCCCCGGGTCCTCGAGGACCTCGGCTACCGGCACGCCTTCCTCGAGGAGCCGGGGATCCGGCCTGGTGCGACGCCCGCGACCCCCCGCTTCCTCGTCGAGTCCACCTTCCTCGCCCGGGTCGACCCCGGCGCGACCGCGCGGCTCGATCCCCGCGAGCACGACGACCAGGCCTGGCTGCCCCTGCCGGCGGCCGCCGCCCGGATGCGCTGGAGCGGCAACCGTCGGGCCATCGACCTCGTGGCGCGCCAGGTCCTCTCCCCGCCGGGCCTCTGCGCGTCCGGCCCCGCCGCTGGAGGGTAGGGCCATGCTGCGTGCACTGCTCCGCCTCAGCCCCATCGACTGGGGGGTGGTCCTCTACCTGCTGCCCTTCGGCGTCGCCACCCTGGTGACGGCCCGCGCGGGCCTGGCCGACCCCCTGGTCCTCACCCCCCTGCTCTCCCTCGGCGGCTACCTGTTGCTGGCCTGGTACTTTCGGACCAGGGCATCCCGCGGGCGGCTCCTCGAGACCCTGTATCACTTGCTGGTGATCCCGGCCCTCGCCTTCACCTACTTCCGCCTCCGGGAGATCGTGCCGATGGTGAACGGCAGCTCGGCCGATCCCGGGCTCGCCGCGCTGGACCTCTGGCTGTTCGGCGGCCACGCCTCGGTCTGGCTGGAGCGCTGGGCGAGCCGGGGGACGGTCGAGTTCTTCGCGTTCTTCTACCAGCTCTACATGGTCCTCGGCGCGGGCTTCATCCTCGGCGAGATCTTCTTCGACCGGGACCGGGAGCGCCAGGCCCGCTTCGGGCTCGGCATCCTGCTGGTGCTGGGTGCGCACGTCCTCTATCTGCTCGTGCCGGCGCGGGGGCCCCTGGTCCACCTGCTGCCCCTGTTCCAGGGGCCGCTCCCCGGGGGGCCGCTGCACCGGCTGGTGGTCCACTCCCAGGAGCACGGCGGGCCCCTGTTCGATGCCTTCCCGTCCCTGCACACGGCCGTCACCGTCTTCCTGCTGCTCCACGTGTGGCGCAGCTTCCCCGCGTGGCGCTGGCCCCTGGCCGGGACCACCGTCTGCATCCTGATCTCGACGGTGTTCCTGAGGTACCACTACCTCATCGATCTGCTGGCCGGGCTGCTGCTCGCGGCCGTGACCTTCTGGGGAGGAGCCTGGCTGCTGCGCGCCTACGGCCGGTGGCAGGCGGCCGCGGGCCTGCACCTGCCTCCCTGGTAGCCGGTGTGCTCACCCGGCGGGCGGGCTGGGCGGACGGCGCTCCCAGAGCAGCCGGTCGTCGAGCCGCAAGGTGCGAGCCCGGTGCGCGGGGATCTCGGAGTCGAGGAACTCGGGTAGGGAGAGCTCCAGCAGCCGCGACCGGAAGCGGTCGCAGTAGCCGACGACGACCTCGGCGAAGCGTGGCTCGCAGTAGCGGAGCTTGCTGACGGCTTCGTGGAAGGTCGGCCGCCGCGGCGGGATCACGGCGACCCCTGGGCCGCGCCTCCCATCCCCGAGACCAGCACCCGGCGCACGCCGGGGATCGCGGCGACCACGTGCTCGACCTGCGCCACGACCTCGGGCAGGCAGAAGACCTTGACCTGGGGGCCGGCGTCGACGGTGAAGAAGACGGGCAGCCCCTTCCGGCGGAGCTGACGGATCGCGGTCAGGACCTCGACGGTGGCGCCGTTCCAGTAGATCACCCCGGGGCGGGCCGCGAGGATCGCCCCGTGGAGCTTCAGGGTGGAGCACTCCGCCACCTGGCCGAGGGCCTCGATGTCCCGGGCGAGGATCGCCTGGCGGGCCTGGCCGAGGTCGGGCTCGTGGCTGCTGACCCAGGCGGGGTAGTAGGGGGAGGTGTCCGCGGTCTGGACCATGCCCTCGGTGGTGGAGATCTCCTTCGGCTCCTCCCGGGTGATCGCGACGACGACCCGCAGGTCCCAGTGGGCCTCGGGCGCGAGCTGGACCGCGACCGTGTCGAGCCCGTCGGCCCGGCTGCCGACCTTCAGCTCCACGAAGCCGCCGTGGAGCGAGCGAGCCGCGCTCCCGGAGCCACGCCGGGCGAGGATCGACAGCTCGCCCGGGGAGGGGTCGAGGCGCAGGGCCCGGCAGCTCGCGAGGGCCAGCGCGGCGAAGCCGGAGGCCGAGGAGGCCAGGCCGGCCGCGGTGGGGAAGTCGTTGTCGCTGACGACCTCCGCCGCGCCCGCGAACCCCGCCTCCCGGCGGACCAGATCGAGGAACCGGCAGATCCGCAGCCCGGTGCCGCTGTCGGCCTCCTGGCCGTTGAGCTGGATCCGGTCGGGGCCGGCCTCCTCGAAGAAGGTCACCCGGGTCCGGCTGGCGAACCCGCCGAGGGTGGCGGAGATGGACCCGGTGGCCGGGATGTTCAGGGTCGGGTTGCGCTTGCCCCAGTACTTGACCAGGGCGACGTTGGGGTGCGCCACGGCGCTCGCCGTTCCCCGCACGGGGGGCCGCGGCCCGTCAGCGGTCGTGTCCGGCTCGGTCATCCCGCTCACTCCCCGGGCTCCCCGGCGGGCCGGGGAACCTCACCATCCTGGTCGGCCAGCTCCTGGAGGAGGCGGTGGACCTCCTCCACGTCGCCGCAGGAGTAAATCGCCCGCCGGAGGGCCGCGCCGCCCACCAGCCCCCGCGTCATGGGCCCGGCGAGCTGCTTCATCCGCCCCAGCACGCCGCGGGGCGGGAGCCCTTCCTGCTCCAGCTCCCGGCCGTAGCGTTGCCACCAGCCCAACTTCTCGGCGAGGGTCGGGACGCAGGGGGGCACGCCCTGCGCGAACTCGACGATCTGCTTGAAGATCCAGGGGTTACCCAAGGCCGCGCGGCCGACCATCAGGCCGGCGACGCCGGTCTCCGCGAGCCGCGCCAGGGCTTGTGCCGGGCTGGTGAGATCGCCGTTGCCCACCACGGGGACCGGCACCGCCTCCCGCACCTGGCGCACGACCCCCCAGTCGGCGCGGCCGGTGTAGAGTTGGCTGCGGGTCCGGCCATGGACCGTCAGGCCGTCCGCGCCCGCCTCGACGACCCGCCGGGCGATATCGACCGCGTTGAGGCTGTGCTCGTCCCAGCCGGCGCGGATCTTGACCGTCACCGGGCAGGAGACCGCCCGGCGGACGGCCGCGACGATCGCGGCCAGCCGCTCGGGATCGCGCATCAGGGCGGCGCCGCCGCCCTTGCTGACGATGTTGCGGACGGGACAGCCCGCGTTGATGTCGACGAGATCGGCGCCGGCCTGCTCGGCGAGCTGCGCGGCCTCGGCCATGCGGACCGGCTCCTTGCCGTGGAGCTGCACGGCCACGGGGTGCTCGGCCGGGGACGGCCGCATCGTGGCGACGAGCCGGGGCACGTTGCGGATCAACCCCTCCACGGCCACGAACTCCGTCACCAACAGCCCGAGGCACCCCGCGGAGACCTCCTTGACCAGCCGGCGGAACGCGGCGTCGGTGACCCCCGCCATGGGCGCGAGCACCAGGGGCGGGTCGATCCGGAGCGAGCCGAGTTGCAGTCCCTGCATCATCGCCTGGACCATGTCACAGAGGCGGCGGGGGGTCAACCGCGCCGCCGGCGTCGAGGGGGACGGCGGGGCGGGCGAGCGATCGACAGGCCGGGCGAGCTGTACTAGACTGGACCCGTTCTCGGGGGTTGGCTCGTCCGCTCGGAGGGAAGGGAATGCGTAAGTCCTGGAACGCCCTGGCCACTGCGCTCGTGCTGGCCTGCACCTGCTTCGCCTGCGCCGAAGCCGAGGACCGGCCGGAGGGCGGCGAAGGCGAGGGCGAGGGCGGGCTGGTCGACCTGGGGCCCGACGACACGGGGACCGACGGGGGCGAGGGCGAGGGCGAGGGCGAGGGCGAGGGCGAGGGTGACCCCGGCTGCGCGCCGGGGGCGCGCCAGAGCTGCCCCTGCGCGGTGGTGGGGGAGGGCGAGCAGTTCTGCACGGACGAGCGGCGCTGGGGCGAGTGCGTCTGCCCCGAGTGCCGCGAGCACCGCCACTGCCCGGGGCGGGTACGCTGCATCGACGAGCGCTGCTACACCGCGGCCTTGGCCTGTGCGGACGCGGACGCGCAGCCCATCGTCGTCGATCGCTCGATCCAGCTCACCGTCGCCGGGGACCGGGGCCGCGGCGGCAGTAACTTCGGGGGCTCCTGTCTGAGCTCCAACCAGGCGCCGGAGCAGGTCTATCGTCTCGAGGTCGCGGAGGAGCTCGACCTCCTCGTCCACGTCGAGGCGAACGGCCATACGCCGGTCCTCTACCTGCGCTCCGGGTGTGACGCGGGGGAGGAGCTGGCCTGTACCGTGCTCGGCGAGGGGCACGGCTCGCTGGTCCTCTCCGCCCTGGCCGCCGGGGTCTACTACCTGTACGTGGACGGCGTCGATTTCGAGGCCAGCGGCGATCTCGGCTACCAGCTCTCCTTCCTCCCCCGGCCCGGCGAGCCCACGCCGGGGGCCACGTCCTGCGAGGCCGCGACGGTCCTCGCCTTCGCGCCGGGCAGCCGCCGGCAGGAGCTCGTCGGCAGCCTGGAGGGGGCCAGCGACAGCGTGCCCTCCCCGTGCGGTGCCGGTGATGGGCCGGAGACCTTCTACGCCGTCGAGATCGGGGAGGTCTCGGGGCTCGTGGTCGATCTCGCGGGCGACGTCCCCGGGCTCGCGCTGGCCTTCCTCGAGACCTGCGATCCGGAGGTCCCACCCCTGGGCTGTCTCGACGAGCCGGGGCGCCTGCGGCTGCCGCGCCTGCCGGCGGGGACCTACTTCCTCGCGGTCCAGGGCGAGGCGGCCACGGCGGCTCCTTTCACCCTCGGGCTCGGTCTCGTCGATCCCCTGCCCCCGCCGGCCAACGAGAGCTGCGACTCCCCCGACCTCCTCCTCCTGCCCACGGAGCCGGGCGTCCCCCGGATCGTCGAGGGTGACCTGAGCTTCGCGAGCGACGACCTGCTCACGGACTGCGGGGTGTCGGGGGAGGGCCCGGACCTGGTCTACCTCCTCGACCTAGGAGACGGCAGCGACCTGCTCCTCACCCTCGAGGTCGAGGGGGAGGACTGGGATGGCCGCGTGGTGCTCCGCCCCCTCGCGGATTGCCTCACGGAGCCCGATCTCCTCTGCGGCGAGGCCGGGGCACCCCTGCGGCTGCGGGGCCTCCCCGCGGGGGGCTATGCGGTGATCGTCGACAGCGCGTCGCCGCGCGCTGGCCGCTTCCGGCTGGTCCTCGAGCTCGCTGCGCAGGCCGGCGGGGACACCTGCGCGGATCCCCTGCCGCTGGATTTCGACGAGGACGGCTGGGCGACCGTCGAAGGAGACACCACGGGGAAGCAGGACGATCTGGCCGCTAGCTGCACGTATTCCAGTGGCAATGACGTGATCTACTGGTTCCATCTCGATTCTCCGCGTACGACGTCCGTCTTCAGGATGATCCCCCTGGACGATCTGGATTGGGATACGGTTTTGCATCTCAAGTATGGTACTTGCGAAGGGAACATCACTATGGGGTGCAATGACGAGTCCTACGACTGGGAGACGGATGGTTCTGAGTTCACGGTCGAGGTGTTGCCGGCCGGGGACTACTACCTCGTGGCCGACGGGTACTATGATGACGATTTCGGACCGTTCCGCCTCGAGGTGCAGCTCGGTGACCTGCTGCCCCCACCCGCCAACGACCGCTGTGCGGACGCCCTCCCCGTCACCGTGGCTCCGGACGAGGTGCCGCAGCAGCTCGACGGCGACCTGACCGCCGCCACGGACGATCTGCCCGCCGGGAACTGCTGGGGGGACGAGCAGCCGGGCGGCGCCGAGGTGGTCTACCGGCTGACGGTCGTCGAGGAGCTGCTGCTGCGGATCGAGGCCCAGATCGCGGGCGCGGGTGAACTCGCACTGAGCCTACGGGCCGCCGGCTGCGAGCCCCTCGGCCTCCCGCTGGTCCAGGGGTGCACCCTCGGTCGGCAGCACCTGGCGCAGCTCGTGGTGCCACGCCTGCCCGCGGGCGAGTACCTGCTGGTGGTCGACGCGGCCAGCGTGTATCGCGGCCCCTTCACCCTGCGGATCACCGGCGGTCCGGTCCCCGAGCCGCCGGCCAACGACGGCTGCGCCACGGCCGGCCTCCTGGAGCTGAGCCCCCGGCCCGAGCCCTACGAGCTCGGCGGGGACCTGCTCGGGGCGCGGGACGACCTCCCGCCCGGCACGTGCGAGCCGGAGGCCGCGCGGGAGGTGGTCTACGAGCTGCAGGTGCGCGAGCCCCTCGCGCTGCGGGTCTTCGATGACGGCGCGGCGGCGGCCGGCGCGATCGCCCTGCAGCTCGTCCAGGGGAGCTGCCTGCCCGAGCCGACACGTGCGGAGCTGCAGTGCTCCTTCCCGGCGGACGGGCCCGCCGCGCTCGAGCTGCCCGAGCTGCCCCCGGGCAGCTACTGGCTGCAGGTCAGCGCGGCCAGCGGTGCGGCCGAGGCCTTCGCGCTCCTCCTCGAGGCCTGGCCCGTCGCCGAGGAGCCGGTCAACGAGGACTGCGCCACCGCCCTCGAGGTGCCCTGGGAGACCGGGCCGGCCGGCGAGCAGCGCCTGGCCCTGGGCGGCAACCTGCGGCTGGCCGCGGACGACCTCGACCTGAGCTGCGGCGGCGAGGGGGCGGGGGACGTCGTTTACACCTTCACCGTGGACGCGCCGATCTCCCTGCGCGTCGCGGCGACGACCGAGGCCGGCACCGGGATCGGCGTCGCGGTGCGCCAGGACGGCTGCCTAGCCGGCGAGGAGCTGATCTGCCTCGCCACCGGCGAGAGCGGGTTCTTGCCCCGCCTCGAGCCCGGGGTGTACAGCCTGCTCGTCGACGCCAGCGATCCGGACGCAGCCGGTGCGTTCTGGCTGGTGCTCACCGCGGGGGTCCCCCTGCAGAGCCCGACCAACACCACCTGCGACCTGGCGACCACCCTCGCGTTCGACGACCAAGGGCGTGCCGAGGTCCTCGGGACCCTGGTCGACGTCACCGGGGAGTACTCCGGCACCTGCGGTGGGCGTGGGGCCGAGCTCGTCTACACCTTCGAGCTCGCCCAGCCCCGCGGTGAGAGCCGCTTCGTGATGAGCACGGCGGAGTTCGGCTCCTGGGACAGCCTGATGTACCTGCGGCAGGGCGACTGCCTGACCGGCGCCCAGATCGGCTGCAACGACGACCAGGGGGGGCGCTCCCAGTCCGGCTTCATCCTGGCGACCCTCGACCCCGGGCGCTACCACCTGTTCACCGACGCCTACAATGCGGACCAGCGGGGCCTCTTCCGGTTGACCGTCCAGCTCGGCCCGGAGCTCGAGATCCCGGCCAACGACACCTGCGAGCAAGCTGAGCTCATCGTCCCGGTCTCCTCGCCGGGGGTCGCGCTCACGACCCAGCTCCTCCACCTCGTCGGCAACGACGCCACTGGCTCCTGTGGCGGGGGCGCGGGCAACGATTTGGTGTACCGCTTCGCGCTCGACCAGCCGGTGGAGCTGGCGCTGCTCCGCGCGGCCGCGCCGGGCGCGCTGGTGGCCTACGTGCGCGCGGTCGCCGCGCCGGAGGAGGCCTGCGACGCGGGCGCCGAGCTCGGCTGCTGGACCTTGCCCGCGGACCGCACGACGCAGCTCCGTCTCGGGCGCTTCGAGCCGGGCGAGTACCTGCTCTTCGTGGACGCGGTCGCGAGCACCCAGCGAGCCTTCGACCTCGCGCTGGTCACCGTCGTCCCGCCGGCCAACGACAACTGTGCGACCGCGACCCCGGTCCTCCTGGACGAGGAGGGCCGGGGCCGCATCACGGGCACCTTGATGTGGGCCGCGGACGACGCGGAGGGCACTTGCGGCGGCGGGGACACGGGTGAGGTCGTCTATGCGCTGCACCTCGAGCAGGCCACCGGGCTGGTCTTGAGTCGTCCGTCCCAGCCGGGGGCGCTGAAGGCGTACCTTCGTCAGGGTGCCTGCACGGCCGAAGAGGGCGCCCTCGAGCTGACCTGCTTCGACCTCACCGCGTCCTGGGAGCGCACCGAGCCCCTCGGGCGGCTGCCCCCGGGCGACTACTACCTCTTCCTCGAGGGCGTCAATGGCACGGCCTACGACCTGGAGCTGCGGCCCGTCCCGGTCCCCGACAACGACTCGTGCGCCGAGGCCGCCCAGCTCGTCTTCGACGCGGAGCGCGCCGTGGTCCAGGGCACCACCAAGAACGCCCGGCACGACCTCCGGGCGAGCTGCACCAGCGCCACGGGGGGGGACGTCATCTACCACTTCCACCTGGACGAGCCCCGGGGTGCCAGCTCCTTCAAGGTCCAGGCGACCGGGAGCTCCTGGGACACGGTCCTCCACCTGCGGCGCGGCGGCTGCGCGCAGGGCGCGCCCATCGCGTGCAACGACGACGCCGCGGGCAGCAGCACCTCCGCGTTCAACCTCGCCCAGCTCTCCCCCGGCGACTATTACCTGATCGTCGATGGGTACAGCAGCTCTCACGCCGGCGACTTCGAGCTGACGGTCGAGCTCGGCGCCCCGCTGCCCGCTCCGGCCAACGACAACTGCCTCGGCGCGCTGGTGGCCCTGGCGCCGCCGACCCCCGAGGAGCCCACGCCCATCCCCACGGTCGGGCTGAGCTCCGCGCGCGACGAGGAAGCCGGGAGCTGCAGCCGGGACGGCCAGGGCGAGCTGGTCTACTCCCTGAGCCTCCAGGAGGCCATGCCCCTGGCGGTCGTCGGCTCGGGCGTCGGTGGCGAGATCACCTTCTGGGTCCGGGCGGATCGCTGCGCCGACGGCCCGGAGGTCCACTGCGGGCGGCTGCCGGCCGGCGGCTCCGGGGTGAGCACCATCGGGCTGCTCCAGCCGGGCACTTACTCCCTCTTCGTCGAGTCGGACGCCCTCGCCGGCGCGACCTTGCAGTTGCACTGGGCCGAGCTCCCCGAGAACGACACCTGCGACGCGGCCCGCTGGCTCGATCCCGATCCGGAGACCGGCACCTGGCTCGCCACGGGCGACCTGCGCTTTGCGCGGTCCGACGTGCAGAGCGGCTGCCTCGAGGAGCCGGAGCCGGACGTCCTGTTCTGGCTGACCGTCCCCACGGACGGTGACTACGCCCTCGTGCGGGACGAGGAGGCCGGTCCGCTCACCGTCTCCTTGCGCACCGACTCCTGCCAGGACGGGGAGGAGGTGTTGTGCACCCAGTTCACGGGCGACCGGCTCGAGGTCGCCTTGCTCGAGGGGCTGACCGCGGGGACCTACTTCCTGATCGCCGAGTCGGCCACCACCGAGGAGTTCACGCTCCGGCTGCTCCCAGCCACCAAGCCCAGCAACGATGGCTGCGCGGACGCGACGCGGCTCGATTTCGGCACCCCGCCCGACTCCGTGGTGGACGTCGCGGGCGAGCTGCTCTTCGCCGCGGACGACCTCGACGGCGAGGAGTGTGGCCGGGACGGGGCGCCCGAGCTCGCCTACCGCTTCCAGCTCGCCGAGTCGCGCGCGCTGGTCTTCGCCCGTCCGCCCCAGGTCGGCGACCTCGCCTTCTGGATCGCCACGCCGCCCTGCGACGAGGAGGCGCGGCAGCTCGTCTGCGGCGAGCTGCCCGCACAGGAGCTCTCGCTCCTGCGGACCCGGGAGCTGCCGGCGGGCGAGTACCTGCTGGCCATCGAAGGTGAGCGGGGGAGCTCCTTCGAGCTGTCCATCGTGCCGACGATCCCGATCCCGGGCGATAGCTGCGTCCGGCCCCTGCCCTTGCTCTTCGACGCGCAGGGGCAGGCCACGGTCCAGGGGGACACCGGCGCGGCCGCCAATGACCTGGACGCCCGCCCTTGTGCCGCAGGCCGGGGTCCGGACCTCGTCTACTCCTTCGAGCTGTCGGCCACGGCGCGTTTTTCGGCCACCACGGACGCCGCGTGGGACACCTTGCTGGCCTTGCGCGCCGATCCGTGCGATGACCAGGACGGAAACATCGATTGCGACGACGACAGCGGTGCGGGGACCAACAGCCTCGTCTCCGTGGCGGCCCTGCCCGCCGGCGTCTATTACCTGATCGTGGACGGCTATTACGAGGACAACCTGGGTGAATTCACGCTGTCGGCGACCGTGAGCCCGGCGGAAGCCGTCGTCCGTCCCTGAGCGGGACGAGGTCGGAGGAGGCCAGGATGAAGCCCATCCGGATCGCGTTCTTGGTGCTGATCGCCGGGGCGATGCTCGGCTGGCTGGGCACGTTGCTGGCTCCGCGGTTGATCGCCCGGCACCAGGAGGCCGCCGAGCAGCGAGAGCTGCAGCTCGGCGCGAGCCTGGCGGTCGCCTCCTGGCTCGCCGAGGGGGAGGCCCTGCGGCTGCGCGTCCAGCAGCTCGCCGCCGGGGTGGCCACGCGGCGCTTTTTGGCGGCCAGCCAGCTCCCGGTCGCCGCTTCCGGGAGCGGTCCGGGCGCTCCCGCCCGGGTCGCCGCGCCGCGGGCCACCGAGCCCGGTGGGGCCCCGCCCGTGGATCCGGAGACCCTCGGCCGCGCCGCCCTGGTCCAGCTCTCCGAGGTCCTGGGCGAGAGCCTCGTACTCGTCGATAAGACCGCCAACGTGCTCCTCCGCCGGGAGAACCTGCAGAAGAAGGGAGACTCCCTCGCCCATCTCCCGCCGGTGCAGGAGGCGCTGCGGGATCGACGCTGTGGTGATGGGCTCGTCCCCGAGGGGGCGGGGTTCGCCCGGGCGGCGGCGTGCCCCGTCTTCGACGCGGGCGGCGCCCTGCTCGGCGCGGCCTTGCTGCAGCGGCCCATCGATCGGGAGACCGCGTCGAGCCTCGCCAACCGCCTGCAGGGTCGCTCCGTGGCCCTGGTGATCGGCAGCTCCTTGCTGACCCCGTCCTTCTCCGGGGTGGCGCTGGACCAGATCCGCACGTCTTTGACGTTGCTCACCGCACCGGCCGGCAGCGGCCTCGAGACCGGCGCGCCGAGCGCGGCGCGCCCCCTGAGCCTGGCGGGGCTGGGGTCCTTCCTCGTGGTCACCGTGACCCTTCAGCAGGGCGACCCGGACCTGCACCTGCTGCTCTTCGGTCCGACGAGCGGCCTGACCTCCGGCGAGCTCCTGCAGCAGAGCTGGGCGCTGGCTTCCGCCGATCCGCTGGACCCGCTGGTGGTCTCGCTCGTCGTCATCGGGCTGGCTTTGATGCTCTGCTGCTGGTGGCTCGTCGGCGTCAGCCTGCGGGTGCCGGTCCGGCGGCTGGTGCGGGAGTTGCAGGCCCTCGGCCGGGCTCCCCACGGGACCCTGATCCAGGTCCGGGAGTATCCCGATTTCCTCAAGCCGGTCGCGGTGGAGGCCCAGATCGCGGTGGACGGCGCCCTGCAAGCGGAGGCCCGTCTGCGGGGGACGGCGCGCCCGCGTCTGACTCCCGTGCCGCTCCCCGGGGACGACTCCTGGCAGCGGGCCCCGACCCCCCAGGAGCCCGTCGCCTACGACGATGAGCTGCTGCCCCGCGATCCCGACCTCCCCGTCGCCTCGGCCGCGCTCCCGATGGCGGCGCCGGTCGCCGAGCCCGCGCCAGCGGCCGCGGTCGTGGAGCCCGCCCCGGCGGCCGCGGTCGTGAAGCCCGCCCCGGCTGCACCGGTCGCCGAGCCCGTCTCAACTGCCGCGCCGGTCGCCGAGCCCGCCGCAACGGCCGTGCCGGTCGCCGAGCCCGCCACAACGGCCGCGCCGGTCGCCGAGCCCGCGCCGGCCGCCGAGCCCGCCGTAACGGCCGCGCCGGTTGCTGATCCCGCACCGGCGGCCGCGTCGGTCGCCGAGCCCGCGCCCGCCACGCCGTCGGCCGCGATCGCCGCACCCGCGCCGGACGCCGGGGAGCAGCCGGCTCTCCTCGCGGCCAGCGATCTCCCCGCCAGCCTCGCACCCGTCCCTGCGCCGGCCGCGGCCCGGCCGACCGCCACCAGCAAGCATCAGCCCCTGGCCTCCTTCTCGTTCGCGCCGCCCGCGGACACGGCCGAGCTGCCGCCCCCGGCCTTCCCCACCGCGCCCGAGGCCGTGGGCGTGGCCATCCGCACCGAGACGCCGGAGCTCGGGCTGCTGGTCGGTCCCGCGGTGCCGGCCAAGGCGCCCAGGTCCAAGGGCGCGGGGCGAACCCGCACGCCCTCGCCGCGCAAGCGCACCCGGACCCCCGACGAGAAGCCGACTCGCACCCCGGAGCCTCGATCGAAGAAGGGCTGATCCCCGGGAGATCTCGCGCGGCCGACCGCGAAATGCCCGGCCGGGGAGATCGAACGCCCGCCTCGTGCGTCTAAACCCGCAGGAGGGAAGGGCGATGAGCACCCAACTGCTGGATCGATGCACGCGGGGAGAGCGGGAGGCCTTTGCCGAGCTGGTCCGCCAGTACTCGGCCCTGGTCTACTTCGCGATCTACCATACGCTTCGACGGAAGGGCTTGATCTTGCAAGAAGATCAGGTGGCAGAGCTGCACAACGCCCTCTTCTTGTCCTTGCTCGAGGACGACTGCCGCCGGCTCCGCCTCTTCTCGGGCCGCAGCAAACTGTCCACCTGGATCAAGGTCTGCGCGGTCAACCTGACCCTCGATCACCTCCGCCGGCAGCGGCCCCTGCTGTCCCTCGACGAGCTGATCGAGACCGGCGAGCCGGAGCTGCACCCGCTCCACAAGGAGGTCGAGGACCCGGAGACCCTGGTGGGGCGCTCGGAGAGCGTCCGGCGGGTGCGGGAGCTGCTCGGCACCCTCCCGACCCGGGACCGGCTGCTCGTGGAGCGGATCTACCGGGACGAGGTCAGCGGCGAGCAGCTCGCCGCGGAGCTGGGCACCACCGTCGGGGCGGTCTACGCCCGCAAGCACCGCCTCCACCGGCGTCTGGTCGAGCTCTTCGGCTGAGCCCGGCCGCCGTTCGGCGCACGGGATGCTGGACCCACGAGACGCAGCGTGCCATGCTCGGAGGCGATGCGTCAGGGATTGGGCGACAAGGTCATCCTCCTCACGGATCGGTATGGGGCGAAGGTCCCGATCCGCTACCGGGATCTGCGCGTGCCCCTCGGGTACGACCACGCGCCCAGCCTGCTGCGAGCCCTCGAGGAGGAGGAGGAGCGGATCGAGCAGTTCCGCCTCAAGCAGGAGCACTTCCAGCAGCGGCTGACCCGGCTCAACCAGGACCTGCATGCCGCCGCCGCGGGCTACCCGCAGTTTTTGGCGCGGGCGCGGGCCGCCTGCGCCGCGCAGCTCCCCGGGGTCGGCGCCGAGAAGCGGCGCCTGCTGCTCGGTCGCTACTACACCCTCGGCCGCGCCCACTCCCGGCTGCTCGACGACCTGGTCTCCCACCTCCTGGACGGCTCGGAGGACGACCACTCGGGCAACGAGGTCCTGCTCCTCCGCTTCGCCCTCAACCACCTGCTGCTGGCCATGTGCAACGAGTCGCGCAAGGGCGGGGCGCCCACGGCCTTCCATTCCATCGAGGCGGCCCGGGGCGCGGCGAAGAACGGCCAGAGCGGCGTGACCATCCTGGCGACCCTGCTCCACGACCTCCTCGAGGACCGGCTCGATCAGTGGAGCCGGGACCTGATCCTCCGTTCCCTCGACGAGGTCCCCCGCTACGCGGCGCACCGGGGCAAGAACCTCAAGGAGCTGCCCGACGAGGTCCGGCTGGAGATCCTGCGGGACAGCATCAACCAGTATAACGATCGGGCAGCAGCCATCTACTATGGCATCGGTCTATCACTATATAGTCATGTTTCGCTCTATAAGTCACCAGAAGTCTATTACCAAACACTCAATTCGCTAATGGAAATGCTCGCTCGTCTCAGCAGGACTCGTGATGTTTCTTATTACAACTACTTGCAGCAGCTCCTCAACCCGGGGGCCCAGCCCCGCAAGCCCGACCCGATCCGACGCTCCCGGCTGCTCGGCGCCCTGCAGGCCGAGTTCAGTGCCCCCGAGCAGTACCTCGATGGCTTCTTGCGGGACGTGGAGGGCTTCTACTCGACCCCCGAGGGCGACAACTACAGCCGTGACGAGGTCATCCGCAACACCTTCCGGGAGGTGCTGGCCAAGATCCTCGATCGGCTCAACAACACCCGCGACCTGGACCCCCGGGAGGGCTTCAGCATCCCCAAGCGCCTGTACGGGGCCGGGTTCAAGAACATCTACTTCGTGCAGGCGGTGGAGACGCGCCTGAGCCGCTCCGGGATCAGCTTCGAGGAGCGCCGGCTGATCGAGACGAAGTTCATCAACAAGCCGAAGATCGCCGCCCTGTACCAGGTGCAGCGCGATCTGGAGGCGCTGGAGCCGCAGGTCGGCGTCCGGGTGATGCAGAAGCTCCGGGAGGAGATCGACCGACACCGGGTGAGCGCCGAGTTCAGCAGCATCCGGTCCGAAAGTCCCGATCGTCCCTACGATGGGATCATCCTGCTCTTCAACGAGGCGATCCTCGGCAACAAGCGCTCCCTGGAGGCCCTCGAGCACCATCCGCTGCGCCAGGCGCGCATCGCGCTCGCGTTCGAGGCCGTGCTGGAGAACTTCATCGCCTACCCGGCCCTGATCCAGGAGGAGATGCGCAGCCGCAAGCTCGGCGACCCCGGGATGGCCTCCTTCAAGCGCTACCGGATCGAGGGGATGGGGCCCAGCGGGCTCGAGTCTCGGGGCCTCTCCCGGCTGGCGCGGGAGGACCTGCCGGTCGCGACCTTCAAGCGGCTGGTGGTCGACGACCGGGGTCCGGGGGAGGGCGAGGACGCGGGGGGCGCGGCGGGCTGAGCCCGGGAGGCTACTCGTCGCCGAGCTGGAGGTCGACGAGCTGCACCTCGACCGGCGGCGGTGCCAGGCTGGCGAGCTGGCCTTGCGTGACCGGCGTCTTCGTCCCGAACTGCAGGCGCGCGGTCACCGTCTGGAACTCGCGGCTCTCCCCGGGCCCCAGCGGCTGGTGCTCCTGCAGGGGATCGAGGATCGCCACCCGCTCCTGGTGGCCGGTCTCGGGGAAGGTGAAGCGGGCATCGACCCGGACGAGGGGACGGGGACCCCGGTTGGTCAGCCGACCGGCCACCTGCCAGTGGAGCGCGGCCCGGTACGCGGGCGCCCCGACGTAGACCTCCAGCACCTGGTAGTCCACCTGGGTCGCGAGGTATTCGCCGGCCGACAGCGGCCTCGTCGGGGGGGCGGCCACCGGCGCGGGCGGCGGGGGCGGCGCGGGCCGGGGGGCTGCGCACGCGGCGAGGCTCAGGGCCAGGAGCAGCCCGCCGACCAGCCGGTCCAGAGGGGGGGGGAGCGGATCACGGCGCATGGGCTCTTGCCTTCGGGGAGCCCGCGAGGACGGTCGGGGCTCCCCCGCCGCGGGCGCGCAGCAGCAGCCGGACGGCCTCCGGCAGCCGGCAGGATCACCGACCGGGCGGCTGGCCGGGCTGACCTGCGTCCGCGAGCAGGTGCCAGGATACCGCTCCCGATCGCCGGGCTCAACTCCGCGCGGTGGTCGGGCGCGGCAGGGCCAGCAGCAGGTACCCCTCGGCGGCCACGTCGAGCAGCACCTCGAGGGACTGCTGGGTGCCGAGCACCGAGTCCCGGACGATCATCGCCAGGGGGCGGCGCCCGTCCACGCGTCGCAACAAGGCCTCCGCGCTGCCCGCGAGGGCCAGGTACGCGGCGTCCTCCTCGCGCACCAGCAGCAAGGGCGGGCGGCCGTCCGCCGTGGGCTCGAGCAGGTGCCGCGCCGGTCGGCGCACGTGGACGCCGGGGGCCCAGGTCGGGATGCGCGCCAGCAGGTCCCGCAGGTCCTCGGCCGGCGGCGCCGCGCGGGTCGCGGGGGCGGTGCGGAAGAAGCTGGCCGGGTAGCGCATGGCATAGAGCATCGGGTCGGGGCCGCCGATCCCCTGGCCGAAGCGCTCCCGCGTGTACGGGAAGAACTCGGCGAGCTGGTCGTACAGCTCCCGGTTCTGCTGCTGGATCTCCTCCTCGGTGCGGGCCGCGTCGCCGGTCTGGCGGAAGGGTAGGTACCGGGCGAAGGTGTCTGCCACCGGCGGCCCCGCCACCTCCACGCCGTACTCGGCGGGCCGCCGGGCGACGATGCTGTTGGGATCCAGGACGAAAGTGCCAAGAGTGAAGAAGGCGATCTCTTCCCGGTGCTCGACGAGGAAGCGGGCCGTCTGCGCGGCCTCGGCCGCGGTCTCCCCGGGGAAGCCGATGAAGGACTCGATCCCGACGCGCAACCCCGCTCCGGCGGCCGCGGCCAGGATCGTCGGGAACCAATCGACCTGGTACCCCTTGTTCATGAGGTCCTGGACCCGCTGGCTGGCGCTCTCCAGGCCGAAGAGGACCGAACGACAGCCGGCCCGGTACATCGCCTGGAAGGTCTCCGCCTTGTGCCCGCGGTCGAGGCGGAGCTCGACGACCCAGCGGTAGGACTGGCCGGTGGCCAGCAAGGCGTCGGCGAGGCGGGCGAGGGTTGCCGGCCGCACCGTGTTGCCGGAGAGGTAGAAGGCGGTGGCCCCGTGCCGCTCCTGCAACGTCCCGAGATCCGTAGCGATCTGCTCGACCGGGCGCTCACGGTAGCTGCAGCGCAGGGCGTCGAAGTTGCAGAAGCCGCATCGCCCCCAGGTGCAGCCGCGGCTCACGGGGACGATGAGCGTCGGCTCCGGGACGAGGTACGCGGCCAGGGGCAGGCCGTCGTAGTCCGGCGTGGGCAAGGCGGCCAGGTCCTCCTCGTGGCTGGGCCCTGCGACCACCTCCCCCGCGACCCGGCAGAGCAGGTTGGGCACGCCGGCCAGCTCCCGTCCCTGCTCGAGCCGCGTGACGATCTCGCCGAGGGCCGTCTCGCCGTCCCCCAGGACGACGCCGTCGACGAGCGTGAACAGCTCCGGGTGGGCCCGGAAGGTGCGGTGGAAGTTGGTCACCGCGGCGCCACCGAGCACGACCCGGCTGTGCGGCCAGCGCTCCCGCACGAGCTGGGCGAGGTGCAGGGCGGGGAGGAGCTGCTGTCCGAAGGTCACGCTGATCCCGACCAGCTCCGGCGGCCGGGGGGGGGCCGCGCGGGGCGGCAGGGCCGTGGTCAGGGAGGCCGGTGGAAACGGTCCGGGCGGCGGCCACGGCTCCTCCGCCGCGGGGGCGGGGGGGGGCACCACGCGCTCCTGGAAGAACGCGTGGAAGGGGGAGTCGTCGAGGCGCGTCAGGAGGTCGAGCACCTCGTCCACCGGGAGCAGCGGCGAGATGGGCGGGGTCACCTGGAAGAGGTCCAGCTCCCAGCGCGGGTAGGCGGCGGAGGCCAGCCGGAAGAGAGCCCGGACGCGGTTGCGGGCCGAGGCGAAGAGCTCCGGCTGGTAATACCGCTCCGGGTCCTGGAGGATCGCCACCGCCTCGTCGAGCCGCTCCAGGGTGTCGTCGTTGAGGAGCAGGGCGCGCAGCGGGTCGTTCCAGCCACCCGCCTCCTCGTGGCGGTGACGGGCCTCGACCCGGTCGAGCAAGGCGCCGTACACCGCGGGCTGCCGCAGGTAGGCGAAGAACTCCGGGGTGAGGTCGCGCTGCTGGACCTCCCGGCCCTCGCGGCGCAGGGTCGCGGTCAGGGCGGGCAGGGCCACGTACGGCTGGGAGAGGTCTCCCGGCGGCGGACAGAGCAACAGGGTCTTCATGGCAGGAGCACCTCCCTCTCTGCTGGTGTAGTCGGCGCGGGGCCGCGAGGTCAAGGGCCGGCCCGGGCTCGTCGGCTTGATCCGGGAGCGACGTTCCGGTACAGGTTGATCATGGGCTGGACTGATCACCGCTCCCTCCTCCTCCTGTCGCTGCTCCTGGCAGTGGGCGGCTGCACCCGACCGAACCCGCTGTATCAGGAGCCCGGCGAGGGTGAGGGCGAAGGGACCGAGGGCGAGGGCGAAGGGACCGAGGGCGAGGGCGAAGGCGCCGAGGGTGAGGGCGAGGGCGCCGAGGGCGAGGGCGAGGGCGCCGAGGGCGAGGGCGAGGGCGCCGAGGGGGAGGGCGTGGGCGCCGAGGGCGAGGGGGAGGGTGCCGAGGGCGAGGGCGAGGGCGCCGAGGGCGTGGGCGAGGGCGC
>JAVEVO010000046.1:0-16070 GCA_034005005.1 Myxococcota bacterium
CGAGGCCGCCGGGGCGGCCATCAACACCAGACGACGAGTGACGAGCGCGGACGTAGCTGACGAGGACCGTCCTGACCGGCGCCAGGTGGGCTCAGAGGCGGCGGACTTTTCAGCAACAGGCTCCTAGGCCGTCCACCAGGCCGCTCGGGCTGGCCTCCGGCCCACCCTCCTCTTCCTCGACGTCCGGCACGCATCGCCCTGCCTCGCAGTGCTGGTCGGTCGGGCAAGCCAGGCAAGGATCGGCAACGCAGTAGCCCTCCGCGCAGACCTGACCCGCCGGGCAACTGCCTGGGCTGCAAGCCGGATTGACCGCACAGTCGGTGTCGTCGACTTCGCCGTTGCAGTCGTTGTCCTGCCCATCGCAGATCTCCGGGCCAGTAACCCTACAAATATACTTGTCGCAGGCGTCACCAACGCCGTCACGATCGGCGTCTACCTGGTCCTGGTTGGCCACGGTGGGGCAGTTGTCGCAAGCATCCCCCACACCGTCACCGTCCTGGTCGTCCTGGTAGATGTTCTCGATTTCGAGGCAGTTGTCGCAGGCGTTACCCCAGCCGTCGCCGTCCGTATCCCATTGCTCGAGATTGGCTGCATGCACGCAGTTATCACATGCATCCACAACCCCGTCCCCGTCGGAATCTGGATCGCTATTTTCGACACCATCCTTTTGACGAACGACACAGTTGTCGCATGGGTCACCGATGCCATTCCCATCCGAGTCCGTCTGGTCTGGGTTATAGGCATTGGGGCAGTTGTCACACGCATCGCCAACATAATCGCCGTCCGAGTCCTCCTGAAGAGGATTCGTCGTCTTCGGGCAGTTGTCCTCGCGCTCGCACTTGGAATCCTGGTCCATGTCCACGCAGGATCCGCCGAACGAACGCTCCAGCGTCAAGATGGCATATCCCTGATCGGCCATGCTGTTGAATCTTTGGGGATTGACGAACCGTCCGGCCAGATTTTGAGTGGACATCAGGTACCAGTAGAAATCGTAGGCCCAGCCCCTGGTCTCGTTCGGCCACCCATCACTGGCCGGAGTGCGCTTGCCAGTGAAGTCCGAGGGGTGAAGGGTGGCGTCACCGGGTGGACGAGGAATGTCGATGGCCTCGAGGCCCTTGGAGAAAGCCCAGAGGTAGTAGAACCGCGTGTGCTGATTGTACCAACCGGAGATCACCTTTTCGCCGTTGTCATAGCGATAGTTGTTCTTGAGCCAGAGGAGGGTCTTCTGCACCCCGGGATCGGTACGTTCCATTCCTCCGAGAATCTGAGCCCATAGGCCCACCGCTGTCTGCTGATTGGTGCTATAGTGACCAATAGCGTACGCATGGGCACCATCTGCGTTCCGATTGGCGCTATTGTAGTAGGCGGCTGTCAAAGCCAGACGGTCGGCAAGCCGATCGCCAACGGCAACCCCTGCCTCGTTGACGATACCAATGGCCGCAGCGAGACCGGCCGCGTTGTAGCCGGTCGTGGACGAATCGTTGGTACCGCAATTGAGTGTAGTATAATACCAAGATCCTTTCCGAACGGACTGATCGAGACACTGAGCTCCCTTCATGTTGGCAATGATCCGGCCTGCGCCTCCCAAAGCCTGGGAAACCTTCACACCACCCGCTGCTCCCACATCGTCCGGTCCGCCCTTGGCCAGATAAGCAGACAAGGCCATGGCCCACTGGCCGTTTTCGTAGCTGTAATTGCGTCGAGCAGAATTCTCGACAATCCATTTGACAGCTTTACGAACCCGAGCCTGGTCTGATTCCGACATGCCACGGTAGCCGCGCGCGGGAGCATCCCAGTCTGGACCAGTGCGCTGCTCGAGGAAGCACAGGACTGCCAGCCCAGTGCCTCCCGTAACCTCACCGATCCAGCCGTCGCCTGCAACATTGCGCCAGCCGCCAGTGTTCACGTCCTGCGTATCCCGCAGCCACTGCAGTCCTCGTTCGACGGAGGCATAGACAGCTCGCCCGAAAGGTGTGGTCCGGGCCTGGACTGGCCCCGCGGAGAGCAGCAAGACCAAGACCGGAACGATTGCAGTCAGAAGCGGCAACAGGGATTTGGAACGATGTTTTCCCATCCTGGTCTCCTTGGTCTTCTTCGCGCGGTTCATGGCCTTCCCATCATGTTGCCAGTATCGCTGAGAGCTCCTTGCTGCGTACCACACTCGGAGACGGCGTGCAAGCCTCCTGTCCGGCGCACACCCGCTCCGGGCGAGGCTCCGCGGCCCAATCGACTTCAAAATCCACAGAGTCCGGCTCATCTCCGAGATTGTGCGAGCGCTCCGCACTCTCTATCAGAAGCGGATCGCCTGGCGCGGGGGGGCGAGGGTCGGGGGCGGGAGGAGCTGCCCGAGGAGCGCATCCCGCTCCGCGTCCGTCGCGTACAGGGCGAGGTAGCGGACCAGGTGATCGGTCACCTTGCGGGCGTAGTTGCGGCTCTCGTGCGCGCCGATCTCCTCGATGAGCACGTCGCCAGGCAGGGAGGTCCGCGTCCCGAGGTGCTGGCCGACGAGCAGGGGCCCGCCGTTGTAAGCGGCCATGGCCAGCACCAGCCAGCCCTGGTACTCGTGACGGAGCTGCGCGAGGTACCAGGCCGCGTGGCGCAAGCCGACGCCGGGATCGTAGAGCGCGTCGTCGGTGAACTCGCCCGCGGGGAAGCCGATGTGGGCCGCGATCCGGCGACCGGTCCGGGGCATCACCTGCATCGGCCCCAGCGCGCCGACGTAGCTGCGCGCCTGCGCCCGGTAGCGGCTCTCCTGCAGCATGTGGGAGAGCAACCACCACTCGGAGACACCGTACTCGGCGCCCGCGGCCCGGGCGAGCTGCAGGTACGCCGGCGGATAGGCCTGCTGCAGGGCCTCCGGCTGCGCCCAGGGGAGACGATCGTCCCAGGGAAGCCGCCGCGGGGCGCTGGCGGCCCAACGTTCGCCCCACTGCTCCAGGACCTGCTGCAAGCGGTCGACCGCCTCCTCCCCCCGCGACTTGCCGCCGGCCTGCAAGAGGAGCCGCGCCAGCCCGGCCGCGTCGGCCTCGTGGCGCGCCAGGGGGAGCAGGCCCGCCAGCGCGAGCAGGCGGACCCGGCGGAGCGCGGCCTGGTCGGCTGGTCGGGTCAGCAAGCCGGCGAGGGGCTGCAGGTCGACGAAGGTCTCCACCGCCAGGGGGTAGCCGGCCGGACGCGCACCGAACGCCGGGAGGGGGGGGAGCCCGTCGAGCCGACCGAGCGCCTGGGCCAGCCGGGAGCTGCCGGCGGGCGCGGCGCCGGGCGCGGACGTCGGGGGCACGGACGTCGGGGGCACGGACGTCGGGGGCGAGAACTCCGCGGCCAGCAGGGCCGCGCCGAGGAGCCCGTAGTAGCCGGCCGAGGCCCGCTCCAGCAGCGCGATCAGGGTGTTGCGAGCAGCATCCCGTTCGCCACGGGCGAGCTGGGCGCGGGCGGTCCAGTACAGGGCCTTGGGCCCGACGAGCAGGTTGCGGCTCGGGACGAGCTCGGCGAAGACGGCCAGGGCCCCGGCGTAGTCCCCGGCACGGAACAGGGACCAGCCGACGAACCAGATCCAGGTCGCGCGGTCTGCCGGCACCGTCGCGGCGAAGCGCCGCAGCTCCCGGGCCGCCTCCCGGTAGTGGCCGCCCTCGTGGAGCAGCCGCCCTCGCTGGAAGCCGGCCTCCCGGGCGGAGGAGCCCTTGGGGGCGACCCGGAGGTAGCGCTGCATGGCCCGGGAGCCATCCCGGTAGCGGCCCAGGTGCCCGAGGACGATCCCCTGGCGGAAGAGCGCGGTGGCGGCCTGCTGGCGATCGTGGCGGGTGCGGGGCACCTCCTCGAGGAGGCGCAAGGCCTCGGGGTAGCCCTCGCGCAGCCGCATCCGCAGGAGGGCCTGGCCGAGCAAGGCCTCGGCGCGGTGGGCGGGCTCGCGGGCGAGGCGCACCAGGTCCGCGGGCAAGGCGTCGTAGTCCCGGGCGAAGAGCAGGTTGCGGACGCGCCGGAGGAGCAGCTCCGGGGGGAGCTCCGCGGGCGGCAGCAAGGTCGCGGCCCAGCGCCCCTCGGCCCGGTCCCCGTGCTCCAGCACGAGCTGCTGCAGGTAGGAGGCCCCGGCTCGCGGACCGAGGACCCGGACGAGCTGCGCGAGGATCTCGGGGCGGAAGAGGACCTCCGTGGGCCGCGCGAGCAAGGCCTGCAGCTCCGCGGTCCCTTGCCCTTGCTCGGCCGGATCGACGCTGGCGGCCCGGGCCGCCCCGCGCCGGTAGCGCGCCTCCCGGACCAGCCAGTCCGGCGGGGACGGGGTCGCGAGCAGCCGGGCCGCGACCTCGACCGTGGCCGGCCGGTCGCTGGCGGCGGCTGCGCGGCGGAGCTGCAGCAGGTCCACGGCCCGCTGCAGCCCGGGGTCCTCCCCGGCCAGGTGCTGGGCTCGCCGGAGGGCCGTGGCCGCGGCGGAGGTGTCCCCGAGCGCGAGCTCGGCCTGCGCCCGGATCAGGGACGCGACCAGCTCGACGTCCGGGAGGGCCGCGACCGGAGTCGCCGCGTCGAGGAGCGGCCGGGCGAGCTCGGGATGCCCGACCCGGACCTCGGCCGCGGCGCGCTGCAGCAAGGGCCAGGGCTCGGTGAGGGCGGGGACGACCTCGGCCCGGGCCGCCGGCGTGAGCAGGAGGCAGACGAGCACCCAACCAGGACGCCGCCGGGCCGCGGGCAGCACCCTCCCGGCGCGCCCCCCGAGGCGCCGAGAGCGAACGACTTGCAGGGATGAGCAGTGGGAGGGGTGCCGGCGCCCCGTCACCGGCCGGCCAGCCCGAGCTCGGTGAGCTGGTAGCGGGTCCCGCGCTTCTCGCCGGTGCGCAACAGCAGGCCTTCGGCCAGCAAGGGATCGACGAGCTTGCGGAAGAGGGCATCGGAGGGCGGCGCACCCACGGCGAACAGGCCGGGGATCTCCAGGATCTCCGATTTCGCGTAGCTCTTGCCGGGGGCCAGCGCCTGGAGGAGCAACTGGCGCGCCTCGGCCACCTCCTCGACCGGGATCCGGCGACGGGTCGGGGCGGTGGGCGCCGGAGGCGGCACGGTGGTCGGGGGCGTCGCCGGCGTCGCGTCCGGCGCCGACGAGACGGGCAGCGCGAAGAGATCGCCCGAGGAGAGGCCCCTGGCCGGTGCCGGGGGGATGAGCCAAGGAGTCGCGGGCTCGACCACCAAGACCGGCTCGACCACCGGGACCGGCTCGACCACCGGGACCGGCTCGACCACCGGGACCGGTGCAATCTCGGCCACGGGCGCAGCAGCGGGCTCGACCACCGGGACCGGTGCGATCTCGGCCACGGGCGCAGCAACGGGCTCAGCCACCGGGACCGGCTCGACCACCGGGACCGGTGCGATCTCGGCCACGGGCGCAGCCGCGGGCGCAGCCGCGGGCGCGGCCGCGACCACGAGGGGCACGAGCGGCGCTCCGGCGTCCGGGAGCGGCGGCGTCCCGGCGCTCTGCTCCAGGGCGGGGAGGGCGACCGCGGGGGGGGCCGGCGGGATCAGGTCGAGGAGGGAGAGCTGGCCGGGGTGAGCGTACTGGGCCGGCTGCTGGGCGCTGGCGGATCGTCTTGCCATCTCTGGGCCTCAGCTCCTGTCGGCAGGAGCGGAAATCGACGGGACGGAGGTCTGGGGAGGGTCGTCCAGGTCGCACTCGACCTGCATGTAGCTGCACCCACGACACATGAACGCGGGGTTGAAGGTCAATCCATGGGCCTGCCGGATCTCCTGGTAGCCGAGGGAGACCCGACCAAAGTACTCTCGGAGAGCGAGGAGCGTGCGATAATGGTCCTTTCCATACAGGGGGAGGTACAGGCTGTAGATCGGCAGGATCCCCCGGCCGACCAGATCCTCGGCCCCCGCGAGCGCACGCTCGACGGCCGGCTCCAGCTCGAGCTCGACGATCTGGGGCTCCAGCTCGATCCCCGCGACCATCGCGCTGTAGACGTTCCCCATCCCCCACAGGCCGACGGCCTGCTCCAGGGAACGGATCCAGAAATCGTAGCCGTAGTGGGTGGCCTTCCCCGGACAGACGAGGCGGAAGAGGTCCTCCCCGTGGACCTCGAGGTTGAAGCACACGCCGTCGACGAGCTGCTCGGCGTGGAGGGTCCGCAGCGCCGACTCGGGCAGGGCCCCCGAGCCGCAGCTCAGGTACGGCACGTCGGGGCAGCCCTCCCGCACGGCCCGGGCGAGCTGCAGGTAGCGCTGGGCCTCCTGCTCGGGATCCGCCAGGCAGCCGGCCACCAGGTAGACGTGGCGGACCCGTCCCTCCGCGACCGCGGCGTTGATGCCCTCCTGCATCCGGCGCAGGGACCACTCGGGCAGCAAGGGCGAGTCCATGTCCTGGCCGAGGGCCGCGCTGCGCGCGTCCGGACGACCGTACAGGCAGAACGCGCAGCGCTGGGGGCGGCCGTCGCGCTTCGGCAGGGTGAAGAACTGGCAGCCGGGGGCCAGGTTGACCACCAGCAGGTCGCCGAGCAGCTCCAGCCCGATCTGGGACATGGGCTGGCCGTCGGTGCAGGTCCCCAGCACCCAGTCATGGCGGGGGGCGAAGGTGATCGGCCACGCGTCGCCCCGATCATGGCGCAGCTCGTAGCCAGCACCGACCTGGACGACATGGTAGGGGCTCTCCTTGCGCCCCATGATCCGGATCAGGGTCCCGTCCGCGAGCTGGAGCAAGAAGGGGATCGCCGCCTGACCGGTGCCGGTGGGGTCCTCCTCGCCCTCCGCGAAGCGGTACGGGTAGTGGTTGCGGAAGGCGTGATCCATCGCGGCGGAGAGCGCCGGCGTGTAGCGCACGCCCTCGAAGAGCAGGTCGATCTTGAGCGTCACGGACGAAGGCAGCCGTCTCATGGCGTGCAAGATAGCGACCCCTGGCGGGCAGGGCAACCCGGAGCGGACCGCGGCGACGGGGATCGCCCACCCGGGCGGGAATGGTCCGGCAGAAGTTGCTGTTCGATGCACCTGGGAGGCCGTGCGCTCCACCTCGCAACCCGGCCGCGCAGGTAGGTGGAGCGCCAGGAGCTGAAGCCATGTCCAAGTCCGCGCTGGCGATCGAGCAGCAAGCCCAGGTCGAGGCCCTGGTGACGCGCTCGGGGATCCCCCTCTCGGCGGCGTGGCGCGTCGTCCGGAAGGAGGCGACCCTCGACGCGGTCCTCAAGAGCCTGCTCCGCCAGGAGGTCTGTCGCGGGCTCGTGGAGCGCGGCATGGCCAGATCCCTGGCCGGTCAGGTCGCCGCGGGCGAGCTGGCCGAGGGCAAGGCCTGGGTGAGCCAGCGGGCGATGCAGCACCCGGGCTACTCCCACAAGCGTTCCCGCCTGCGAGAGGCCGCGGCCAGCGCGGAGCCCGTGACCCTGGGCCGCCTGGCCGCTCCCCCGCTCAGCGGGACGGTGGTGGAGGTGCAGCGGTACGATCTCCGCCTCACGGTCCCCGACGAGGAGCCCTCAAAGCTGGACAAGCACGAGCTGAAGCTGGTCGTCGCGGCCCCGGACTGGCCCGCGGTGGCCGCGGCGCTCCAGGCCGTGCCCGAGATCGCCGCGCAGGGCCTGAGCGGCACGGCCGCGCTCGGGGAGCGGCTCGTCATCGACCTCGCCGCGCGACTCGACCTCCTGGACCGCCGCCGGCCGGTGCGCCTGGTCTTCCGGGACGGTGAGACCCTCGGCGGACGACCGGTCTGGTGCTCGGCCTACGAGCTGGGTGTGCAGGTCCCGCGCCCCGGGGCCGCTCCCTGCGAGGTGGCGGTGTTCTTCCACGCGCTGCTGCGCATCGAGGACGAGCACGGCCAGCCCCTGCTCGCCCACCTCCGCAAGGAGCCGCCAACCTCCCCGGCCGCGCTCGCACAACCGCGCGGTGCCGATCCGGGCAAGGGGAAGCCGCGCCCCGGGGCCAAGCCGCCCGGGGCCAAGCCGCCCGGCCGCAGCGGCCCGGTCCCGCCCAAGCGCCCGGCCAAGAAGAAGCACGCCCGGCGCTGAGCGCGAGCCCCGGGCCGGACCCGTGACCGATCCCGGCGCGGCGCCTCCCGCGGCCGGCCGGTTCAGACCCGATTCCTCAACAGTTCCAGGATGTTCTTCTCCGAGCGCTGCTCCCCGTGGCGCTGCTGCTCCTTCCGGCGAAAGACGGGGAAGGTGCTCAGCACATGGGCCACCTCGGCCAGGTCGAGGCCGTAGAGGTGGAACAGGGCCGCATCGATCTCGCAGCGCTGCCTCAGACGCAGGGGCTCGTCCCAGGGAAACGGCGGTCCCCCGAACCCGCAGCTCACGGCGAACGGCTGGAGGTCCCAGGCGGTGTACGAGAGCCGCAGCGCCCGCGCGGCGACCCACGCGGCGAGGGTCTCCCCGGGAGCCCAGGGACAGGGGGACTGGAAGCCCTCGGGGCGAGGCACCGGCAGTTGCTCGAGCAGGAAGAAGGGCAGATGGATCCCGCCGATCTTCTGACGGGCGAGGTAGTCGAAGACGAAGGAGTTCAAGGTGGCGAGGAGGAGGAGCAGGTGCTGCCCGCTCCCGGCACAGTCGATGAGCGACAGGGTGTGGCCGACGGCCACCTCCGGCAACACGGTGACCGCCACGGTCCGCTCGTTGGTCGGCCCGGTGATGTCCCCGCAGGCGAGCAGTCCCGGCCGGGACGAGAGGACCCGTCGGGCACGCCAGTCGGACTCGGCGACCCAGTGGCGCGGCAGCGGCACCCCCCGGGGGTCCTGGTGCTCTGCCAGAGTCTGGGGTCGAGGGTAGGCGTTGCGGAACGCTGCGCCCGGCCGGGCGAGGATGCTGGCGGCCCGGTGATCGTAGGCCTGCACCATCTTGGCCTCGTACAGGGGCAAGAACCGCTGCTCACCCAGCACGAAGCAGTTGCCCTGCAGGACCGCGCCAGCCTCCTCGAGCTGCGCCCGGGAGCGGAACCGCGCCGAGTCACCGGCCATGTGCAGGCCGCTGGACAGACGCACCTCCCAGGGGTTCTCCTCCTGCGCCCCCTTTCGCCAGAGGACCGGCAGCCGGGAGTACAACCCGCGGCAGAGACTTTCGTCCCGTGCGGTGCGGAACAAGGGGCAGGTGCGGGTGTTGGGATTGAACAGCTCGAGGTCTCCCGGCGTGACCCGCACCCGGCGCGCCGGCTCGGCGAGCTCCTCCGGCGTGGTGGCGAAGCAGACGACCGTCGCGCCCTGCCGGGCCGGCTCCCCGGGGCCGGCCAGGGTCAGCAAGGTGAACTTGAACCGCTCGTCGACCGAGGGGAAGAGCCGCTGCCGGTTCTCGAAGTCGTACAGGTGGTGGAGCAGGCCCTGGGTGACGACGTGGCGGAAGAAGAGGCGGGTCGTCCCGTCCGTGGCGATGCCCGAGGGGAGGATCAACCCGACCCGACCGTGGGGCTGCACGAGCCGCAGCCCGAGCTCGGCGAACAGAGCGTAGCGGTTGAGATCGCCACGCCCGCACAGGGGATACGCGCCGGCGCGGTGCACGAAGCGGGCCTCCGCCGCGGCCTGGCGGCGCGCGGCCTGCAGCTCGGCGAACAGCTCCGGGTCCTCCTGGGCGAGCGCGGCGATGCGGGCCTTGCGCTGCGCCGCGGTCGGCAAGACGGCGATGGCCGGGGCCCGGGTGGCGAACCACTCCCGCTCCTCGAGCCGGATCCGCTCCCAGGGGGGATTGCCGAGGAGCAGATCGAAACCTGACGCCTCCTCCCGGGCGAAGATCTGCGGGAAGGCCAGCGGCCAGTGCACGAGGCGGTGCCGCGCGACCAGCTCGGCGACCGGCTCGTCCAGGCCCGGGGTGCGGAGGAAGGACGCGCACCACGCGTCCGCCGCCCGGTCCGTCGCTCGGTCCGCCGCCCGGGCGGTCGCCCGCTCCGCCGCCCGGTCGGTCGCCCCGACCCCGGCGCCTCCCGTGGCCACGGCCGACGCGTCGACGAGATCCAGAAGGCCTTGCCCGCGCGCGGCCCCGGCGCGTGGGGAGCGGGCACGACGGCTCCGGGCGGGGGCCTCGACGACACCGGACCCGGCCGGGGAGGCCAGCTCCTCCAGCCCCCGCGCGAGGATCGCGGGCGTCACGCCGAGGAGGCTGTTGCCGCAGCGGACGTGGTCGGCGAGCGGATCGCCGGGCAGGCTCAGGGTGCCGGCCTCGAGCAGCAGGGCCGCCCGGCAGAGCTCCACCGCGTCGGGATCGAGGTCCACACCGTACAGGCAGCCGCCGACCACCAGGGAGAGCGGGGAGCGCTCCGGTCCGGCCCCGGTGTCCGGCACCGCGGGCAGGTCGGCCAGGGCCTGGGCGATCCGCCGGGCCGCAGCCACGAGGAAGGTGCCACTGCCGCAGGCCGGGTCGAGGACGCGCAGCGCGAGCAGGGCGCGTCCGGGGGTCCGCGCGGCCCGGGCCCGCTCGAGCAGGGGCTGCAGGGCCGTGTCGAGGAGCGCCTCCACGAGGCAGGCCGGGGTGGTGTAGGCTCCGGCGGTCTTCCGCTGGTGCCCGGCTGCACGCTCGAGCGCGAAGGTCGGCCCCGGACCGACGAAGCGCGGGCGCCGCTCGAGCAGCACCTCGTGGACCGCGCCCAGCTCCTCGGGGCCGAGGAGGGCACCGGCCGGGCGGGCGTCGCCCGGCAGCGGCGGTGACAGCAGCTCGAGGAGCGGACGACAGGCGGCCCGCAGCACCTCGTCGTCCAGCGCACCGCACGCCAGCTCGTCGAGCCGTGCGGCCTGCCAGAGCGGCGCGGGCCAGTGCGGGAGCCCCCGGCCCGGGTCGCCACCGGGAGCGGCGAGCCCGCGCGCCGTCGCCAACAAGGCGGCCCAGCGGCCGCCGGCCGGTTCCGTGATCGCCTCCCCCCCGGGCGCCCCCAGGAGGACGACCGCGCGCTCGCACCAGTACCGGCGGGCCGCGGCCGGGCTGGCCCGGGGGTCGGGGAGCAGCCCCCGTTGCTCGGCCGCGGCCTGCAACAGAAGCCGGAACGCGAAGGTGCGGAGCTGCGCGAGGAAGCTGCCTGGCGAAAGCCGGCCGGCGGCGATCCGCTGCCGGAGCGAGGCGCCGGCGGGGGCGGCGAGCAGGGCGTTCCCCACGGCGAGCACGAGCTGGAGCCCGGCCTCGGCCAGCCGGGGGGCGAACGCGACCCCGGGATTGCGCCAGCGCCCGGGCGGATCGTACGGCACGGCGCCTGGCGTGGTCTCGCTCAAGCGCCGGTCCTCCCCACGGCCCCGGGGAGGACGGCGGGATCCCAGGCCCCTGCGGGCTGCACCGCGAAGCCGCGCACCTCGCCGCGAGCCGTGCCGACGATCAGCAGCCGGGGGCCGCCCGCCAGCAGCCGTGTGACGGCCACCCCCAGATCGAGGGCCGCGACGAAGCGCCGCCGGGCCGGCTCCCAGAGCCGCAGCACCGAGGAGCCCGGTCCATGGCCGGCCAGCAGCTCCCCGCCGGGCAGCGGGAGCAGGGACGCGAGCCAGGGAGTGGCCAGGGTACCGATGGGGGCCGCCTGCGCCAGATCCCAGCTCGTCCACCCAGCGGGGCCGCTCGCCTGGAGGAGGAGGCCGTCCTCCGCGAAGGCCAGGGTGGTGACCTCCGGCTGCCGGCCGAGGAGCCGAGGCTTTGGTACTTCGGGACCAGTAGCCGGTTCGCGCCCGGTGGCCAGCTCGACGAGCAGGAGCTGCCCGTCCCGGTACAGGACGACCCGGCCGGTGGCGGCGTGCACCGCGGCCACGGGACAGTAGGCGCCGGGCTCACCCGGGAGCCGCGCGCCGACCTCGCCGCGGACGAGGTCGAACAGGAGGATGCCGCCCTGACGGTCCACCAGCACCACGGTGCGGGAGTCGGCCAGCAGCGTCAGCGCGGTCAGGGGAGCCTCGTGACAGGCCAGGTCGAGCTCGCACCGCCCGGACGCGAGCTCGAACCGGCGCAGCCGACCATCGGCCCCGCCGACGAGCGCCCCGCTCCCGGTCGGCTCGAGGAGCAGGAGGCCGCCGGCCGCCGGGCCGGGCAGCCGCAGCACGGTCTCGCAGTAGCCCGTGACGGGCTCGATCAGCCGCAGCCGGGGGTCGAGGTCGTAGCAGCCGGCCACCCGGCTCTGCACGAGGAGCCGCGACCCCCGGCCGTCCCCGGCCAGGGCCACCACCCGCCCGGTGGCGAGGGGGAGCCGGCGGACCGGCCCGGGCTGCGCGAGCTCCCAGACCAGCAGCTCCCCATCCCCGCCGCTGACGACCTGCCCGTCGGGGAGCAGCGCGAGGACCTCCGCGGGGGCGGGGGCCGGACGCAGGACCGCGCCCCCCCCCGGATCGGCGCCCACAACCGGCGCATCGCCCGGCCGCGGGCCCGCTCCGAGGTCGAGCGCCTCGAGGGACCAGAGCTTCAGCTCGCCGTCGTCGCCGCCGACGACCAGCCGGTCCTCGCCGAGGAAGCACAAGGCGGTCACCTCCTGGCAGCCGGGCTCGAGCTCGGCGCCTCGCCCCGGTCCGTCGACCTCCTGGATCCAGAGGAACGAGGCGGAGAACGGCGAGGGGCCGGGGGGCCGCTCACCGGCGAGGGCCAGCCACCGTCGTCCCTCGCTGCGGGTGGCGCGGGTGACCCGGCAGCCGGCGAGCGCGCCGGGCAGGACCTCCCGCGCCAGATCGTCGGGCCAGGGCGGGGGCAGCGAGGGAAGCTCGCCCAGACCGGCCGGGAGGGGCTCCCCAGCCTCGGACAGGCCGAGGAAGCGGCCGTCCGCGAGCTGCCAGGCCGCGACCTGTCCGCCCCGGCCGAAGGCCAGCAGGACGTCCCCGGCGGCGGCGAGGGTCAACCCGATGAACCCGTCGAGGTCCTGGCGATCGGCGAGCGCGGCAGGGAGCGCGAAGACGGCGGTGCAGCCCCGGCCAGTCTCCCAGCGCCGCACCAGGGGTCCCTCCCGGCCCGCCGCGAGCAGGGCCGTGCCGCCCGGCGACGCGACCAGGGCCTCGATGCGTCCACCGCCCCCCACCAGCACCAGGTCCGGGCCCCCCGGCGGCGTGGGGAGCGGACGGGCGAGGGACCGCAGCCAGGGTCGGGCGACCGTCCGGGCCCGGCGCGCCTCCGGGAGCTGCCGGGCCAGCCAGCCGTCGGGCCCGCTGGCCCAGACCTGCTGCAACAGCTCGACCTCTGGATGCCGGCCCGGACCGGGTCCGGCGCAGAGGGCGGCACGTCGCTCCCAGAAGCGCCAGACCTCCCGGAGGGGATCGCCCGCCGCGAGGCCCTCACCCGCCCGGACGAGGGCGACGAGCTCGGCCCAGATCGCCGCGATCTCGGCCGGGCCGCCCGCCGCGAGGCGCGCCAGGAGATCGTCGAGGGAGAGCAGGGCCCGGGTAGGCTCCGATCCTCCGGGAGGCTGGTGAGCAGGCGACGGTGCGCCGCCGAGCCACGCCCGGAGTCGCGGCAGGCCGGGCGAGTCGCTCCGACACCCGAGGATCAGCCGCACGGGGCCCGGCAGCCAGCGCGGCAGCCACTGACCCTCGCCGGCGACGTCGAACAGCTCCGCGGCTCCCTCCAGGAGCAGCAGCAAGCCCCCGCGGCCGAGATCGCCGGCCAGCAGCCGGGACCAGGCGTCCCGCTCCGCACCCGCCGGCAGCGCGACGGTCGGCAGCAGCAGGCCCCGCTGCTGCAGCGCGCCCAGCAGCGCCCCGAGGCCGGCCCGGACGGGGTCGCCGGCCCCAGCCCCGTCGAGCACCTGGTGCTGGACCTCGGCCCGGGCGGGCGCGGGGGGCCCCAGCCCGTAGGCGGCCACGGATTCCCGCCAGCGGCGAGTCGCCCCGAGGTGCTTGGCGAAGCGGCCGAGCACGCTCTCCTCGCGCTCGTCCCCCCCGGGCTCGAGGAGGAGCAGGGGCGGGACCGGCTCCCACGAGGCCGGATCCCCGCCGGCGTAGCCTTCGAGCACCTGCCAGACGGCCGCCGTGCGCGCCGGATCGACCGCCTCGACGATCCAGGGGCCGGCGACCGGAACCCCGCAGTCCGGTCCAGGGCTCACCGGACGCGCATCCGGGAGGAAAGGAGGAGGGCTTGTCGCCGCCGACGACGGCTCACGCATGGTCGAGGCTCCGCACGGTTGGTCCGCCCATCATCGGCCATGGCCCCGGGAAGGTCCAGGGAGACCGGCGCACGGCCCGGGAGCGCGTGCGCCGGGCCGGGGCCCGGGCCCGACCCGCTCCCGGGGGTGCAAGGATCGTTGACGCGTCCCGGTGGCGCGGCTAGATACCGCATCTTGTCCCGTGGCAGGGGCTCTCTTCGCCCCGCCTCCTCCGCCGTGCGGATCACCCCCGGTGGAGTCAGAAGCCCGACGGGATCGAAGGAACGAGCCATGGCAGAAGGAATTCTCGGACGCAAGATCGGCATGACGCAGATCTTCGACCCTCGGGGGAATGCCGTCCCCGTCACCGTCATCCAGGCCGGCCCCTGCCTGGTGACTCGCAAGCGCACCACGGAGCGCGACGGCTACACCGCCGTGCAGCTCGCCTTCGAGCAGGTCCGCGAGAAGCTGGTGAACAAGGCCCAGCAGGGTGAGTTCGCCAAGCTGGGACAGGCCCCGCTGCGCCACCTCAAGGAGTTCCGGGTCACCGCGGAGCAGCTCGCGCGCTACACCGAGGGCGCCCAGGTCAAGGCCGACCTCTTCAAGGCCGGCGAGAAGGTGGACGTCGTCGGCGTCTCCAAGGGCAAGGGCTTCAGCGGCGTCATGAAGCGTCACAACTTCAGCGGCTTCCACGATAGCCACGGCGTGCACGAGTACTTCCGTCACGGCGGCTCCATCGGCACGAACATGACCCCGGGCCGCACCGTCAAGGGGCGCAAGATGCCCGGCCAGCAGGGGAACCGTCAGGTCACCGTGCAGAGCCTCACCGTGGTCCGGGTGGACCTCGCCCGGAACCTGATCCTGATCGAGGGCGCCGTGCCGGGCGGCAAGAACGGCCTGGTGATGATCAAGAAGGGCGCCAAGAAGGGTGCCAAGGACTGATCCTCGGCCCTCTACCCCACCCCCGCACGCATCCCCCCGACCTCTCAGCGTTCTTCCCGTCCTACCCCCACTGTACCAGCTTCTTAGTACGAAAGTCTCGATCGGCGGCCTGTTGCGCGCTGGGTGCCGGCCGACAGGTCATCACCTCCACGACCGGCGCGGAGGCCGGTCGCCACCCGAAGCTCAACCGGTCATCTTCGCTGTGTCGAGGTACTAGCCGGCCAGCAGCCACTCCCCGCGGGCGACCAGCGCGACCGGGCCGGTGAGCCAGAGCTCCTCACCCGCCGCGCTGGGCAGCGCGACCTGGACCCGGCCGCCCGGCATCTCGACCTCGATCGAGCTCCCGACTGGGCAAAGGCCCAGCCAGCAGGCCGCGACCGCGGCCGCGCAGGCGCCGCTGCCGCAGGCCGGGGTGACTCCGGCGCCGCGCTCCCAGATCTTCAACCGGAGCCGGTCCAAAGCGACGGCCTCGAGCCAGATTCCATTGATCCGCCCGGGAAACGCCTCGTGGTGCTCCACCAGGGGACCGAGCCGCTGCAGCTCGGCATCACTGGGCAACGGCCCCGGGATGACGAAGTGGGGGTTGCCGAGGGCCACGGGCAAGCCGACGAGCTCCCGATCCCCGAGCTGGAGGCGCAGCCGTCGGTGCCCCGCCGGACCGGGGAGGAGCGCCGCGCCCTCCGGGGAGAGGACGGCCTCGTGGTAGGCCGGGCGGCCCATGGAGACCGCGACCAGCAGCGCCGAGGAGCCCGGGCCGGTATCCGCGCCGGGGGGCAGGGTGCGACCCTCCCGGAGGCCGGCCCCGGTCAGGATCTGCCAGGTGTCGGCGGCGCAGCCACTGCCCCACCAGCAGCTCAGCGCGGCCACGGCGCAGCGCAGGCCGTTGCCCGAGATCTCGGCCGGGCTGCCGTCCTGGTTGTGCAGCACCATCCGGGCCTGCCGGGAGGACGGCCCCGGGAGGAGGTGGATGACCCCATCCGCGCCGACTCCCAGTCGGCGGTCGCAGAGCAAGCGGACCTCCTCCGGGGTGAGCAGCGGCTCGGACGGACGCTGGAGGTGCAGGAGGAAGTCGTTGCCCAGCCCGTGGGCCTTGAGGAAGGAGAAGCGAGGCCTGGCCATGACTTTGGTCACGTGGCCGCCAGACGAGAGTCCGTGCGACC
>JAVEVO010000047.1:0-42568 GCA_034005005.1 Myxococcota bacterium
AGTCCGGGGAAGGCGAGGGGGAGGGGGAGTCCGGGGAAGGCGAGGGGGAAGGCGAGGGGGAGTCCGGGGAAGGCGAGGGGGAAGGGGAGTCCGGGGAAGGCGAGGGGGAAGGCGAGGGCGAGTGGAGCGGCTGGGAGGGCGAGGGCGAGGGCGAGCAGCCGGGGTGGGAGGGCGAGCGGGAAGGAGAGTGCGACGACCCCCAGGCCGTCCGACCGCCAGCACCCCTGGCCCCCCTGCTCACCGCCGGCGACTGGGACGACAATCTCAACTTCTCGTTTTTCTTGGATTATCTTCGTGATGTGGTGCAACAGGCGCGGCGGCTGCCCTACTGGCCGATGGCCGATCGGGTCGTGATCACCGTGCACGACTCCGCGGCCCGGCCCGTGGCCAACGCCCGGGTCGAGGTGCAGGACGAGGGCCAGCAACTGCTGTTCTCCGGGCGCAGCGCCATGGACGGCCGGGTGCTGTTCTTCCCCCGGCGTGACGGTGGGGCCGATTCGCGCTCGTTCGCCGTGACGGTGACGCCGCCGGGCGAGGGCGCCGTGACCGTCCGCCGCGCCGGGCTGTCCGCGGGGGAGGACTGGGACGTCCAGCTCCCCCACGAGCAGCCGTTGCCGCCCGAGGCCCTGGACCTGGTGCTGCTGCTCGACACCACCGGCAGCATGGGCGACGAGATCGCCTACCTGAAGGCCGAGCTGCGCGCGGTAGTGGAGGGGATCCGCGCCTTCCATCCCGGGCTCTCCCTGCGCCTCTCCTTGATCGCGTACCGCGACCACGGCGACAGCTACGTCACCCTGCCCTTCCGCTTCACCGACGACCTCGATCTCTTCTCCTGCCAGCTCATCAGCCGGCAGGCTCGCGGCGGCGGGGACTTCGAGGAGGCGGTCCCCGAGGCCTTCGCCCGGCTGCTGGAGCTCGACTGGCGGACGGAGGCGGTGCGGCTCGTCTTCTGGGTCGCCGATGCACCACCCCATCCCGGCGATGACGCACGAAGGCTGCTGGGCCAGGCCGATCGCCTGCGCGCCGAGGGGGTCAAGGTCTTCCCGGTCGCCTCGAGCGGCGTGGACCGGGGGACCGAGTACCTGATGCGGCTGACCGCGGCGATGACCCTCGCCCGCTATCTCTTCCTCACGGACGACTCGGGGATCGGCGGCAGTCACCTCGAGCCGACCATCCCCTGCTACCAGGTCCAGCTCCTCGCCCCGCTGCTGTCGCGGTTGATCCTCGGCGAGCTGTCGGGGACGCGGCTGGAGCCGGCCCCCGGCGACGTGGTGCGCACGGTCGGCCAGCCCAGCGAAGGACGCTGCGAGCTAGGTGACGGCCAGGTGGTCTACTTCTAGACCGGCGTGGGCGACAGCAGCTCGCCCAGCCGGGCCAGCACCTCGGCGTAGGGCGCGCAGGGATGCTGCATCTCCACGAGGTCCCGCGCCGCGTCCAGCTTCATGCCGGCCCGCGCATGGAGGTAGGCGATGGCCACCGTGGGGGAACGGTTCTCGCCCGCATGGCAGTGCAGGTAGACGCTGTGCCCTTCCCCGTGGAGCCGGGCGAGCACCTCGAGGCAGGCGGGGAGCGCGCGGAGCAGCTCGTCGGGCGCGAAGTCCCGGATCGGGACCCGCTCCGCGACCACCCCCTGGAGCCGGTAGACCTGCTGGAGTTGCTCGGGGTCGACGCCGGACCGGGCCGTCTCGTCGGGGGGCTGCAGGCTGACGACGGCGGTGATCCCGTACCGGCGCTTCAGCTCCGCGACGTCGTGGGGGCCCCGGGGGCAGCTTCCGATGGCCAGCCGCTCGGTGACCAGATCACTGCGCATGCTCGCTCCTCGCCCTGGGAATAGCCCCGGATCGGCAGGGCCAGCCGGTCGCCGGGGGTGGCCGACGGCACCTCCCGGCCCCCCGGGGAGGCCCTGTCCCGGGGACCTCCCTTGCCAGGGTTGCCTCGAGCCGCGATGATACACTGCCAAGGAGGCGTCGCCCATGATCCATCTCGATCCACCACGGCCGGGGGCCATCGTCGGTCCGCTCGACCTGGCCCTCGGCGCGTGCGGCCGCTGGCTGATCGTCGGCGCCGGCCTCACGGTCGGTCTGTTCGGCGGCGGGTGCGAGGAGGTCCGGCGCGTGGAGCAGCAGCCGACCCCCCCCTCCCTGGCCGGGCTCGTCTCGGCCTACCAGGAGCCGGCCGCGGACCTCCTGCCGGCCGCCTTGCCCGATCTGCTGATCCAGCTCGAGCAGCGCCGGACGCCGATCGAGAAGCTGAACCGCTTCGCGTACGTCACCGAGAAGGCGCTCCGGGTCGCGTTCGAGACCGCCAAGTCGACCGAGGGCCAAGGCTACCTGATCGCTCACCGGATCTGCGACGGCTGGGAGGCCGCACCGACCGCGGACGAGGAGGTCAACGGCTACGTCGAGCTGACCCTCAACTACGAGGACGACGACGTCGAGCCCGTGGTCTGGGGGGACCTGGCGGACTGCCGCTACACGTCCGGCGGTCGCCGCTACCTCCTCGATGGCTCCGTGCGGCTGCACGTCGGGGAGGGGATCACGTGGGACACCCTGGGCCACGAGCCCATGCTGGTCGCCTTCGCCGGTCGCTACGGGATCGACGAGGGGGCCGCGCAGGAGCTCGATCTGGACTTCCGCCTGCTGCCCCGGGATCAGGGCAGCCAGCTCGAGATCCGGCTCCCCCTCGGCGAAGGGGGACTATCGTACTATGAGCGGTCGGACGATTCCGGCTTCCGGGCACACAACGGCACCTGGAGCTGCAACTTCGAGCTGCAGAGCTGCCGCGACGACTCGGGCGGGACGATCTCCTGGTAGCCGCCGTCGCTGGCGCCCGCACCGGGTCCGCCAGCCTTCACGGGCAGCCGAGGAAGTCCGGACAGCCGAAGTGGAAGAGGCTCCCGCTGCGTAGCTCGAGGGGGCGGAGGGGGAGCTGCTGCTCCAGGGGCAGCACCTCCCGGCGGACCCGCAGCTCCACCAGCCCTCCCTCCTGCCAGCGGAAGCGGCCCTGTTCGATGTCCTCGCTGACGCCCCGCACTCCCTCGCCCAGCCGGAGCTGCGTCCGGTCGTCGGGGTAGGCGCAGGCCGGGCCCTCGGCCAGGCTCGAGCCCGGCGCCCCATCGACGAAGAAGTTGTAGGAGGTGCTCTCCCCCGGCCGTGCCTGCTCGAGGGTCAGCCCGAGCACGTGCCCGGCTCCATCCAGGAGACCGGCGAGGGGCTGGCCGAGCACCTCCAGCTCGGTCTGCTGGCCGTTGCCATGGGCCAGCATCAGCTTGCGCGCCTGGTCCACCGGCTTCACCCACAGGCCGAACCCGGCGAGGGCCGCCGTGTCGGGGGGGCGCCCCCAGGAGAGCAGGTCCCCGTCGAGGCCGCCGACGGTCCGCAGCTCGAGGGTCAGCCGGGTCGCCTCCGCGGCAGGGAAGAGGGGGAAGCTGGCGACCGCTCGCAGATCGAGGGGGACTCCGCCATCCCCGAAGCCGGTTCCCCGACCCTCGGCCGCGGGGAGCACCAGCGGTCGGCCGGGCCAGCCCTTGGCGGTGCGACCGGTGAAGGTCAGGTCAGCGAAGGGGCGGTCGAGCCCATCGGCGCGCCAGTACAGGGGCGTGGGCCGGCTGGGGTGCGCCGGGTGGAAGAGCCCCAGTGCCGACTCCTCGGCCACGCCGGGGAGTGGAGAGCCGAGGACGAGCCAGATCCGGGGGTAGTACACGGTGTCGGCCAGCGTGTTCAGCAGCAGCCGGATCCGGGCAGGCCCGGGCTGGGTCCGGCGGGCGATGCTCCAGAAGGGCTGCGCGACCCGGTGCACGGCCACGCCGGCGAGTCGACCGCTGAAGGGCGCCTCGGGCGCGTCCGCGACCACGGGCGCGACCTCGCTGGGCGGGGGCAGCGAGCCGACGACGAGCTGGGAGAAGCTGTACTGCTCGTCGCTGAGGGTGGCCGCGTCCGCGGCGACGAGGGTGCTCTCGCCCGCGGGCAGCCCGTTCACCAGCAAGCGGAGGGTGGGGGTCGGGCCGGTCGGGGTCGCGGTGAGCTCGAGCTGGGCGGTCACGTGGTGCCAGGTGCCCGCGGGGAACATCCCCCCGGCGAGCACGGTCACCCGATCCCCTACCTGCTCGGCCAGGAGACGGGGCACGCAGAGGTGCACGAGCTCGTAGCAGTCCTTGCTGCTCCCGCAGTCGGCGTCCTGGTTGCACCGGAGCGCGTCCTCCGTGGCCGCCGCCAGCCGGGTGGAGTGGCGCAGCACGGCCCGGGGGGTGTAGCTGCCGTCCGCGGCGGTCACCACCTGCAGGGCGAGCTGCAGGTGGACATCGTCGCCGTCGCCGCGGGTCGCGACGAGCGCGGCGAAGGTCCCGGTGCGGGAGCGGAACTCCGGATCGGGTCGCACCCAGCCCTCGAGCTGCAGCGGCGCCCCGGCCGTGGGGGTGATGGGGACGACGTGGCCGCCGGCCGGGTCGATCAGCTCTGCTGTGGCGAAGGTACCACCGGCGAAGGACAGCGCGCCCCAGTCCATGTCGTAGTATGGCCCCGCGGTGGGCAGGGGGCAGCTCTCGGGGAGCGGCTCGCGCTCGCAGCCGAGGTCCGCGGCCAGCGCCAGGTTCGGGCCGCTGGTGCCGTCGAGGCTGCCGGCGAGCGGCCACAGCCCGACCAGCTCGTCGGCCTCCCGGGGGGAGAGGGGGCGGCGTCCCGCCAGATCGGTGGGGAGGAGGCGGGCGCCGGCTAGGCCCAGGCCGGGCACCGAGCGAATGGTTCGATACTCCTGGGGATCGCCGATGAGCCACTGCCCCCCGTCGTCGCCCGTCGGGTCGTTCCAGCTCGGCCCGGGGAAGGCCGCGTGGGCCAGGCTCGCGGACCAGGCCGCGCGCTGGCGGTGCAGCAGCGCCACCTCGAGGGGCTCCAGCGCCCGGCTGAGCAGGGCCGGGTCCGCGACGCTGCCCGAGAAGGGGGTCTCCTCGGCGCGGCCGGGCTCGTTCCCGATGACGAGGGGGGAGCGGCTGGGCAGGACCTGCAGTCCGCTGGCGGGGACGCTGCCGGAGGTCTCCAGCGCGCCATCGGCATACAGGAAGAAGTCGGCCTTGCCGTTGGCCTGGACGCGGAAGGACAGCACGACGCCGTGCCAGTCGGTGTCGGCCAGGCTGCGAGCCCCGAGGACCTTGTACTCGGAGCCGATCACCCAGGTCACCAGCCGCTGCTCCGGGTCGAGCCCGATCCAGGCCAGGTTGCCGAGGCGGGCGAGCTGCGCCCGGGTGAGCCCCTGCTCGGGGCCACGGCGGAAGAAGAGCCAGATGGTGCCCTCGTACGCGTCGCCCGGAGGCCACGCGAAGGGGCCGGCCTGGAGACTGCTCGACGCGTCGGCGAGCAGCAGGCCGCGGGAGCTGGGCCCGAAGGGGCCGTCGGTGCACAGCAGGTCCCCCGCCCCGCCGTCGAGCGATGCGCCGTGGGTTGCGGCGTCGAGCAGGCTGCCGAAGCGCTCGACCTCCCCCTCGGCGCCGAGGTTGCACGGGGGCACGGGCCAGTGGCCGAGGGTGACCGCCAGGGGGGGGGCGAGCGCGCAGGGCAGCTCGAGGAGCTGCTCCGCACGTCCCCCCTGGGCCCTGCTCAGGGGCAGGCCGCGCTCGCCGAGCAGCAGCTCGCGTCCGTGCAGCAGCCCTGCGGCCGGGGCGCAGTCTGCCTCGTCCACCAGGCCGTCGCAGTCGTCGTCGCGCCCGTCTGCGCAGGCCTCCAGCGTGCCGCTGCGATCGAGGGCCGCGCAGGTCTCGCTGCCGTTCTGGCAGGCATGCAGGCCGACCAGCAGGCAGCCGCCCTGCTGGACGAGGCAGCCGGCGCCGACGGGCTGGTCTTCGTCGACGCTGCCGTCGCAGTCGTTGTCCTGCCCGTCGCAGATCTCTTCCGTCGGGTCGGGGAAGCAAGCAGCCGGGTAGCGACAGTCTTCGCCGCACTTCTGCGCTCGGGGGCAGCCCTTCTCCCCGGGGCCCAGCGGGCAGGGGCGCACCGCGCCGGGCTGGCATTCTCCCGGACAGCCGCCCTCACCCTCACCCTCGGCGCCCTCGCCCTCGCCCTCGGCGCCCTCACCTTCGCCCTCGGCGCCCTCGCCTTCGCCCTCGGCGCCCTCACCTTCGCCCTCGGTGCCCTCGCCCTCGGCGCCTTCGCCCTCGCCCTCCTTGCCCTCGCCCTCGCCCTCGGCGGTGTCGGGGACGCAGCGCCGGTCCAGGCAGCGCTCGCCGTTGAAGCAGTCCTGGTCGGACTGGCAGGTCGCGGGCGGCAGCTCGAGCAGGCAACCCGAAACACCCCACGCGAGGCCCAGCAACGACCACCGCACCGCGAGGTGGGCGCAGTCGACGGGGCGGGACGCGGGAGGTCGTCGTGCAGAGTCGGGTTTCACCACCGCACCTCCATGCCTGCGCCGTGGGGGAGGAGCACGACGGGGTGCCAGGCGACCGTGCTGGCCGTGTCGTCCCCTCCCGCGTCGTCCCTTCCCGCGTCGTCCCCTCCCCACAGCCAGAGGGCCAGGCCGGTGCCGAGCCCGACCGCGGCCACACCCCAGCCGATGTTCGCGAGGAGCTGCCGGAGCTCGGCGGTCTCGACGAGGGAGTCGTACTCGGAGCGCTCCTTGTCGGCCTGGGGGAGCGCCCGGTAGTCGTCGATATCCTGACGTGCCTCGAGGAAGAGCACACCCGCGGCGCCGCCCGTGAGGAGCCCGCCGAGGCCGAGACCGAGGAAGGTCCAGCTCATGGCCGAAGGGCCCGTCCGTCGTGGCTCGGCTGCCGCCGCGGGCAGCCCGGCGGGGGGCGTCTCCTCCCAGGGATCGGGGATCTCGGTCTCGGGCTCGGGCTGGTCCGTGGCCGTGGCGAGGGGGAGCAAGGGCCGCTGCTCCTGCTCGGCGTGAGCCGTGCGCTCCGCCCCGGCGGTCTCCGGGCTCGGGGCTGTCGTGGCCGCCGGGCTGGCCGCGAGCGCGTCGGGGCCGTGCTCTCCGGCCGGGTGCGTCGGGGCCTCGGGGGAGGGGGCCGGGTGCTCGGCGTCGGGCTCCGGGGGGGCCGTGGCGGCCTCGGGAGCGGCGGCGTCCTCGGGGGCGGCGGCGTCCTCGGGGGCCGCGGCGTCCGGACCCTCCGTGGGCGGCAGCGCGATCAGCTTGGCGTGGAGCTGCAGGGTTTCCTGGGCCCGGACCTCGATCACCTGCTCCCAGGGGGCGTACCCCTGCCGCACGATGCGCAGATCGTGGCGGCCGGGGGAGAGGAAGAGCGGGCCCGCGAGGGGGAGCTGACCGCGCAGGGCACCGTCGATCTCGACCCGGGCCCCCGGCGGGTCGCCGCTCAAGGCGAGGTAGCCCTCGCGACGCGCCTGGCTGAGGGTGGTACGCAGCAGCGTCTCGTTGAGCAGGCGGAGCTCGATCTCCTCGTCGTGCAGGTCGTATCCCTCCCTGGCCACCCGGATCGTGTAGCGACCAGGCTTCAGCCAGCGCACCAGGGGGGAGGTCCCCAGCTCGTTGTACGGCGGGAGGTCGTGCGCGCCGGTCGGCTCCTCGAGCGCGCGCAAGGACACCTCGGCCCCCTGCGGGTCGGTCAACACCCGCAACCGGCAATGGGTCCCCTGCAGGCTGGCCGCCAGCTTGTCGATCCGTCGCTGGACCGCCTGGCGCTCCTTGGCCTCGGGGTTGCGCTCGAGGAAGTCCTGGTAGCGGCCCGCCGCCTCCGGGAGCTGTCCCAGGAGCTCGTGGAGCCGGGCGACGTTGAAGATCGTCGCGGTGTCCTCCGGCTCGAGGGCCAGGGCCTGCAGCGCGAACCCCAGGGACTCGGGGTAGCGCCGGGCGAGGAAAGCCTCCTTCGCCTGCTGGCTCAGCTCCTCCTGGCGTGTCGCACCCGCGCCGCGCGGCGCGGCTGGCAGGCCCGGTGGCCAGAGCAGCAGGGCGACGAGCAGCAGCCCTCCCGCTCGTCTCCCCACGCGGCACGGGGTGCTGACCCTCCTCGGCACGGTCTCGGACTGCGTCAAGGTACCTCCTCGTGACCCCTCCATCCTTGGCGAAACAGCGACCGACTGCAAGATCATGACCGTTTTGTCAGACAGTGCTATGGTCGGCGCGTGATCGGACCCCAGGGGATCGGGAAGCTGGATGAAGCAGTGCCCTCTCTGCAAGCAGCAGTTCGCCGATGAGCTCGGCTTCTGCCCGGACGACGGCACCCCGCTCACTGGCGGCCGACCGCCCAAGATCCAGGACCCCCTCGTCGGCAAGGTGCTCGCCGGGCGCTTCGAGCTCCTCGCCTGCATCGGCAAGGGAGCCTTCGGCGCGGTCTACCGGGCCCGGCAACGCTTCGTCCAGGGACACCGGGACGTCGCGCTCAAGGTCATCCGGGCCGAGCACGTCGGCACCCCCGAGGTCGTCGCCCGCTTCCTCCGGGAAGCGCAGACCGCCAGCTCCCTCAGCCATCCCAACATCGTCACGCTCTTCGACTTCGGGCAGGCCGACGACGGGACCCTCTTTCTGGCCATGGAGCTGCTCGAGGGGAGCTCCCTGGCCGCGGTGCTCCGCGCCGAGGGCCCCTTCCCCCTGCGGCGCGCGGTCGCGGTGCTGCGACAGGTCTGCGACGGCCTGGAGCCGGCCCACGCGCAGGGGATCTACCACCGGGACCTCAAGCCCGAGAATCTGATGCTCTCCCGGGTCGGCTCCAATCCGGACTTCCTCAAGATCCTCGATTTCGGCATCGCCCGGATCGACAGCGCCGCGAGCCCTCGCCTGACCCGGGTCGGCACCACCCTCGGGACGCCCGCGTACATGGCCCCGGAGCAGGGGCGGGGCGAGGAGGTCGACCAGCGCGCCGACATCTACGCGCTCGGCGTGATCCTCTTCGAGCTGCTGGCCGGGCGTCCGCCCTTCTCGGGCGACAGCGCGCTCGCGGTGATGATCCAGCACTGCGAGGCGCCAGTCCCCGCCCTGCGGAGCTTCGTCCCGACGGCCGAGCTGCCCCCGCAGGTCCAGACCCTGGTGGAGCAGCTCTTGGCCAAGTCCCGGGAGCAGCGCCCGGCGTCAGTGCAGGAAGTACGCCTCCGCCTCGAGGATCTGGTTCGTTCCTCCCGTTCCGCTACATCTACTGGTCCTTTTTATTCAGGAGGTGGACACGAGCCGGCGCGGCGAGAGGCGGGCTCGCCCCGGCCGGCTGCCTATGCCGGTCTGGAGGAGCTGCCCTCGCCGACGCCGCGCGTGGAGCTGCTCCAGGATCTGGTCGAGGCGCCCACCGCACCCCAGCAACCGCTCCCCCTGGGGTTGCCCGGGGAGACCGGGCCCGTCTACGAGCTGGTCCGGCGCCGGCCGCCCGCGTCCCGTGCCCCGATCTTCCTCGTCGGGGTGCTGTCGCTGCTGCTGCTCGTCGGGGGGCTGCTGCTGACCCGGGACCACTGGCTGCCGCTGCTCCCATCGTCCGTTCGCCTTGCGCCAGAGCTGGTCCCGGTGGCCGCCCCGGGGCGCGCGACCCCGGAGGCTGCCCCGGTGCCGGCGCGGCCCGAGAGTCTGGCTGGTGGCCAGGAGGTTGGCCGGCCGGCGGCGCCCGTCCCCCCGGCCGGGGCCTCCACGGACCAGCCCGACCGGGCTGCTGGCGGCGGTGTAGGGGCCGGTCCGGCGGCGACCTTGACGTCCGCCGGCCCCCGGCCGTCTCCCGTCCTCCCGGCCGAGGCCCCCCGGCCCGGGCCGCCGAGCGGTCGGGCGACCTCCGGGACGGGGGCGCGTCGCGCGCCGCCCGCGGCCTCGGGCTCCGCGGCCGCGGCTGCCTCGCCAGCCCCCCGGCCGTCCCCTCCGGTCCGCAGCAGCCTGCGGCTCCTCTCCAGCCCCCCCGGAGCCGCGATCTGGGAGGGGGACCGACGCCTGGGCAAGACTCCCCTCACCCTGCCCGTCAGCCTCAGTACCCGCTCGCTCTGGGTGCGCAAGGAGGGCTATGTGGCCACTCCCCTGACCATCGAGGGGGGCGCCCAGGGTGTGCGCACCGTGGTGATGGAGGAGGAGGACCTGCCCGCGTGGAAGGACTCGCCCTGAGGGCGCCGCCCGCGCCGCGCGGTCCGGTCCTGCCCGGGGCGTGACGCCTGCGGCCTGCTCGCGGGCCCGCCGCTCAGTGGACGACGATGAAGCCGCCCAGCATCCCCAGGAGGACCGCCAGCACCCGGCGAGGCCGCAGGGGCTCGTGGAGGAAGATGGCCGCCAGGGGGATGACGAGGAGGGTGCTGAGCTGGTTGAGGATCCCGGCGATGGACGCATGGGTGAGCTGCATCCCGAGGATCCAGGTGATCATGGCACCGTAGGCGCCGATCACCGCGCTCGGCAGGGTGACCCGCCAGTGCGGGCCCGGGCGGAAGCACGCTCGGACTGCCGCCCGGTTCTGCCGGAAGGTGCCCTGCACCGCGAGCAGGAGGACGCCGCCGGTCAGGCGGACGGCCGTCGCCCACCAGGGATCGACCCGCTCCAGCACGGGCTTCGCCCCGACGATCGCGACGGCCATCAGCAGCATCGCCGTGGCCCCGAGGAGGACGCCGGCGCGGCCGTTCGCGGCCGCGGGTGCCTCTCCCGCGTGGGCCGGGGGGGGCTCGATGCCCAGGAGCAAGGCCGCGATCATCAACCCCATGGCCACCAGCAGCCCGAGGCCGAGGGGCTCGTGCAGGTACAACGCCGCGCTGATCACGACGAACGGGCTGTAGAGGCAGTCGACGATGGCCGAGCCGACCGCGCCGAGCCGGTTCAGGCTGGCGAAGAAGAGGGTGTCGGCGATGCCGATCCCCACGGCGCCGCTGGCCAGCAGGATCAGCCAGTCGGAGAGGGGGACCGCGGCGGGCCAGAAGGGGATCCCCACCAGCAGCAACGTGACGAGGAAGAGGAGCAGCCCGATGGAGTCCTTGAAGAGGTTGAGCGCGAAGGGGGTGACGCTGCGCCCACCCAGCCGGAAGAGGATCACCGCGCTGGCCCAGAAGCAGGCGGAGAGGATCGAGTAGAATTCACCTGCGCCGATCGAGCCGCCCAGCATGGCGCTCCTGCTACACCGGGCAAGGCGGGGTGGCAAGGAGCGTCGTGGGGGCGCCGAGGCGGAGCGGCTCAGCCGACGGGGCGCCAGCGCAGGGTCGCCAGGTCCCGGCCGAGCCCGAGGGGGCGGCCGGGCTGCAAGGGCACCAGCCGTTGCAGGGCATCGTCGAGCCACAGGCCGTTGGTCGAGGCCATGTCCACGGCATAGGGGACGCCGGCGATCTCCACGAGCAGCAGATGGACCCGGGAGATGCGGCTGTCGATGAGGATGGGCACCCCCGGGGAATCGCAGCGCTCGTAGCGTCCCAGGAGGATGCCCCGGTGCAGCGCGCTGGCGCCGACGGTCAGGATCGCCGAGGCCTCGGCCGTCTCGATGTCGAGCCGCCCCAGGGGGGCCTCGCCCGGGGCGAGGAGCTCGGGCCCGGCGAGGGCGGGCCCCTGGAGGATCTGCACCGCGGTCCGGGCGTCGTTCCGTGCGCCGGGGCGCGGCGGCGAGGCGTCCGCCGCGAGGAGGAGCTGGCGGCCGAGGGGGCGGCGGCGCTGCCAGCGGTCCGGCTCTGCGGGCTGCTCCTCCTGGTAGATCCGCTCGGGGATGCACTCCCAGCCGTCGGCCGGGGACTCGGGCCAGGGCAGCCCGTCGCCGGTCGGCAGGAAGAAGATCGCCCAGCCCGCGCAGCGGACGAAGACGGGGCCCTCGGCGAGCAAGGCCTCCAGCCGGTTGCCGTGCTCGTCGAGGAACGCGGTCGGCGTGCGCATGTCCAGCAGGCGAAAGCTCGGCTCCTCGCCGGGGGCGGCCGGATGGAGCAGCACCACCAGGTGGCGCAGGGAGAGGCTCGGGTCGTGGGGCAGGTAGAGGTCGACCCCCCCGTGCCGACCGAGGATCGCCACCGCGGCCGTCTCGGCGCGGGCCCGCAAGAAGGCCCAGGCGAACGCGTCGCCCGGTCCACACGCGATCATCACCAGCCCTTGCTGGGGGTGCGCCTCGCAGATCCGGCGGATCTCGGCATAGTGGGCCGTGAAGAGCCCCTGGAAGCTCGCCGTGGAGCTGGGCCCGAGGGATGCCCCGACCAGGGTGCAGTCGTTGGCGGCATCCTGGCGCAGGCCGTGCGGATCGAGCTGGATGATGCGGGTCGGATCCACCTCTTGCCCCGATGCCGGCCGCCGCGGGCCTCCCGCGTTCATCGGCGTATCCTCAGCCTAGCCCGCCTGCACCGCGGCGGTCAATCCCGGGTCGGCGCCGGGTCGGCGCCGGGTCAGCGGCGCAGCAGCTCCGGCTCCTCCCTCCAGGGCGGGGGCAGCAAGGGGCCGCGGTCCTCGTCGCGGGAGGCGCGCTGCAGCTCGATCTCCTCGATCAGCACGGCGGGCGCGATCACCGACACCGGCACCGCCCCCGACTCTGCACCGCAGAAGCCGTTGAACACCCCCAGCTCGCTGGAGGTCACCAGGATCTTGTTGACGCTCGTCAGGGGTGTGCCGACGATCTCGACTCCGCGGACCAGGGTGCGGGCGCCGGTCTGGGCATCCACCTTCCAGACCAGCCGGCTCGAGCCTTTGAAGGCCTGGTAGCCGAAGGTGGAGGTGTTGGTGGAGCCCCCCGCGAGGTCCCCGATGATCAGGCCGTAGGGCTTCTTCTGACGCCGTACCTCGGCCAGCAGCCGTTGCGCGAGCTGGGGCGGCGCCACCTGCCGGGAGGAGCCGATAATCAGGTTGCCCATGCGGCCGACCGGGGCGTAGCCGAGCTGGGCGCGGCCGTGGCCATTGGAGCGCTCCTGCCCCTCGATGGGCGTGCGCGACATCAGGAAGCCGCGCAGCACCCCCTGCTCCACCAGGGTGACCCGCTGCGCCGGGACACCCTCCTCGTCGATCCGATAGAAGCCGTTGAGCTCCTCGCCGGCGGCTGCGGTCAGCGTCGGGTCGTCCCGCACGTCGAGGAAGGTCGGGAGGATCCGCTCCCCGATGCGGCCCTTGAAGGTCTGTCCCTCGTTGCTGTTGTCCTTCTGCCGCTGTCCTTCGAGCCGGTGCCCGACGGCCTCGTGGAAGAGCACGCCCGCGGCCTCCGGCTCGAAGATCGCCGGGCCGACGTACGGGTCGAGGAGGGGCGCCTGACGCAGGAGGAGGAGCTCCGTCAGCAGCTCCTCGACCTCCTGGGCGAGGTGCGTCGCGTCCGGGAGCCGGTCGTCGCGCGAGGCGTAGAACATCCGCTCGTTGTCCAGCAACATGCCGTCCTCGGCCCGGGTGTAGGCGACGACGTGCAGGGAGTACAGGGTGCGCTCCGTGAGGATCCGGCTCCCCTCGGTGTTGACCTGCCAGCGCCGCTGGTGCTCCGCGACCAGCTTGACGCTGGAGTCGAAGACCTCGGTCCGGTGGCAGATCTGGCGCGCGATGTCGCGCAGCAGCGGCTTCCAGCGCGCCTCGTCGATGGTCAGCCGGAGGGGGGCGTCGAGGTGGGTTGTTGGGGATTCTTTTGAAAAATCAGGAACTTCGTTCTTTTTCGCGGTGTAGACGCCCTTGGCCTTCTTCTTGAGCAGGGAGGCGATCGCCTCCTTGTACTTCCGCTCCGTGAGCAGCCAGAGCGCGCCGCGCAGGGCGGCCGGATCGTCCTCGAGGGGCAGCTCCTCGCTGGGCTGGTACGCGACGTAGCGCTCGTAGTCCGTCGCGTCGACGCCGGCGGAGTCGAGCTGGTAGTCGCCGACCCGCACCTCGACGTGGGCGCCGCGGGAGTGCACCGTCGCGTCCGCGTCGAGGGCACCGAACCGGGCGCCGAGCACGCGGCGGTGGACCTCGCCCACCTGGTAGGAGATGAAGTAGGGGGCGTCGTAGCCTTCCAGCCGGAGGGCCTGGCGGTTGCGCTGGAGCTCGGCGGCCATCGCGTCGAGGAGCGGGAGGCGGGGGTCGGTGGCCGCAGCCGGGCGCCCCGCGACCTCACCCGCGCTGGCCGGGACCTGCGGGGGGGCGGGCTGCGCCGCGGCGAGGAGGGGCAGCAGCCAGAGCGTCGGCAGCAGGGCCCCCCTCATCGGTTGATCCGCTGGGCACGCCACGCCCCGCCGCCTTCCCGCTGGGCGCCGTACCCCCAGGCGCCTTCGAGGATCTGCCCGTCGGGCGAGATGCGGAAGTAGCCCTTGCCCTTGACGGTCATGCGCGCCGCCGTGGGGTCCGGTGGCTGCAGCCAGTCGAAGAGGAAGAGGTCCCCCTGGAGCACTCCCTCGAGCTGGCCGTCGTTGTAGTCGAACGTCCCGCGCACGGCCTCCCCCTCCTGGGCCAGCTTCAGCTCACCCCAGTTGGAGGTCCAGCGGCCCCCGAGCGCGACGTCGGCGGGCCGCGGCCCCGGCACGAGCTCCGTCCGGGGCGGCCCGCAGCCGGTCACGAGCAGCAGCGGCAGCAAGGAGGCACCGAGCAACAGGCGTTCCAGCGGGTGGCGGTGGAGCATCAGGCGGTCTCCTCGTCCAGCAGGTGGCTCAGGAGGGAACGGCAAGCAGGGTTGCGGAGCAGCAGCGCGAACTCCTCCGGGTGGAGGAACGCGGTGCGGGTCCCCTCGAGCCTGGGGAAGCGCAGCTCGAGGCTGACGCGGCTGCCCCGGGTGAGGCGGTGGACCTCGACCGCACCACCATCGGCGGCGGAGAGCAAGTCCCGCTCCACGCTCTGGAGGAAATGGAGCAGCCGGCGCGCCCGTCGGGCCGCGGGCTGCTGGAAGAAGTCGAAGTGGCGGTTGCGGCTGGCCCTCGCCGGCTGCCCATGGAGCTGCGCGAGCAGGCTCGGCTGCGCGTCCGTCGGCTCGCTCGGCTCCCGGCTCGCCATCCGCTGCGCCTCGCCGGCTGCTACTTCGCCAGCGCTGCCGACCAGGAGCCGTCGGCGCGGTGGTTGTTGACCACACCCTTCCAGGTGCCGGACATCCGCTTCGTGGTCGGGTTGAGGCTGCCCTCCATGGTGGCCGTGATGCCGCTGCCCCCCTTGGCGTTGATCCGCACCGTGGTGCCCTGGATGACGCCGATGAAACCGCCGCTGAAGCCCTGGCCGCGCACCTGACCACCGCTGATCGCCTTCTGGTCGAGGCCGACGGTGAAGGTCAGCGACCCGGTGTGGCTGCCCATCAGGTTGCCCGCCCAGCGGCCAGCGAGGGGCGGGGCCTCCGGCTCCTCCTCCTTGGCGGGCTCGGGGACCTCGGGCGTGGCCGGCGGGACCTCCGCCTTCGCTCCCTCGGCCGGTGCGCTCGCCTGGGCCGCGGCGGCCTGGGCCGTGGCCGCGGCGAGGCACTCGGCGCGGCGGACCGAGATCGCCTGGGCCACGGCCGGGTCGGACAGGTAGCGCTTGCCAGCCTCGGCGTAGGCGAGCGCGTCGGCGAAGCCGTTGGCCTGGACCACCTGGAGGGTGGCCTCGACGGCTTTGGTCGGCTCGCGCACGGCGGCGCAGGCCGAGAGCGCGGCGGCGTTGATGTAGCGGAGCTTCTCCTCCTCGCTCCCGCCGCTGGGGAGCGCCGGCGCGGCCGGGACCGCGGCCGCCGGCTCGGCGGCGGGCGGCGGGGTGACGGGCGCGGCCTCGGGCTGGGGAGCGGCCGGCGGTGCGGGGACGGCCTCCTGGGTGGCCTGCTTCACCTTGCTCTCGATCATCCCCTTGATCTTGTCGCAGCCGGTGAGGGTGCCCACGGCGAGGGTGGTGAGCAGGACCAGGGTCCAGCGGGACGGCTTGCTGAGCTCGATCATGATGCCTCCTTGCCGCTCCTCCCCGGCCGGGTGGGGTGGCGTCTGCCAGGGTGCGAGCACACTACGAGAACCCATTTGCGGGGGATCTGTCAACCGGTCGAGGGGGGCCGTGGGTCAGCCCGGCGTGGTGGCCGTGGCGGGCGGGCTGGCCGGCAAAGAGGGCGTCTCGCCGCCGGTCGGGCTGGGCGCGGCCGGGGCCTTCAGGGCCTCCTCGGCCTGCCGGCGGTAGGTCTCCGAGGGCTCGGTGAACAGGTCCTCGCGCCCGTCCTTGTTGGTGTCCCGGCCGATGCGCACCAGCTTGCCGGCCTCGTAGAACTCCCAGGTGTCCAGGGCCTCGTCCGCGTCCGTGTCCATCTCGATGACGGAGATCGCCCCCTGGTTGTCGTAGAGCTTGCGGACCGTCATCCGGCCGTCGAAGTTCGTCGATTCTTCTTTTTTGGCGATCTGGCCGTTCTCGTAGAACACGATCTGGTCGATCCGGCCGTCCCAGTCGAGGTCCATCTCCTCTTGCTCCAGCTCCCCACCGTCCCCGAAGAACTGCCAGACGTCGGTGGCCCCGTCGTGGTTGATGTCCCACTCGGCGCGGACCCGGGTCGTCGGGTCGCCCGCGACGCGGGCGATCACCCGATGGTCCCAGCGTCCGTCCTGGTCGAGGTCGCGATCGGTGACGTGGAGGCCGGTGTTGTCGAAGGACCGGTCGTGCCCCCAGGACTTGGGCGTCTGGGCGTGGCGCACGGGGGCCTGCGGCGCGGCGCCGCAGCCGGCGACGAGGAACAGGACGGCGCCGAGTGTCCAGCGGCCGGCGAGCCGCAGGCACGCTGCTGACGGTCGAAGGTCCCGCTTCTGCATGATCGACTCCTCGCACCTGCTCACCGGCAGCCTGGCGTGGCGACCCGGCCGGGCGCGGGAGGTCGCCGCGGCGACCCTCCGGCTTCCGTCATGAGCTGGTCTTCTTCAGCCCCTTGACCTCGCTGGGGGCGACCCGCACCTTCAGCCCCCGCACCGTCACGGTCAGCAGCCCCGACTGGGCGTCGACCGCCTCGACCTGGCCTTCTTTGCCCGCCATCAACCCACGCTCCAGGCGGACCAGCTCGCCCACGGCGAAGGAGCTCGCTGGCGGCCGCGAGGGCCGCGGCTCGGCGCGCTCGGGCGCGGGGCCACGGTCTCGCGGCCGGCGGTCGTCGCCCCGGCAACGATCGTCACGGTCTGGGCGACGATCGTCATGTCCAGGGGGACGATCGTCACGGCCCTGGTGGCGGTCACTGCGATCGGAGGGCCGATCGTCCCGGTATGGCCGCCGGTCCGGGCTCATGGGCGGCCGGGGCTCCTCGCGGCGCGGGGCGTGGCCCTCGCCACCGCCCCGGTCACGGGGCGGGCGGCCGTCGTCGGGGCGTTCGCGGCGCTCGGCGAACGGTCGCGTGTCCGGGGTCGAGCGCGGCGCGGCGGGGCCGCGGCCCGGCTCCCGTCCCGGGCGCACCCCATCGCGGCCGTCGCGGCCGGCGTCCGGGCCGCGCTGGCCTTCGTCCGGGCGCGTGCTGGTCGCGAGGGGGTCGCGTGGGGCGCCGTCCGGCGCCTGGGCCTCGGCCGGTGCTGGCGCGGCGGGTCGTCGGGGGCCGCTCTCCGGGCCTTGCTCGGCCGGTCGCTCGCTGCGCTCGAGGGGTCGGCGGTGCCGGAGATAGAGGATGCGCCGGTCGGCCTCCTCCTCCGCGGCGCGCGCCTGCGCTTCCTCTTGCCGTCGCTGGCGCTCCTCGGCCTGGCGTCGCGCCTCCTCGAGCGCCTTCGCCTCGGCCTCCGCGCGCAGGTCGGCTTCGCGGCGGAGCTGGGCACCGAGGTCGGTTCGGTCGTTCTCGTCGCTCCAGGCGATGAGCTGCAGCAAGGGCAGCAGGCTGCGCAGCCGCTGCGCGGCGAGCTGCGGGAAGGTCTCGCCGAGCTGGGCGCCCTCGTCACGCGGGAGCGTCTGGCGGATGGCCCAGCATCCGGTCAGGTTGGCCAGGCCGGCGAGCTGCTCCGGGAGGGTCTCCGGGTGCACGCTGGCGCAGGGGAGCTCCTGTCCGTCGGGCAGCACCGTCTGCCAGCCGTCACCGAGCTGGTGGAGCCGCTCGACGAGCACGGCCGTGCTCTGCGGGTCGGCCAGGAGCCGGCGGAGGTTCTCCAGGTCCGCGAAGGCCTGCCCGTGCAGGAAGAGGCCGAGCTGGATCCCGGCGAGGTCGATCCGCACACCGAGGTAGACGTGCTGGTGGTGCATCGCCGGATCGAGGGTGATCATCGACAGCGGGCGGCGCTTCTCGAGGAGGGGTCCGAGGCGCTCCCGGTCGTGGGCCTGGCGCAACAGGTACAGAAGCTGGTGATCGACCCGGTTGCCATTGCGGAACGAGGGACGATCGTCCGAGGTGCCGTGCTCCAGCCGGGGACCATCGGCAGTGAGCTGCTCGAGGAGGACCGTCCCCAGGGCGCTCAGCTTCTGGGTGAGGAGCATCCGCTCCCGATTGAAGAGGTTGCTCAGCCACTTCTCGGGGCGGAAGGCGTCGAAGTCGCCTTCCTCGAAGCCGCTGAACTGCTTGATCAAGACCTCGACCACGTTCTCGCTCCCACGCGCTTCCCGGGCGGCGCGTCCTGCGGGACCAGGGGCGCCAGCCGCACCTTGCCACGCTTTCCGGTCAAAGACAACTCGTGCGCGCCCCTCCGGCGCTCAGGGGCGGAGGCGGCGGAGCAGCTCCCGGACCTCCCGGGCGTTCTCGCCGGTCGGCAGACGCTGCAGGTACTCCTCCAGGAGCCGGATCGCCTCCGTCCGCTCGCCCCGCCGGGCCAGCAGCCGTCCGAGGGCCCAGTAGCAGCGGACCAGATTCGCGTCAACGGCGAGGGCGCTCCGGTACTGCTGGATCGCGGCCTGCTCGTCGCCCCGCAGCTCGGCGATCTCGGCCAGCCGGAGGCGAGACGAGCCGTCCCGGGGATCGGCCGTGGCGGCGCGCTCGAAGGCCTGCTGGGCCGCGCCGAGGGATTGTCGCCCCTTGCGCAGGTACCCCTCGCCCAGGCCGTACAGGGCGGCGGCCTCCTCCTCGCTGCGGTGCAGGCGTCGGCTGAGCAGCTCCAGGGAGGCGCCGTAGCTCTGCACCGCCCGGTCAGGCTGGTCCGCCTTCAGCGCCAGGTCACCGAGCAGCAGGTGGGCCGACGGCTCCGGGTCCGCCTCCTGGGTGGCGCGCCAGAGCTGCTCCTGCGCCTGCGCCTCCCGCTCGAGGGAGAGATACACCCGCCCCAGGGCGGTCGCGGCCCGGGACGTCAGGCCCGGGACCGCGGTGGCGCTCGTCAGCTCCCGGACGGCCTCCTCCAGGTGACCTCCCCGCTCGGCCAGCAGGCCGCGCACCAGGGCGGCGGAGGGACCGAGCTGGCGGGAGTACTGGACGACGTCGCGTCCCGCCTCCTCGTCCTTGCCCTGGTCGACCAGCACGAGCAGCAGCCCGAGCCGGGCCGGACCGTCATCGGGGAGCTGCTCGAGGATCTGGCGATACGCGGTCTCGGCGTCGGCCCGGCGCCCTTCGGCAGCATGGATCCGCGCGAGCAGCCGCCGCGCGGGGAGGTGCTCCGGGTTGCGCGCCAGGGCCTGCTTGCAGGCGGCCCGCGCCGGGCCACCGAAGCCGGCCTCGACCTCGATCTGGCAGAGCTCGGTCGCCGCGCGATAGGACGAAGGTTCCAGGCGGGCGGCCTCCTGGGCATACCCCCGGGCCTGGTCCAGCAGCCCCTGGGCGCGCAGCGCCAGGGAGAGCGCCAGGAGGACCTCGGGGTCGTTGCCCCGGGTGCGCTCGAGCTGGCGCAGCGCCTCCATCCCCCCCCGCCGGTTCCCCTGGCGCACCTTCACCACCGCGGCCAGGGCGGCCGCCTCGGTGAGATCGCTCTGCAAGGAGAGGGCCGTGGTGAGCTGGTCGGCGGCCTCCTGGAGCCGATCCGTGAGCAGCAGCGCCCGGCCGCGCAGCACGAAGACCCGGCTGGTCGCGGGAGTCTCGGTGGCGAGCGCGGTGAGGGCGGCGGCGGGGTCGCCGCGGGCCAGCTCGACCTCGGCCAGCAGGATGCGGCACTCCCCGCAGCCGGAGCGGCTCTGGAGGGTCTGCGCCAGGAGCCCCCGAGCCCGCCCCAGGGCCAGCTCCTCGAAATCGAGGCGCGCCGCGAGCACGCCGAAGGAGAGATCGCTCGGATCGAGCTGGAGCGCTCGCTTCAGCAAGCCCCGGGCTTCCTCGCGCGCCCCCTCGCCCTGGGCCACGCGGGCCAGCACGCCCGCGGCCAGGGCACGGTCGCGCGGCGAGGCCCGGCGAGCGTCCTCGAGGATCTCCTGCAGCCGGAGGCGGTCGGGATTGGCCAGCTTGCCTCCGCGCAGCCCGAGCCGGATGCGCAGCACTTCGCAGCGTGGGCAAGGGCCGAGGCGTGCCGCGGCGAGGTACGCGTCCAGCGCGCCGCGCGGGCTGGTCTCCTCGAGGGCCTGCCCGAGGAGCAGCAGGTCCTGCGTCCGACGGAGCGGCAGGGGCAGCTCGTTGAGCAGGCGTGCGGCCGCGGCCGGCTGCCGGCTGCGCAGCAGCGCGGTGGCCCGGAGCCGGAGCAACTCCGGCTCCTCGGCCGGGCGCGGCCGCTCGGGCAGGAGCTCGAGCGTGGCGCGCGTGTCGCCGCGCGCCAGCAGCACCAGCGCCTGCAGCTCGCGGCGCGCCGGGGAGAGCTGACCGGGTGGCCGGGGATGCTGGGGCTGGGGGAGGCCTCGGGTCGCGCCGTGGTGCAGCACCAGCAGCGCCTGGCAACGGGCGAGCTCGTCGGTGAGCAGGAGGTGCTGCGAAGCGAGCCGCGGCCGCCCGAGCGGACCGGTGGCGCGGTCGGCCAGCCGTCCGAGCAGGCCCTGGCCGGAGGCGGCGGCGATCGCTGCTTGCAGCTCTTCCTCGGCCGTGAGCAGCTCCCCGAACGCGCCGCCGATCGCGGCGCGACGGGCGTCCTCCGCGACGGACTGCAGCCGGTGAATCTGGACTTCGTGCAGCAGCAGCAGCCCGCCCCAGACGACGAGCAGCAGGAGCAGCGGCAGCAGCAGCCAGAGGATCCAGGACATGCTGCCGAGCCGGGCGATCCAGGAGCTGAGCCACTGCCTGGTCGCGGTGGTGGAGAGCCGGCTCCGGCTGCCGTGGTGGCCCGGGCGCGGGGTGGGGGCCGGTCGTGCGGGGGCCAGCGGCGCCAGGGATGGGTTCACGACGCGGGGCGTGGTGGCGCGGGCCGGCGGCACCTTCCGGGGAGGAGTCGGCGGCGGAGGCGCTGGGGGAGGCGGCTGGTGCGGTGCGGTCGGCTCGTCCCCGTGTCCAGGCGTGGCGGGCGTGCTGCTCCCGGCCTGGTAGGTGGGCGGCGCCGGGAACCCCGACGGGCCGAAGGTGCCGGGGACCAGGGGCGGAGCGAGCGGTGGGGGCGGCGCCACCGGCACCGGCTCCCCGTCGAGGAGCCGTGCCAGATCGGGCGAGATGGGCAGCGTCGGCTCCTCTCCCAGGCCCTGGCTGGACGGCAGGCGGGGTACGCCGGGAGGAGGAGCGAAGACGATGGAGTCGGGGAAGCGAGACCCCTCCAGACCGTCGAGGATGGCCTCGGCGCGCTGGAGGCTGTCCTCCAGGGAGAGGGGCGGGTGGTGGCGGATCACCGAGACGATCTCCAGATCCGCGGTGGCGACGCGCACGGTGATCGGCCGTGGTGGCTCGGGGTAGCGGGGGGTCGACGCGGTACGGGGTCGGGGCTCGTCCGTGGGCACCACCGGCGCCTCGGGGATGATCCGGACCCGGGAGGAGCCCGTGGCCGCGGCGCGGCGCTGGCGCGCCAGCCAGCGCTCCCGTTCGAGGAGCTCGCGCTGCCGCTGGTCCGACTCCGCGGTCTTGCGGTAGTCGCTGGCCGGGCGAGTGGCCCTCGCGGCGTCCCCGTCATCGCCGAGGTCCTCGACGGAGCCGTCGTCGAGGGGCGGCAGGCTGCTCCGGGCGGTGTCGGCGGCGAAGGCCGGCTGCGTGGCCTCGACGTCGGCCTCGTCGTCGAGGTTGGGCACGGTCTCGTCGAGGGGGGCCGGCGCGGAGGGGAGGGTCTCGTCCTCGGCGTCCTCCGTCATCGGGGAGCTGCTCGAGGGGAGCGTCGCCTCTTCCTCTTCGACGGCGCGCGGCGGGGCCGCGTCGTCGAGCTGGGTCTCGTCGAGGGGGCGGTCGGTCGGCGGGGCCGCCTCGTCGAGCTGGGTCTCGGCGAGGGGGCTGGCCGCCGACGGGGCCGCCTCGTCGTCGAGCTGGGTCTCGTCGAGGGGGCGGTCGGTCGGCGGGGCCGCCTGGTCGTCGAGCTGGGTTTCGGCGAGGGGGCTGGCCGCCAGCGGGGCCGCCTGGTCGTCGAGCTGGGTTTCGGCGAGGGGGCTGGCCGAGAGTGCAGAGGCTGCGCAGGCCTCCTGCGCCCGCTGCCGCAGGAGCTCCAGCCAGGGGTCCGCCGGGTGTAGCTGGCTGGCCCGGGTGAGCAGGTCGAGGGCCATCTCGGCTCGACCGCCGAGCAGCAACGCCTGGCCGAGGACGCGGTGCGCGGGCAAGCAGTGGGGGTCCTGCTTGAGCACCTTGACCGCCTCGGTGGCTGCCTCCCGTACCCTCCCCTGGCCGAGCAGCGCCGTGGCCAGGGCCACCGCGAGGGAGGTGGTGTCGCGTCCGGCGGCCCGCTCGGTGCGGCAGACCTCCTCGGCCTCGACGGTGCGCGCCTCGCGCAGCAGCTCCAGCACCAGCGCGGCGGCCGGGACGGAGCGCGGCGCGGCGCGGTAGCTCAGCAGCTTCTCGTCGAGTGTCGGCGCGCTGGCGCCATGCGAATCGTCCCGGGCCATCGCAGTCCTTGGCGGCTCCCGTGCTGCCCGCCCCCGGGCTGCGCCGCCCAGCGTAATCAGGCACCTCAGAGTACCCAGGAGAGGGGGAAAGTCAAGCTGGCCGGGGTGGGGAGAGGAGGAGAGAGGGTGGCGGCCGGAGCTCGCGGGCGAGATCCGGCCGCCAGAGGGGTCGTTGGCTACTCGACCACGGAGATGTAGCCGCAGGCCTCGAGCATGTCGGCGGCCAGGCAGGCCTTGCTGCCGGAGGGCTCACCGTCGGGGCCGAGGACGTCGGCGCAGGTGGTGGCCACGTCGCCGATCTTGACGTCGGTGCAGTCACCGGCCTCGACGCACGGCTTGGCGCAGGTACCGGCCGTCAGCGGCCCATCCTCGAGCTCCACCGTGGTGTAGGTGCACGCGTAGCCACCGGCGCAGCTCGGGAAGCCGTTGCCGCACAGGGTGCAGGCGGCGGTCTTGGCGCAGCGGCCGACCGTCAGGGGCTCGTCGCCCTCCTCGATGGCCTGGGAGACGCACTCGTAGCCCTCGCCGGCGCAGGGGTTGGCCTCGTCGCACAGGGCGGAGCAGTAGCCCTTGTCGCCCGTGCCGTCGAACAGGCAGAGCCCGGTCAGGCAGACGTCCTGGCTCTCGCACTCCTCACCGGCGGCCGCCTCGGCACCCTCGCCCGCGACGCACAGGTAGTCGACCTCTTCCCCGTCGGGCAGCGTGTAGCAGATCTCGCCCTCGGCCTCGCAGGTGAAGTGCTCGTCCGAGCCGCAGGGGTCCATGGAGCCCTCGATCTGGTAGCAGAAGCTGGCGGTCAGGTCGCTGTCGTCCGTGAGCAGCATGTCGATGCAGAGGAAGCCCGCGCCGCAGTCGGTGTTCTCGGTGCAGGGCATGGAGCAGAAGCCGGGCTCGCCCTCTGCGCCGAAGCAGTAGCCGTTGTAGCATTCGATGTCCGAGGGGCCGCCACACGACTCACCGTAGCCGACGCCGTCCTCGACGTTGGTGGTGCACTTGAAGCTGACGGTCATCTCGTCCGTGTCATAGGTGTACAAGGAGCAGTTCTCACCATCGGGGCAGTCGGTGTCGAGGGTGCAGTCCTCGGCGGAGCCGGGCCACTCGATGCAGAAGCCCACGGGCAGGGTCTCGTCGCAATCCTCGTCGATGCAGACGTTGACGTCATAGCAGGTGTAGCCATCGCCGCAGTCTTCCTTGGTCTCGCAGCCGCCCGCGCAGGTCCCGCCGAGGCAGAGGCCCTGGGCGCAGTCCACGTCGGGGATCTCGTCGAGGGTGTCGTCGTTGCACTCGTCCCCGTACTTGGGGCCGTCCGCGGGCAGGATCTCCTCGCAAGTGCCGAGGATCTCGGTGTTGTCCTCGTTCAGCATGCCGATGGGGTTGCACCAGTACAGGTCGGTGTCGCCGCAGTCCGCGTCGAGGGTGCACTCCTTGCCGAAGCAGAACCCGAAGGTGTCGTTGGGGAACGAGTCGCTGACGACGAGGCCGGTCTGGCAGCCGAGGATGCCGGACCAGTCGCAATCTTCGTCCTCGGCGCAGATCGCGTTGCACTTGCCGTCGCCGAAGCAGAGGTGGTTCTTGCAGGGGATCAGGTCGCCGGCCAGGGGGTCGTCGTTGCAGTCTTCGCCAGGAGCCGCACCGCACTTGACGTCGGTGAGGCACAGGCCGATCAGGTGCCGGAAGTCACGGCTGTAGCCGATGTTGCAGCTCTCACCTTCACGGCAATCCACGTCGGCCTCGCACTCGAGGATCGTGGCGGCCGTGGACGGGAAGCAGAACGCGACGCTGGAGGAGGTGCCCCAGCACACGAAGTTGGCGCCCTGGGGGCCATCGACCCACGCCTCGGTCGGGCTGGGCAGGCAGTCGTCGGCCGCGGCGCACTGCTTGGTGCAGAAGCCATCGAGACAGAACCCGTCTTCACCGTCGGGCCCCTTGCACTGCTCGTTGAGGCAGTCGGGGTAGTCGCGGCTGTTGTAGTTGCAGGAGCGGGTGGGACCGCAGTAGCCGCCGAAATCCTGGAGCTCCCCATCGGCAGGGGGGCAGGTCCCGCACTGAGCGCAGCCCTCGGCACCCTCGCCCTCGCCCTCGGCGCCCTCGCCCTCGCCCTCGGCGCCCTCGCCCTCGCCCTCGGCACCCTCGCCCTCGCCCTCGGCACCCTCGCCCTCGCCCTCGGCGCCCTCGCCCTCGCCCTCGGCGCCCTCGCCCTCGCCCTCGGCGCCCTCGCCCTCGGCGCCCTCGCCCTCGGCGCCCTCGCCTTCGCCCTCGGCGCCCTCGCCCTCGCCCTCGCCCTCGCCGGTACGACGCGGCTCGTCATCACTGCAGCCCACGAAACCCGCCACCGAGGTGGCCAGCGCCATCGCCAGCGCCAGATCGAGCACTCTCCTCATCGCAACCTCCTGCTCTCCCAGTGTCGGTCGGCCCATGCCAAAACGGCGGTCAATGTATTCGTCGAGAAGGAGGGAGTCAAGACTACAGGCCCTCCCGGTCCGGCTTGACTGCAAGACCCATGCAAGGGGGGTGCCATGGCCCAACCCCTCGGGATCTCTGGGTTCTGTCTGGAGCTGCCGGCACCGGCCCTGACATTTCCGTCAGGGCGAGCGGCACTTGGCGTCGAGTGGGATCGTGGCCAGGCCCACAGGGTCGGCTGCGCACGTGGGCTTCCGGGGATCTGAGGAGTTGAGCTGTTGGTCGAGACCTGGTAGGTTCAACCGGTCGAGAGGGTGGGCGTAGGACGAAAGTACACTCTCGGCGAGGAGCCACCAGGGCGGCCAGTGTCCAGGTTTCGCTGCAAGGGGACGATCCGCAGCCCATGAGATTCCGCTGTTATCTCTGCCACGCGAAGTACTCGATCCCGGACGAGAAGCTCCGGAACAAGATCCTGAAGGTCCGGTGCAAGCGCTGCGGCACGATCCTCGAGGTGTCGGAGGCGATGGCCGCGGCCGAGCCGGCTGGCGACACGGGAGCCCGGACCCGGACGGGGAGCTGGTCCGGCGTCCGGCCCACGCCCTCCCAGCCGCACGCGACTCCGGCCGTCTCCTCCCCGCTCGCCACGATGGAGATCGAGGCCCTGCAGCTCAGCGACCTCTCCTCCACCGATTCCCGGCCTCGGTCCACTTCCGGCAGCCAGCAGCAGGCTGGAGCGGCCTCCTTCTCTCCCCGGCCGGCCTCTCCCACACCGGCGACCCACGTGGCCTCCCCTCGGGCATCGGTCGGCGCGACCGTGGCGCCAGCGCGGCCCGAGCCTCCGCCGCTGCCGGACGTCCCCTGGTTCATCGGCGTCCACGGGAAGCAGGAAGGCCCGCTCGCCGCCACGCAGCTCACGGCGCGCCTCCGTCGGGGCGAGCTCGATGGCCGAGTGCTCGTCTGGCGGGATGGCATGGAGGGCTGGCAGCGGCTGGAGACCCTGCCGGCCCTCGCCGCCTGGCTGGATTTCGCGCGGGCGGGTCGTCCGCCAGTCCCTCCTCCCGCAGGGCCGCCCCCGCTGCCCGGCAGCCGCACCGGGTCGGCACCGCTGCTCCGCGCCGCCTCCGCCCCGACCCCTGGGGAGCGCCCGGCTCCCGGCCCCGTGTCGCGGCCCGGGCTCGCGGCCGTGCCGGGCCCCGCATCGCGGCCCGGGCTCGCGGCCGTGCCCGGTCCACCCCCGGCCCCCGGGGCGCGCCGGCCGACCCCGGCCCCCCCCCGCGCGCGGCGGCCGCCCCCGCCCCCGGCCACTGCCGGCGGCGTGCGGCCGCTGCCCCCGCCACCGCCGGGAGCAGCCACCGGCCGTGCGGCCACCGTCCCCGAGCAGCGGGCCGTCGGGACCGCGCCGCGGCCCGCGCCGACGGCCACCGGGTCCGCACCGCGGCCCGCGCCGACGGCCACCGGGTCCGCACCGCGGCCCGCGCCGACGGCCACCGGGTCCGCACCGCGGCCCGCGCCGACGGCCACCGGGTCCGCACCCCGGTTCGTCCCGGGGAGCTCTCCCGGCCTCCCGACCGCTCGGCCCTCCCCGCAGCCACTCTCGGCCGCGGCCGCGGGCGCCAGGGCCGGCGCGGGGAACGCCCCCTCCGGGCGCTCGGCCTCACCGGTGCCCCGGCCCGCCGTGAGCGGACCGCCGCCCGGCGTGAGCCCGCCTGCACGCCCCCGCCGCCCGTCGCCCGAGCCCGAATCGGTCACCCAGCCCGATCTGCCCGTGGCGGCGCCGCACCCCGCACCTGCGCCGCTGCCCCCGGCCAAGGGTGTGGCCGAGCCACCCCAGGCCCCCCCCGCCAGGCCCACTCCTCCGGGCCCGGCCAAGGGCGGCTCCGCTCCGAGCAAGGCGAAGGGGGGGCGCGGCAAGCACGGGGGGGGACGCAAAGCCGAGTCCGCCCAGTCCAACGGCCGCCGCAAGGGGAACGGCAAGAGCTCCCTACCACCGGATCCCCTCGGACAGTCCGATGCCGAGCCGACGGTGCCTTCCCGGCTCGCCCCCGACCTGGGCGAGGGGACAGGCGACTCCCCTGTCGAGCCGCCGCGCGTCCTGGCGCAGCCGCCTCCCGGGGCCATGCTCGGGCTGCATCCCGACCTCTCCGACCTCCCCACGGTCGCCACCGGGCTCAGCCCGGGGCGGATGGCCGCCTCGGGGGAGGTCGGTCGCGGCGAGCCCGGGGGAGGGGGGCCGTCGCCGGCGCCGGCCTTGCCTGGTGGACTCCCGCTCGCCCCGGTTGCCCACGACCCGGCCCGGGGAGCCTTGCTGGACACGGTCGGACGGCCGCCCGGTCCCCTGTTCCCGCCTCCCGAAGAGCCTCGGCGGACCCGCTCCGCCGAGCTCAGCGTCATGGTCCGGTTGAAGCAGGAGAACCGTCACACGTTCTGGGCGGCGGTCATCGGCTTGCCTCTCCTGGTGATCGTGCTCGCGGTGGTGACGATCGTCGGCTGGCGTTCCTCCTGGTTCGGTGGCCAGCCGGCCGGGGGGATTGAGAAGCGCTCCCCCGCCACGGCGGAGGTGTCCCCCACGCCCCTCGTGTCCGGTCCGTCGCCCCTGGCCGAGGCGGGCACGGGGAAGCTGAGCCCGGCCGAGGTCCAGGCCATCGCGGCCCTGGCCGGGACCGCGACGCCCGCGTCGGCCCCGTCCGGCGCGCCGGCCGAGTCCGCGACCCCGGAGGGCGCGGCTCAGCAGCGGCGGAACCGGGCTGCGGCGGGTACGGCCCGGGGAGGGAGCGCCCGCAGCGCCGCCGCGGAGAGCGGCTCCGGCACCGTGGCGCCCGACCGCACCGCTCGCCCGGCCACGGCTGCTCCCACCGAACCGCCACCCCCCGAGCGCGATCCCGCCGTGGCGGCGCGCCTGGCGATGCTCGAGCAAGGGCGGCGCGAGGTCCGGGTGGAGTCCCCGCGCCTGACCTTCGATGCCGAGGAGCTGCCGGCCACCCTTGGCAAGCACGAGATCACCAACGTCCTGAAGAGTCAGAGGAAAGCGATCACGCGCTGCCTCGAGCGGGAGCTGAAGAAGGGCGGCACGGTCGGCAGGAACAAGATCATCCTCAACTTCGTCATCCGGCCGACCGGCCGGACGGAGTCGGTGCAGTTCGTCGATGCTCCCCCGGACAGCTACTTCACGAAGTGTGTCGGCAAGATCATCGATGGGCTCCATTTCTCCCGCTTCCGGGGCGAGCCGATCCCGGTCAGCTACCCCTTGGTGCTGACCGGGAACCCCTGATCGCCGCCGGCGTGGTGCCCGCGCCATCGCTCGTCGGTCCCGGGGGAATGCTCACTCCACTGCTCGCCCCCCGTTGATTTCGTCCTCTGACCGGGCTAGATTCGCCGTCTGGAACCGATCGGCCCGAGGAGCTGCTGCCATGCGGACTACCTCTCGTTTTCGCCTGCTCTGTTCGATTTGTTGTGTCTGCTTTTTGGCAATCGGGTGCACCGAAACCAAAGAAGACCTCCTAACCAGAGGCAATCTCGATCTCTGGAAGAAGCAGCCCGATGCAGCCATCAAAATATTCCAGAAAGTACTATCGTCGGATCCGAACAACGCTGATGCCCATCGGGGAATGGCAAATGCCTATGCACTGAAGAATGACCTGGTTAACCGTGAGCAATATCTCAGTAAAGCCTATGTACTCACCAATCTTCGTCCCAACGAAAAGCAGTTCTTTGGCGAAGAACTTGAGCGTCTTTATCTGGAAAAGGCCGAAGCATCAATCAACGATCCTGCTCAGTACGAAAATCTCCTCCGAAATGCTCTTGTTTATAACGAAAAGTCCAAAGCAGGCGTTCTTTTAGCCAAATTTTACCTCGATCGTGGCCAGAGCCTGCTGGATTCCCAGAAGCAAGACGAGGCGGTCGTCCAGTTCGAGAAGGTGCTCGAGCTCCCCATCGAGGGCCGGGTCCGGGTCCAGGCCGAATCTGCACGGGATCAGGCCCGGCTCTTCCTGCTCGGCCAGCGCTACCGGGCAGGGTTCGGCGCCCGGCAGGCCGAGCTCGCCCGGAGTGGTCGGTTCGACATCGCCCGGAGCCGCTGGACCGCCAGCGCCACGGTCACCATGCCCCCCGACACCAATCCGGCCGATCCGCAGCTCAACGACAAGGCCGCGGCCATCGGCTCCCACGAGGCCTACAAGGTGCTCTTCCAGACGTTGGCCGCCGAGGCTGGCACCGACCTCCCCGAGCCGCTGCCGAAGATGGACTTTCCCTCCTGGAGCGTGGACCGGGCTGTCTGGCTGGTCCGGCCGCGAGATTTCGCGGTCACGGCCTCGGTGAGCTTCGACGACGGTCTCTCGGCCATGTTCTTCCTCCAGAAGATCGCCCAGAGCCGTCGTGCGGCCGCCGAGGCGGCAGCCGCGGCGGGCTCGCCCATCGATCCCACCCAGGTCGGGGTCCCCGCCGCAGTCGAGGGTGCAGCTCCGCCCGCGGCTCCGCCGACGCCGGGCACGCTCCCCACCTCGCCGCCCAGCATCCCCCCGGCCGTGACTCCCCCGGGCCCCCCCGCTGCCGGCGCGCCTGCGCCCCCGGCGCCCGCGAGTCCAGCGCCCGCGGCCCCGGCGCCCGCGAGTCCGGCGCCCGCGAGTCCGGCGCCCGCGAGTCCGGCGCCCGCGAGTCCGGCGCCCGCGAGTCCGGCGCCCGCGAGTCCGGCGCCCGCGAGTCCGGCGCCTGCGAGTCCGGCGCCCCCCCCCCCGGCGCCTGCGGCCCCGGCGCCCACCCCCCCGGCGTCCGCCCCCCCGGCCCCCGCCGTCCAGCCCTGAGCCGCCGTCCCGCGTTCCCCCCGACCGATGGCTTGCCTCTCCCGGCGGCTGCTCTATATGGTGCTGCCGGTGGCGTCCGCGGTGGCTGCTGCCCCGGCGGCAGCGGCCCACCGGTGCCGCCGGGGTGCCTCCCTCGCCGCGGTTCGAGTTGCAGGGGGCCTGCTTGTTCCGACGCTTCTTCCGGGCCAGGATCGTCCTGTTCGGCCTGCTCCTCACCCTCGGTGGGGGGGCCTGGCTGTCTTTCGGCGACCGCCCTCCGGGGACGCAGGACGAAGGCGTCTCGGTCGAGGAGCGCTTCGCCAGCTTGCTGCTGGCCGAGGAGGGCCTTCACCTCGTCCCCGGGAGCCTCGTCGTCCCCGAGCTCCCGCCGGCCGGCGGCTTCGGCCCGCTGAGCTGGCGGGCGATCCTCTTCGCGGCCACTCCCGAGCCGGTCGCAGGCGCGTCCGCTCCCCCCATGGCGGCCCCCGTGGGTGCCGATCTCTTCCGGGCCGAGATCCGCCATGACGCGCACGCGCTGCCCGTCGGGCTGCGCCGGGTCGCCAACCTGACCCGGACCACCGGTGCCGACGAGCGACTGCTGCTCGCCGCGGGGCGCTGGTCCTTGTGGGGCATCCGCGTCGCCGAGCTGGATCAGGCCCTGCTCCTGGTCGATCCGGCGGCGGACGAGCGGGAGCTGGACGAAGAGGCGAGCTCGCGGCAGCGCTGGATGGTGCGCATCACCAGCCGGCTGGGGACCGGAAGCTGGTCCGGGGTCGGGCTCTCCACCTTCAACCTGCTCGTGCCGGCGACTGGGCTGGACGCCCGCTGGGAGGAGGCGCCTGCCGGGCGACCCGCCTTCGCGGTGAGCCTCTACCGCGGCCGCGCGGAGGTGGACGCCCAGGTGGTCATCGATCCCGTCGACCGGTCCGTGCTGGCCGGTACCGGTGAGGTCGCCCTGCGTCCCCGGGAGTACGCGGACACCCCCCTCGTGCACTGGCTCGTGGACACGGTGCGCTCCCTGCCCTGGGTCGGGCCCCGGCCGATCACCCTCCTCGAGAAGTGGGTCTTCACGGTCCGCAACGAGGCCACCGGGCTCGGCCATCGCCTGGGGCTGCTGTCCAGGGACCGGTTGGTCGACCAGCTCGGGCTCGTGCCGGCCCAGGTGGCCTCCGCGGAGGTCGCCCTGGCCGGCCCCCGGGCGGAAGAGGGCAGCGAGTGGCCCCCGCCGCCAGTACCTCCTTTGGTCTCGAGACCGCAACCCGGAGAGGGACAATGGTACCCATGGCAACCTCCCTGGCTGCGAACCGTGCCGGGGGCGCCGCCAGCGTTCTACAAGACCGCCCTGACCCTCCCCGGGAAGATCCCCGCGCTCGCGGTCCTCGTGGCCATGGACTTGCGCCAGCTCGAGCTGGAGATGATCGCCGGCCTCGACACTCCCTGGTCGCGTACGGGGGCGCAGGGAGCCGGCCGCATCCCCCGGCAGCCGGAGACCCTGGCCCGGGCAGTGGCGGCCTTCAATGGCGGCTTCCAGACCGCGCACGGGGCGTTCGGGATGATGGTCCACCGGGAGCTGATCCTCGACCCGCTGGAGAAGACCGCCACCATCGCCACCCTGCAGGACGGTACCATCGTCATGGGGACCTGGAACAACAGCATCGCCGTCCCCGAGTCCATCGACTCGTTCCGGCAGAACATGCCGCCCTTGCTCGAGGACGGCGTCTGGAATCCGATGAACGTCCCGCGCTGGGGGGTCACGGTCCACGACCTCGATCAGGTGCACACGACCCGCTCGGCCATCGGCCAGCGAGGCGACAGCACCCTGATCTACCTCTGGTCCGACATGATCAGCGCCAAGGGCTCGGCCGAGGCCTTGCGGCAGGCCGGCTGCGGTTACGCCGTCCACCTCGACATCAACCCGGAGCAGGCCGGCTTCGCCCTGCTCTTCTTGGATGAGAGCTCCCTCACGGCGCGGGGCGCGATCCGCCGCTTCGAGCTCGAGGCGCCGAGTCGGGCGCAGACCTTCAACCTCCACCGCTTCGTCAACCGCAACGGCAAGGATTTCTTCGCGATGCTGCTCCGGCGCGGCCTGCCCGACTGGCTGCCGGCGCCGCCGCCAGGCTACTCTCCCTGGCAGCCCGAGCTCCGTCCCGAGCTCCCCGATCCCTTCCTGCCGGTGGCCGCGACCAGCCAGGCCGTCGACGGGGAGCTCCTCGTGGCCCTTGACCTGCGGCGGCTAGGTGGCCTGCTCTCCCTCGGCACCCAGGACGCCAGGTTGCTGCCCACGGCGGCCGCGGCGTCGCCGGCGAAGCTCACCCTGAACCAGCCCCTGGCCTTGTTGACCCTCGGGGCGGTCGACCCGGAGCGGCCCCTCGGCCTGGTCGTCGACGGGCAGACGGTCGTCCCGCCGGCGCCCACCTTCGCCGCCCTGGTGCTCGATGCCGCTGGCCGCCTCGACCTGCTCCCCGCCGCGGCGGCGGACGCGGCCACCTCGTCCCCTGGGCTCCGCCAGGCGATCCCGTTGCTCGTCGGGGGGGAGCTCACCGCCCGTGGCGCCGCGGCGCTCCAGGCGGGTGCGGGCCGGCGCCATCACTACCTCGGACGCCTCGACGGGGTCCGGCCGCTGCTCGTGTACGGGACGAGCCGGCGCGATCCCGCGTCCCTGGCCGGCGTCCTCCAGTCCCTGGGGGTGGCGGAGGCCTTGCTGCTAGCCGATGGCGAGGAGTCTCGCCTGCACTGGCTGGCTGCCGGGTCCGCGGCCTCCGTCGCGGGGGCCGAGGCCCCGCCGGACAGCGGCGGTATCGTCGTCCGCTCACCCCTCGGCGGCCCGCCGCGCGCCTTGTCGCTCGAGGATTTCCCCGAGACACGCGTCCTGCTCGACGCCTTGCCGGAGCCGCCGCGCACGGCTCGCCTGCGTCTCGCCGACGTGGAGCTGACCCCCGAGCAGATCGCGTCCACCCGGCGGATCCAGGAGATCATTGCCAGCAAGCGGGCGGAGCTGATGGAGGTCGTCGTCGAGCGCTACCGGGAGAACCGTGCCCGGGCCGCGCGCGAGGCCGCCGAGGCTGCCGAGGCCGCCGCGCCGGGCTCGCCCCCCTGAGCCGGGTGCGCCGGCGCGGACCCCGTCACCAGGTCAGGGTGCGCAGCTTCTCGTTCTTGTTGTAGCACCGCTCGGCCCAGGGTTGCAGCTCGGCGATCCAGCGCTGCTCCAGCTTCCGCAGCTCGGCGTCGGGATCGGTCTCCGGCTTGCGGCCTGCCGGGACGGTCTCGACGATGGCGAACTCGAACTGCTCGGGGCCCAGCTCCTGCCAGTCGCGCTGCAAGGCCCGGCAGGGGTGGCTGCCGATCTCGAGCTGCAGGCGGTGCCGGTTGAGGGGGCCGTGCAGGTCGAGGCTGGAGCCGAGGAGCACTCGGCCGCTGGCGAGGTTCTTGATCCAGAAGATCCCGGCCTGCAGCTCCCGATCCTTGTATTGCTGCAGCAGCTCTTTGCGATCGACCATCTGCCGCTCCTACCGCACCTTGAGCCGGGCGTGGTCTCGGGCCTCGTCCCGCTTCTTGATGCTCTCCCGCCGGTCGTACTCCCGCTTGCCCTTGGCCAGGGCTACCAGGCACTTCGCCCGCCCCCGTTCGTTGAAGTAGATCTCCAGGGGGATCAAGGTGATCCCCTTCTCCCGCGTCGCCCGCAGCAGGCGCACGAGCTGCTCGTCGTGGAGCAGCAGCTTGCGGCGCCGGTCCGGCTCGTGGTTGAACTGGTGCGCCCAGGGGTACTCGCTGATCGTCACCCCGAAGAGGAAGGCCTCGCCGTCGATGATCTTGCAGTAGGCCTCGCTGATCGAGGCGTGGCCGCCCCGCAGCGACTTGACCTCGCTGCCCAGCAGCACCAGCCCCGCCTCGAGCTGCTCGAGGATCGTGTACTCGTGGAGCGCCTTGCGGTTGCGACAGACGGTCTTGCGGAACTCGGCGGCCGCACCCTTGATCCCGGCGTTCTTCCCTTTGCGCGTCATGGCGGGCATCCTAGCCGAGGGGTGGGGCGGGGTCCAGTCGCGGTTCAGGGAACGGCGGGGCCGAGCACCTGCGCCGGATCGCCGAGGAACTCGAAGTGCATGGTGTCCTGGAGGGGGTCGTCGCCCAGCCAGTGGAAGCCGAACCGGGCGAACACCTCGATCCAGCAGTCCGGCAACGCGGTCCGCTCCCGGATCGAGGCCGCCGGCTTCTTGCAGCTCGGGTGGTTGCGCAGGTTGCCGCCGCAGCCGCAGCAGGGGTTGCGGTCCCGGTCGATGTCCAGCGCGATCCCGTAGGCGTGGTTCGAGACCTCGCCGCCCCGGAAGCTGTTCTTCGGCCGGATCCCGTCGAGCTGGCGGGGCTGGTAGGGGGTCGCCGGGCAGGTGCGCCGCAGCTCTTCCTCCACGCAGCGCAGGGCCGGGACGACCTTCTCGTGCAGGCGCACCTTCAGGCCGAAGAAGGTCGTCACCGTCGACTGCTGCCAGGGGGTCCGAGGGTTGTCGGTCGGCGAGCCGAAACCTTTGAAATATCCATAGGTTTTCGAGCGATAGCGGATGGCGTCCTGGTGTCGCTGGCGGCAGGCGCGCAGCTCCGCGTCGCTCATCCCCCGGCGGGGGGTGTAGTTGCGGCGGATGAGGAAGGGCTGGGGGGGCTGCTCCCGGCAGGACCAGGTCGGCTTGGGCGCGGGCTGGTCGAGGTCGGGCGGCGTGGCCGCGGGGGGGGCCGCCGCCGTCCCCGGAGCCGTGGCCCCTGCTGCCTCCCCCGCCGACGGCAGGACCTCGCCCGTGCTCGCACCGAGCACCAGCAAGCTCCCCAGCCCGACCAGCCAGCTCCCACCCATCGTGGCCTCCTCCTCCTGTCGACCCGCCCCGCACCAAGAGGTGGCGGTCTGCACCAGGATGGAATAGCATAGACGCCGTTGGCGTCACGAGGGCTGTTCATGGTGGGAGGTGTTCGCCGCGGCGCGCTGCTGCTCGTGGCCGGTCTGCTGTCCGGCTGCTCGGTCCTGCTGGACGTCGAGCTGCCGCCGGCTCCGGACGTCGGCCACGACGTCGACCTCGGCGTGGCCGCGGACCTCGGGCCGGCCGCGCGCGGCTTCGGGGAGCGCTGCGCGGGAGATCTCGACTGCGTCAGCCAGCGGTGTCGCGATCGCCGCTGCTCCGCGGTCTGCAGCGAGGCGGCACCCTGCCCGGCCGGCTCCCCCACGCGCTGCGCCGAGGGCGTCTGCCGGTTTTCGACCGCGCCCCCCCTGGCCGGCCCGCCCAAGGTCGGCTTCCTCTACGTCGGCCCCGTCGGGGACCATGGCTGGACCCTGACCCACGACCTCTCCCGGCGCTTCCTCGAGGACGGGCTCCCCGGCCTCGGGTCGAGCTACATGCCCAGCGTCACCACGACCGCCGCGCCCGAGGCGATCCAGACGCTGATCGCCGATGGCTGCAACGTCGTCGTCGGGGCGAGCTACGACTTCCTCGTGCCCGTGCTGAGCGCCGCGGCCAATCACCCCGAGGTCAACTTCCTGATCTGCAGCGGGTTTCAGACGGCGCCCAACCTCGGCTCCTACTTCGGCCGGATGTACCAGGTGCTCTGGATGGCCGGCAAGCTGGCCGCGCACACCAGCCGCTCCGGGCGGCTCGGCGTCGTCGCGCCGGTGCCGATCCCCGAGACGGTCCGCCACATCAACGCCTTCACCCGCGGCGCCCGCTCCGTGGACCCCGAGGCGGTGGTGATCGTCCGCTGGGTCCACGCCTGGTTCGACACCGTCCGGGAGCCCGTGGCGACGCAGGAGCTCGTGGCGGCCGGCGCCGACGTCATCCTCAGCCAGACCGACACCACCATCCCCCTGGAGGTCGCGGCGGACCTCACCGCGCCGGACGGCGGTCCGGTCTACACCATCGGGTACGACAACCCGGATAGCTGCAGCATGGCTCCCGAGGCGTGCCTCACCGCGGCCTACTGGAACTGGGGCCCGATGCTCCTCGGGATCCTGCAGCAGATGGTCGCGGGCACCTGGGCCCCGGAGACCCCGATCTGGGAGCAGCTCGAGAGCAACCCGGACCAGAGCAGCGTCTACCTGGCACCGATCAACAAGGCGCTCGTCTCGAGCGCCATCCAGGTCGAGGTCGAGAGCTACATCCCGCAGCTCGCCGCCCCCGGAGTGCCGGGCCAGCAGCTCCCCTTCGCCCCGCCCGTCGTCGATAACCGCGGCGTGGTCCGGCTGGCCGAGGGCGGCTTCTTCACCGACGAGGAGCTGCTGCAGATGTGCTGGTTCGTGGCCGGGGTGGTCGAGGAGGTGCCGGCGAGCGGGAGCCCGATCCCGGCGGTGGTCCCCGACGGCTGCGTGGGGCAGCGCTGAGGAGGCAGCGGTGGAGGCATCCGTGAGGGGCGACTCCCGGCAGAGACCCCGCCGAGGGCGCCGGTCGTGGTCCGGGGTCGTCCTGGTCGGTGGCCTGCTGCTCTCGCTCCCGGCCGCCGGTCAGCCCGTCGGCGGACCGGCCGGGGACGAGCCGCGCGCGCCGCGTCCGGCCGCCACTGCCGACGACGCCGGCTCCCGGGGCTCACCTGCCGCGACCGCCGGGGAGGGCCGCGGCTTCGACGAGCTCGTCCGCACCGGGCTGCAACACTACCAGGCGGGCCGCTATCGCCAGGCGCTCGGCGACTTCCAGGCCGCGCAGCGGCAGCGCCCCGAGCCGAACCTGCTGTACAACATCGCCCGGTGTCATCACCAGCTCGGGGAGGTCGCGCCGGCCCTGGCGGGCTATCGGCAGTTCCTGGAGAGCTCGGCCGCGAGCCCCGCGGAGCGTGACCGCACCGCCCGCTACCTGCAGGAGCTCGAGCGGGCACCGGCGGCCCTCGCCCCTGCCGGGCAGCCCGCTGCTCCGGCTGCGATCGCCGCCCCGCCGGCCCCGTCGTCCTCCCCGCCGGTCCCGTCGCCCCCGCGAGACGGCCCGGCAGCGCAGGCAGCCCCGGGCCTCGCCGCGGTCTTCGGGGGCACCTTGCTCGGCATCGGCGCGGCAGGCCTCGTCACCGGCGGCCTCTTCGGTGTGCTCGCGCTCCAGGAGAAGACCGCGTTCGACGAGGCGCCGGACTACGCCAGCAAACGGGATCACCAGGAGCGGCTGGAGCGGGACGCACTGGCGGCCGACATCTGCTTCGCCTCGGGTGCGGCCTTGCTCGTCACCGGGGGCTTGCTGCTCCTCTGGGGCGGGGACGAGGACGAGCCGGCGGCCGCCGACCGCCGCGCCCAGCTCATCCTCGGGCCGACCGTCCTGCCCACGGGCGGTGGCCTGCTCCTCGGCGGCCGGTTCTGAGCGCCCATGGCCCGGAGCACCCCCCCACCCCTGCCGCCGTTGCCGCCCCCCGGGGGCGGCTCGTCTCCCGGGCAGGTCCCGGGCGGCGGGGAGCCGCCGGCCCTCGATCCCTACCTCGGGCAGGTCATCGCGGGGCGCTACACGATCACCGCCCGCATCGGCATCGGCGGGATGGGCGCGGTCTATCTCGCCGACCAGTCGACCCTCCAGCGCGAGGTGGCGATCAAGTTCCTCCACGTCGGGGGCCCCGTGGCCCCCGAGCTGGTCCGGCGCTTCGAGCAGGAGGCCCGGATCGTGGCGAGCCTGCACCACCCCAACATCGTCGAGCTGTACGACTACGGGTTGTGGCAGGGCGTGCCTTTCATGGTCATGGAGCACGTCGATGGCGTCACCCTCGGGGACCGGCTGGAGCGGGAGGGGCCCCTGTCCCTGGCCGAGTCCCTCTCCGTCGTCCGGCAGGTCCTCGATGCGCTGGCCGAGGCGCACCGACACCGGGTCGTCCACCGGGATCTCAAGCCGGCGAACCTGATGCTCGTCTCCCGGGGGCTCTCCCGGCACCTGGTGAAGGTGCTCGATTTCGGGATCGCCCGCATCCTCGCCGACGAGGGTGAGGGCGGCGAGGCCAACATCACCCGCAGCGGGGTGATCCTCGGCAGCCCGAAGACCATCTCGCCCGAGCAGATCGCGGGGGAGCCCGCCGATCCCCGCTCCGACCTCTATTCCCTCGGGATCATTCTCTATTTCATGATCTCCGGCCAGTATCCCTTCGTCGGGCCGACCCCCCTGGCCATCCTCTACCAGCACCACCACGACCCGCCCCCGCCGCTGCCCGTCGCGCAGTGTCCGCCGGCCTTGCGGCGGGTGCTGGACCGGGCGCTGGCCAAGCAGCCCGCGGCGCGCTACGCCTCGGCACGGGAGATGGCTGCGGACCTCGAGCCCTTGATCGGGCTGTCCAGTGGCCTGCTCCCGCCGGTCCCGCCACGCCCCCCCGCTCGCCGCGCGGGCTGGCGGACCGTGCTGCTCGTCGCGGGGCTCGTCTTCGCGCTCGCCCTGCTCCTGGGCGGCGTCCTGGCGGCCTGGCGCCAGCGTTCCCTGCCCGAGCACCTTCCTGCGCCCGGCAGCCCGCCGATCGCCTCCACCGTCACGCTCCCCCTGGCGCCGGCCCGGCCCGCGGCCGTCGTGCCCGAGGGGCCCGCCGCGGCGGCCGCCGCGCCGGAGGAGCCCCGTGAGCTGCGGATCCGCCTGGTCACCGAGCCTCCGGGGCTGGAGGTGCTGCCCGGCGAGGCCGACGTGGCCGGGTTGGCCCTCGGGCGCACCCCGCTGCTGCTGCGGTTGCCCGCGGAGACGTTGCCCCGCCGCTATCGGTTTCGGCATGGCCGGGTGGTCACCCCGCCGCTGGAGGTCGCCGGCATCCCCGGACAGACCGAGGTGATCTGGCACGCGGACCTGCGCGCGACCTTCTCCGCCCCCGACCCGCTCATCGGGACGCGGCGCGCCGAGCGAGGAGGGGGGCCGCCCGCTCCGTCCGCCGCTACCGCCCCGGGGGGCCGCGCCCCGGCCGGGGTCTCCCCGGAGGTCGCGCCGGCCGCGGGCAACCCGCCGCCAGGAGCCGCGGCCTCACCGGGCACCGCCCCGGGCTCTCCCGCCCCGTCGCCGGATCCCCCGTCGAGCCCCACCCCGGCGGCTCCCCCGGCCGTGCCCAGCGTGGACCAGGACCTCCCCGGGACCGTGCCCCTGGTCGAGGAGCCCGCGGCCGAGCGGCCTTCCGGGTTCCGGGTGCCCATGGTAGAAGAGTGAACGGGTCTTGGGGGGTGCGGAGGTCGGTCGTGGTGTCCGGTCGTCATTGCCTCTCGCTCGTCGGAGCGCTGCTCGCGACGCTGGCGCTGCCGGCCGGGGCGCGCGCCGATCTCCTGGGGGCCTTCGGGACCAGCGCCCGCAGCATCTCCCAGGCCGGCGCCGGAGCCGCCCTGGCCGAAGGGTATCCGGCGGTCACGAGCTGCCCGGCGACCATGGCCTTCGGCCGTCCCTCCCTCGGCGTGAGCTTCCTGGGCGGGCCCAATCGCCTCGGCATCGCGCTCGCGGATCGCCCGGCCGGCTACGATCCCCCCGCGCTCGGCGGCAGCTCCCCCGTGGTGCCCTACGAGTATCGCCTGCGGACCAGGGAAGATCCCGATGATCCTCATGATCTGCTCGGCTTCCTCGTCGGCGTCTCGGCCGAGCCCGGGCTGCCCTGGCTCCGGCTCGGGCTGACCGCCTACGTCCCCCTCGTCGGTATCGGGAAGCAGTTCACGTATTTCGACGACGAGCGCGAGCAGTACTTCTCCAACACCCTGCACTCGACGCTGTACGACAGCCGGCTCACCGCCCTGCAGTTCGCGCTCGGGATGTCCGTGCGGGTGCGCTCCTGGCTGGCTCTGGGAGCGGCGCTGCGCTTCTCCGTCAACTCCGAGTCCCACGCCCGGGTCTTCCTCCCGAGCGCCGCGGATCAGTCGGTCCAGGAGATGAACATGCAGGTCACCTCGGGCCTCGAGCCCGGGGCGATCGTCGGGCTGGCGATCCGGACGCTGCACGACCGGCTGCACCTCGCGTTCACCTTCCGGGACGAGCTGGTCATGAGCTTCGAGGGCTACAACGAGGTGCAGATCAAGGGGTTCGAGGGCACGGCCCAGTATCCCTTCTACCAGCCCATGGACTTCGTGATCACCTACTCGCCCCGGGAGGTGGTCTGGGCCACCAGCTTGCAGACCGACCCGGTGGACCTCTCCCTGGACCTGACCTGGTCCCAATGGTCTCATTTTCGCGATGGTCACAACACGAACCAGGACTTTAGTGATACCCTTGGCGTCTCCCTGGGCGCCGAGCTGCGGACCTGGGGCCGGGCCCGGCTGCTCGGGGGGCTGGGGTGGCGCCCCTCGCCGGTGCCCGATCAGACCGGGCGCACCAACTTCGTGGACAACGACATGGTGCGCATCGGGCTGGGTGCGGCCTGGGACGTGGACGTGCTGGGCAACAACCTCGAGCTCGCCCTGTTCTCCCAGCTCCACCTCGCCGTGGACCGGCAGACGGTCAAGGAGCGGCTCGACGTCCACCCCCCCTGCGCCGCGGGCGTGATGGTGGTCTGCGACGAGGTGCCCGACGACCTGCTCGACCCCTACCATGGTCAGCCCCTGGCCACGGCCAGCGGCCTGCAGACGGGCAACCCCGGCTTCCCGGGGTACAGCAGCGGCGGCTGGGTCGGCATCGCCGGCATCCAGGCGCAGTGGAGGTACCCGTGAGCCCGGTCCCCATGGCGGGCGCGGCGGGCGCCAGCCGGCGGTCTGGCCTGGTTCGCTGCCGGCTCCGGGCGCTCTCGTTGCTGGTGGGCCTGGCGTCTCTGGCCGCCTGCGGCCCCCCGCCGCCTCCCGTGGGTCTCTTCCCGGACCAGCGGGCCGGGGACCTCGGGGGCCTCGACCTCGCGGACGAGGGTGGGGCCGGTGACCTCGGCGAGGCCGACGCCGCGACCGGCGACGAGCTCCTCGACCCCCGGGGCGGCTGGATCTTCTGGCGCCAGACCGCCACCTGCGTCAACGTGCTCGGGATCGGCTTCGAGCTGCTCGCCGACGCCCTCTCCATCGTCGAGCTGGAGGACCTCGGCGGGGGCCTGGTTCGCGCCCGCCAGCGGTTCTGCCAGCTCCAGCAGACCCCCGTCCTCGGCCTGGCGACGAGCGCCTCTCCCTCGCTGGCCGAGTCGATCCCCGTCGCGGACTGGCACCTGATGCTCGCGGGCCGTCGCCCGGGGGATCCGTTCCAGGCGCAGGACACCCTCGAGATCTGGGGCATGAACCTCGGCGAGCCCGCGACCGAGGAGCTCCCGACCACCCCCGACGACCCCCGGGTCTACGACATGGACGGCGACGGCAAGCCGGGGGCGACCCTCGTCCTGGGGCAGGAGGTGTGCGAGCTGTACGTCGTCCAGCGGGGATTCGTGAGCTGGAGCGGGCAGATCGCCTCGCCCATCCGGCTCGCCGGGGGTGGCACCAACCGCAGCACGCAGGTCGTGCTGGACACCACCTCCGGCTTCTGCGCCACCCAGTACGACGTGCGCTACCTGGACGACCGCAACCACTTCGTGATGTTGCGGGCCGACGGCCAGCAGGGCGCCCCCGATGCGGACCTCGACGACGACGGCCGGATCTCCTGCGCCGAGGCCCGGGCCTTCGGGCTCGCCCCCTTCTCACCCCCCACGGTGGACGACAGCCACTGCCAGGAGCCCTGAGCGCTCCCGAGAGACGTGGCGTGGCGGGCGATTTCTCCCGGGCCGCCGCGTCTGCTATCTTCTGCCCATGGACGAGTCCCGGGGGCGGCCCCGCACCAAGCAGTGTCCCTTCTGCGGCGAGACGATCAAGGCCGAGGCGGTCAAGTGCCGCTTCTGCGCCGAGTTCTTGCGCGAGCCCCCCCGCCCCTGGGAGCCCTCGGCGGAGCCGTCCGCCGGGCAGGGCGCGGACTCCTCCTCGTCACCCGTGGCCCCGGTCGACCGTCCGGCGCGGACCCGGCGGCCGGCCTCGCCACGACAGCCCCTCGCACCGAGGTCACCTGCCGTGGCGCCGGTGGCGATGGCCTGGGACCGAGCCGACGTCGACGCGGCGGATCCGGACGAGGCGGCGGGCGACGAGGCGGCGGCCGACGAGGCGGCGGGCGACGAGGTGGCGGGCGACGAGGTGGCGGGCGACGAGGTGGCGGGCGACGAGGTGGCGGACGACGAGGCGGCGGACGACGACCTGGACCGCCGGCGCGGCGTGGTCCCCGGCCCCCCACCGCCCGGGGAGCAGTTCCTCTTCGAGGGCACCGCCAGCCGCCTGCTCCTCGTCGGCCATCTGCTGGGGCTGGTCGCGCTCCTCGGCCTCGGGCTGGGCTACGCCTACTGGCTGCAGCCGCAGCTCACGGGCTGGGGCCTCTCCGCACCCGCCCAGGTCCAGCTCGGCGGCGCAGTGCGCCTCGGCCTCGGGGGCGCGGCCCTCGTGCTGCTGTTGCTGCTGACCAAGCGCTGGACCGAGCTGGCCTCACGGATCTACCGGGTGGCGGAGGATCGCATCGAGGTCGAGCGCGGGCTGTTCGCCAAGACCGTCGACAACGTCGAGGCCTGGCGCATCCAGGACGTCACCTTGCGGCAGACCACGGCCCAGGCCTTGCTCGGGCTGGGGACCGTGCACGTGATCTCGTCCGACAAGACCGATCCCGAGCTCGCCATTGGTCCGGTCCGCCGGGCCCGTTGGCTCTACCGGGAGCTTCGGCGGATCCAGGCGGTCGGCGACAGCCAGCGCAACGTGCTCCAGGTGGAGCGGTGAGAGGTGGCGCGCGCCCCGTCGGCCGGCCGGGTGGTGGAGTGATCCCATGAGATCGAGCCGACTCTTGCCGATCCTGTTGCTCGTCACCGGCGTCGGCTGTGACGACCTCTTCTCGGCCCCGCCGGCCGATCTCCTCGCAGAGGGCGAGGGCGAAGGGGAGGGCGAGGGCGAGGGCGAGGGCGAAGGGGAGGGCGAGGGCGAGGGCGAGGGCGAAGGCGAGGGCGACGGCGCTGGGGACTGG
>JAVEVO010000048.1:0-41920 GCA_034005005.1 Myxococcota bacterium
CCCTCTCCCTCGGCGCCCTCGCCCTCTCCCTCGGCGCCCTCGCCCTCTCCCTCGGCGCCCTCGTCCTCTCCCTCGGCGCCCTCGCCCTCTCCCTCGGCGCCCTCTCCCTCGGCGCCCTCGCCCTCTCCCTCGGCGCCCTCGCCCTCTCCCTCGGCGCCCTCGCCCTCGGCGCCCTCGCCCTCTCCCTCGGCGCCCTCGCCCTCTCCCTCGGCGCCCTCGCCCTCTCCCTCGGCGCCCTCTCCCTCGGCGCCCTCGCCCTCTCCCTCGCCTTCTGTTCCCCGGTTCCGCTCCTCTTCACATGCGACGAGGCCGTGGACCGCGAGCATCCCGAGCAGGGCCATGGGCAGCAGCAGCTTCGTGTCGTGCATCGGTCGCTCCATCCGGCAAGGGTCCACGGGAAGTCGGGGAGGGGTCGGTCCCCAGCCCCTGCGATCTGCTACTAGCACGGTGAGTTGGGGGATCAACCCTGACGTGGTCTCGCCGGCGGCCCCTATCGCGGCCCCTGCCCGCCCTCGTCCAGCTTCCGCCGGATCTGTCGCACGAAGCCCTGGAAATCGGCGCGGCGGGTCGGGACGGCGAGGCACGCCTGGTCGAGGATCGCCAGGGCGTCGAGGTGTCGCCCGGCCCCGTGCAGGACGACGGCCGTGTCCCACCAGGGATCGAACCAGCCCGGCTTGAGCTCCCGGGCCCGGGCCAGCTCGGCCAGGCCGTCTGCGAGCCGCCCCTGGGCGGCCAGGCAGAGGCCCAGGCCCTTGTGGGCGTAGGCATGATCGGGCGCGAGCGCGAGGGTGCGGCGGCAGGCGTCCTCGGCCTCCGCGTGGCGCCCCTGGAAGTAGCGGACGAAGCCGAGCAGATCGAGGCCCCGCACGGAGCGCGGGTCCCGGTCGAGCAGCGCGGTGAGCAGCGCGTCGGCCTCCGTGAGCCGTCGGGCGCTCGCGGCTGCGGTCGCTTGCTGGAGCAGGCGGGCCGACTCCTCGTCCGGCAGTGCCGTGTGGGCCGTCCCGTCGCGGGGTCCTCGCTCTTCTGCCATGGTCGCCTCCTCCCGGCCCCTCAGGGCGTCCGCGGGGCTGCGGGTCGGCCGGGCCGGAAACCCTGGCGGGCGGCGGCCCCGGGGAGCTTCCCCTTGTAGCGGTCCCGCTCGATCCGCTGCAGGCACTGCAGCAGGCTCCGGCAGTCGGTCATCGCGGTGCAGACCTCGCGCTCCTGCTGCCAGAAGGGCAGCACGGCATCATCGGGCGCGCTGCAGGAGCGGATCAGATCTCGCTTCCGGCGCTCGCTCCCCGCCGAACCGACGGGGCCGGCCCGGTCGAGGGCCGCGCCCAGCTCGGGGAAGAACTCCGCGGCCTGGCCGCGGCAGACCTCCACCCGCTGCAGCAGGGCCTCGCAGACCGGCAGGGCGGCGGGTTCCCGCTGCTGCTGGGCGGCTACCAGCGCGGCACACTGGGGCTGGGCGGGCCCGGCGTCCAGGACCACCGGCGACGGTCCCTGGGCCGCCTCCTGGCCCGGGTACAGGCCCAGCCGGGCGGCGGTCGCGGCCGGGAGCTGCCCCGGCAGCCCGGACGGACGAAGGCCGTAGTAGATCCGGTAGCCTCCGAGGTCCCCCTCGAGGCACTCGCTCTGGTTGCGTGGCCATCTCAGGGCTAAAGTACCAGAGGCCGAGCTGACCCCGACCACCTCCTCGCTCAGGGCGCTCTCGTGGGGGCCGAGGGGGGTCGGCGGGAGGGTGTGCTCGTGGTCCCCCTGGTCCCGGTCGAAGGCCGAGACCCTCAGTGCGTAAGGGGTCGAGGGCTGCAGGCCGCGCAGCACGATCCCCGTGGTCGCGGCCGCTTGCTGGAGCGCGCGCTCCTCCGCGGCCACCACCCCCGGCACCACCTCGACGCGCTCGGGCGCGAGGACCGTGGTCCAATCGTACCAGAAGAGCCGCTCGTAGAAGCGGGCGACCTCGGGGGAGTCCACCAGCACGCCTACCTCCCGGTTGCCCTTGAAGCTGTTCTCCACCCCGTTGATGCTGGAGATGAAGGTCACCTGCCCGTCGACGATCAGCCCCTTGTTGTGGATCTTGGCCACGCCGTGATCCTCGCTGTCCTCGAACCAGCCCTCCGCGTTCGTGTCGAGCAGCCGCGCCTCGAGATCGAGGCCCTGGCCCCGGGCGTGCCGGTTGACCTGCTCCACGACGTCGTCGTTGTCGAGGTTGCTCTTCTCCCAGGCCGCGTCCAGCCGGTCGCAGGGGGAGTCGGGGCTGCAGGAGAGCAGGATCCGCACCTGCACGCCGCGCGCCGCCGCCTCGAGCAGCGCCTGGAGCAGCAGGTTGGGAGTGGTCGCGGCCGAGCCGCGCGTCTTGCCGCCCCACTGGGTCACCATGCTGAGGTGCTGTACGAGGATCGAGCGCTGGGCGGCCCGGATCGCGGCCAGGGGCCCGCGCCGCTCGTCGAGGCTGGTGTCCGGGGAGACGACGAGCTGCGCGCCCACCAGCGTGCGCAGCTCCTCCTGGAGGGGCTCCCGCGGCACGTAGCGGCCCTGGCGGATCCCCCGGCGGGGCTCGTGACCGGGGGGAGGCGGCCCGTAGCGGCCCCGGCCCTCCGCGTCGAGGGTCGCGGGGTCCTCGCTGTAGCGGACGATGTCCTGGTGATTCTCCGGGTCCACGTCGTCCTTCCAGACCGCCAGCAGGTCCGCGACGACCCCGAGGGGAGGGCGGCCCGCCGGGGTCCGCAGGTGGATCTCCCAGCCCCGGTTGCCGTAGCTGGGGTGGAGCGGGTGCCCGGTGCTGCCGTAGTTCTCCGAGCCGACGACGATCCAGCGATCGTCGATGATCGCGTACTTGGAGTGGTCGTAGGTGTAGCGGTCGTCGATCCCCTGCTGGGGATCGGAGCGGATCCAGTAGACCTGTCCCAGACCGTGGCGGGGGTTGGCCGAGCGCTCCCGTCCGGCCCGCTCGATGCGGGCCGCGAGGTGCCGCTCGTCGTCGTGGAAGCCGTGCTTGGTGCCGACCAGGGAGCCTTCCATGGCGACGGTGACGTCGACTCCCCGGCCGACGGCCGCGACCAGCTCGTCGGCGATCTCCGCCTGGGTGAAGTAGTAGACGTGGACCTTGATGCTCCGCTCGGCCTGCCGGAAGGCTTGCACCAGGGCGGTGCCGTTACTCTCGGGCGCGGCGACGAGGGTCAGCTCGGCCTCCTCGTCGTGACGCCGGGAGACGAAGTTGCTCTGTCCCGCGTACCACAGCCGGTGGACGGCCGCCTGGCCCAGCCCGGTGCTGGAGGCGCCCGCGTCCCAGTCCGCGGCACCGTCGGTGTCGGGGAGGAGCCCGCCGAGCTCGTCCCGATCCCGGGCGAGCAGTCGGTTGTTGGGCGAGAAGGGGGGCGAGGGCACGAAGAGGTTGGTCTGGGACATGAGGGGGGGGCCGTGCCAGAGGGCTTCTTCCGGCAGCCCGAGCTCGCGCTCGAGGTCCCGGAGTCGTCGCTGGTCGGGAGCGTCGGCGGTCGCGCGCCGGCCGCCGCCCATGTTGAAGACGACCACGTCGACCACCGTCTGGTGGCGCGGGGCGCCGTCCGGGCCCCACAAGGCGACCGCGCCCGCCCCTCGAGGCGGCAGGGAGAGCCAGAAGCCGTGACGGCTGGCGGGGCCCTGCGCGATGACGTCCGGGATTGTCGGCTCGTTGGCCGGGAAGCGGCTGTCCGTGTCGACCTCGAAATCGGGCCAGAACCCGAAATCCCAGCGGAAGGCCACCGCGTCCCGGCCCACCCAGATCTCCCGGCCGGGCTCCAGCCGGGTCGCCGGGACCCCGGTGGGGAAGATCAGGTCCTTGCGGCCACGCTCTCCGCGTGCCCGGATCTGCTTGCCCCGCCGGCCGAGCTCGTCCGTGAGGCTGTAACCGGCCAGGTCGATGACGGTCCCCGTCGGGTTGGCGATGCGGATCGCCGCCGCGCCCGGGCTCCCCCGGGGCGAGAGCAGCAACGCCGAGATCAGCAAGTGGTCGCGGCCATCCCCCGTCACCGGCACGCCCGGGCGCCGGCTCACGGCCGGCCCGGTGCAGCCGAGCACGGTCAGGGTCGACAGCAGCGCCAGCATCCAGGCGCCCCGGGGATGACGGACCGTGTTCGCCATGCTCTTCTCCGGCCGGTCACGCCGGCGGACAGGTGCGCGCCCGCGCCGGTCGCGCGGCTCACCAGACCCGGCCATGGTAGACGACCCGGGCCCAGGTGCCAACGGGGGGCCGGCCCCGGATCGACAAGCCGTCCACCTTGTACTAGGCTGGTCCGCAGTCGGCCCCAGCGGCGGAGGAGCGCGGTGTCTGCGATCCGCATCGGCCTCATCGGTCACCGCGGAGATCCCCAGCTCGGGCGCCTCGCGGACGAGCTGCGCCGCCGGGGGGCGTCGCCCGGCCTCATCGACCTCACCGATCTGCCGGCTCATGCAAATTTCTTCTGGGATGCCAAAGGGTTACGCCTCGAGTCGGAGCCGCTGCACGAGCTCGCCGCGGTCTACGCCCGCACGGCCCTCTTTCCCCTGCCGACCTTCGTCCCGGGCCGCAGCCCGGCCGAGGGCGACCTCTTGACCTTCCCGGTCCGGGAGACGGGGTCCCTGCTCAATGCGCTCGTCGCGGAGTTGGCGCGGCGGCTGCCTCTGGTCAATCCGCCGGCGACCCTCGTCTACCACCAGCAAAAACCCTTCCTGTACAGCGTGTTGCAAGCTGCCGGCGTGCCGGTGCCCGAGTTCGCGGTGGGCAGCGACCTGGCCGCCCTGGCCCACTTCGTCGACCTCCACGCCCAGCAGGTCGTGGTCAAGCCGCTCATGGGCGGCGAGGTCTTCCTCGCGGATTTCGCCTGGCTCAAAGAGCACGCCCGGGAGGTCGACCGCCGGCCCCTGCTGCTCCAGCGGCGCATCGTCGGGCGCAGCCGGCGCGGCTACGTCGTCGGGGGGCGGCTGGTGGCCCTGGCCGAGATGCGGCACGGTCCGGTCATCGACTGGCGCAACGACCTGCAGGCGATCACGGCGGTCACGCCCAGCGACGCCGAAGCCCGGGCCTGCCTCGACGCGGCTGCGGCCCTGGGCCTGCTCTTCGCCGCGATCGACCTCGAAGAGGAGCCGGGCCCGCCGGCCCGGCCCTGGGTCATCGACGTCAACCCGGCGCCGATGTTCGCCGGGTTCGAGGCCCGCGCGGGCCTCGACGTCGCCGGGCCGCTGGCGGTCCTCCTGCTCGAGCTCGCCGCGTCGGGCGTACCCCTGCTCCCCGGACCTCCCCGGGATCCTCCTCGACCAGGAGCCGACCCATGACCCAGCCCCCGTCGTCCTACTCCGAGTTGTTGCGGGAGGCCCGCTCCCTGCTCCGTGAAGAGGAGATCTGTACGGCCCGGGAGAACATCGTCCGGCTGGCGTGCGAGACCCTCGCGGACCCGATGCTCCTGTACCCCTCCGACGGCTACCGTCCGCGCTTCGTGGTCTGGGAGCTGACCCTGCGCTGCAACATGCACTGCCGTCACTGCGGCTCCGACGCGGGCACCCGGCGGGGGCACGAGCTCGAGCCGGCGGAGGCGCTGGACCTGTGCGATCAGCTCGCCGCGCTCGGCTGCGAGCGGCTGACCCTGCTCGGGGGGGAGCCCTTCCTGCGGGAGGACTGGGAGGCGATCACGGCCCGGCTGCAGGCCGGGGGCGTGCGGGTCAACGTGATCACCAACGGCTGGCTCACGGGCGAGCGTTCGCTGGTCCAGCGGATCAAGGACGCGGGGCTGACGACCTTCGCGATCTCCGTGGACGGCGTGGGACCACGGCACGACGAGCTGCGCTGCCGCGACGGATCCTTCGCCCGCATCCTGCAGAGCTTCGATCACGCGGTCGCGCTCGGTGGGCTCTCGGTGGCCGCGGTGACCACGATCACCCGCCAGGTGGTCGATCAGCTCGAGGAGCTGTACGCCATCCTGCTGGACCACGGCGTGCGGCTCTGGCAACTGCAGGTCTGCACCCCCCAGGGCAGGATGCGGCGGGACGATCCGGTCCTGCCCACCCCGGAGGACTTGCGGACGGTCGCCGATTTCATCGTCGCCAAGAAGCAGGAGGGCCGGATGCGGCTCGATCCGGCCGACAACGTCGGCTACTACGGTCCCTGGGAGCTGGACCACGGCTTCCGCTCCAGCCAGCGGGGGCGGGTCAACTTCTGGAGCGGGTGCCAGGCCGGCTGTCAGGTCATGGGGATCGACGCCAACGGCGACATCAAGGGCTGCCTCTCCCAGCCCTCGTCCCAGCGGGAGTTCGTGGAGGGCAACGCCCGGGAGGAGCCGCTCGCGACGATCTGGCACCGGCCGGGGGGCTTCGCCTACAACCGGGCCTTCACCTTCGAGATGCTGGAGGGCTACTGCCGAAAGTGCGAGTACCGTGGGCTCTGCCGGGCCGGGTGCATCTCCCATGCGGTCTGCACCACGGGCAGCCGCGGCGACAACCCGACCTGCCTGCACCGGCTGATCCAGGAGGGGCGGCTGCCGGGGTGAGGTCGCGGGCGGCTTAGGACTTACTGCTCGCCGACTCCGTACCAGGAGACCGCGTCCTCCTCGCCGACTGCGTACTCGGTGGTCGCGTCCTCTTCGCCGACCGCGTACTTGGTGGTCGGCTGGGCGTCGGCCCAGAGGATGCCGCAGGCCGCCTCGCTGTCCCGGGAGAGCTTCTCCCGGACCAGGTCCAGGACCTCCTTCAGCTCTGCTCGTTCCATGGGCCTCGTCCTTCCGGTCGGCACCGGTGTCCAGGTGATCGCCGCGGCGCGTACTCCTTTTCGGTAGCGCGTTCGGCCGCGTGGGTCAAGCGCGGCCGAGCAGCAGCTCGGCCAGGGCACCCGCGACGTCGATGCCCGTGAGCCGGGAGAACGTCACGAACATGGGCGAGGCGTTGAGCTCCAGCAGGAAGAGCTCGCCGGTCCGCCGGTCCTGGATGAAGTCGACGCCGGTCCAGGCCAGCCCGAAGAGCCGGCAGGCCCGACGGGCCGCGTCCGCCGCGGCGGCAGGCAGGTCCAGGGGCTCCGCGCCCTCCTGCTCCAGGGAGGAGTCCACGAAGCGTGCGGAGTGGAGGATGCGTGCGGCGCCGACGAGCCGCTCGCCCACGAGGTAGGCCCGCACCGTCTCGCCGTGGATCAGCCGCTGCAGGGTGAGGGGGCCCCGGGCGAGCAGGAGGGTCAGCCCCGCCGCGCCGTGATCGGCCAGCCTGGTGGTCTTGTCGATCCCGGCGAGGGGCTTGACGACGACCGCCGCGGGTCCCCCCTGGCGCTCCACGAAGCGGGTCGCGGCCTCCGGGTCGCTGGTGGTGAGGGTCGGCGGCACGGGCAGCCCGGCCGCCTGGAGCATGAAGAGCTGGTAGGGTTTGACCCGGTGGATCTCCTGGGCGCGGGGTGGGTTGAGGACGGGCACGCCCTCCTCCTCGAGGCGCTCGAGCAGGGCGTACTTGAAGTCGAAGCACGCGCCCTGGTCTCGCGGCAGGGCTGCGGCGGCAGGGTACAGCGAGAGCCACCGTGCGGGAGGCAGGGGCGGATCCTCGGGACCCGGCAAGGGAGAAGAGTAGCCCGTGGTGCGCAGAAACAGCGCATCGAGCGTGGTGAGCTCTTCCCGGGCCAGGCGCACCGCTGCCTCGGCCTCGTGGACCGCCCGGCGGTCGGGGAAGAGGGGCAGCTCCACGGGGACCGGCTCCGCCTCACGCTCCCGGAGCTTCTGCGCCAGCACCCCCAGCTCCAGGTCGTTCAGCCGCCCGGCGAGGCCGATCCGGCGCCGCGGACCACGCGGGCGACCGGTCGGCAGACGCGGGGCGGCGGTGCCGGTGCCCGTCGAGCCGGCGGTGCCGGTGTCCGTCGAGCCGGCGGTCGCGCCGCTCGCCACCAGCTCGGCCGCGAGCCGGTCGATCAGGGAGGCGCCCGTGCGATCCTCGAGGTCGGCGAGGTCGGGGGCCGGGTCCAGCCCCAGGATCCAGGGTTCGTCGCTCCCTGGCACCAGCTCCAGCTCGACGCCCGCCACGGTCGTCCCCGCGACCGCGGCCACCCGCGCGGCGAGCGCGAGGACGTTTTGGACCAAAGGACCGTCGATCTCCTGATTCTCTCCTGGAAATGGTACCAAGGACACGCCTTCTCCCTGGATCACCACGGCCAGGGCCCGGGTGGCCGCGGCACGCTGGGCGCGCACCAGCAAGGGCCGGCGATCGAGGTCCAGGTGGTGGACCTTCAGCCAGGCGAGGGTACAGGGTTGCTCCGCCGTGGCTCGCTCGTCCGTCCCGCGCCCGGCGCAGCGTTCCTCCCAGCGGTCGACGAAGCGCGCGATCCCCTCCAGGTCGTTGCCCGAGACGAAGGGGGCCACGGGCAGGCCGGCGCGGGCGAGACGACGCAGCAGGGCGGGCTGCAGCCAGCAGCGCCGGTGCAGGGCCAGGGGGGGCAGCATGGGCCGGTGCGCGGCGAGCGACTGCAGCAGGGAGGCGCCGACCGCCCGGATCTCCTGGCGCCGCCGCGCCTCCTGGTGGTAGGTCGTCCGCAGGCTCGGCCACTCTGCGGCCGGTGGCGCCCAGCCCGGGACCGGGCTCATGCGCGTCACCGTGTCGAGGTACCAGGCCGTGACCCGGGTGAGGTCGTGCCCGTCGGCGAAGGCTGCGCCCTCTGCCAGGGTGAGGGTCAGCTCCCCGGGGAACGCCGCCAGATCGAGGAGCAGGGTCTCTTGACCGTGCCCTGCGAGCGCGGCCGCCAGCCGCCGGAGGGTGGGGGAGGTGCCCGGGCCGACGAGGCCGATCCGGGGTGTGACCACGGTCTCTCCCTCGGCCGCCCGCGGCGACCTCACGGGCAGCTCAGGGTCGCGACCTGCAGATCGTCCCCACCGTCCGTCCAGCTCGTGATGAACAGGCGATAGTGGCCGTCCCCGGGCAGCCGCGCCAGCAGGCCCTGCTTGTCGCCCAGCTCCGTGCGGCCCTGGGGGGTGCCGGCCTCGTCGAGCCACTGCACCGCGAAGTGCCGCGGCTCCTGCGCACCGAACTCCCGCTGGTGGACCACGCCGAAGCGGTCGCCGTCCTGGAGCACGTGGCGGAGGCTCAGGGCGGGCAGGTAGGCTGGCCGGTTCAGGTCGTTCAGCCGGACCCGGGAGAGGATCCAGCCGTCCTCGTCGAGCACCGCGTAGTGGATCTCCGCGGTCTGCTGCTCGTCGTCGGCCGTGCCCTGCCAGAAGAGGCCGAAGCGCTCCGGCGAGGTCGAGATGCGGAAGAGGTAGACCGGTCGGGCGTTGTAGAGGTTGATGCTGGCCGGGACGAGCTCGAGCTCGCCGTCCGCCCAATCCCCGAACTCGTCCAGGGGCTGGAAGAACACCCGGGGCCCGGCCGCGGTCGTGAGCACGAACGCCAGCGCGTGGCCCCAGCTCGCGGGCGCGACCGCGACGTAGCCCTGGCGGCGGGTGTCCTCGTAGCGGTCGCTGAGCGTCCAGGCGGTCCCCGGGAAGCCGTCCTCGTCGACGTCGACGCCCTCGATCTGCCAGTAGTCGTTGTACAGGACGAAGAAGCCCCAGTCCGTGGCGGTCACCAGGGGGTTGAAGCTCGAGCGGCTGACGTCGGTGATCGTCACGGGTGAGGACACGGGCTGGCCCTCCAGGGTCAGCCGCTGGAGGACGGTCGGGCAGTTGCCCGCGCGGTTGGCCTCGTAGCTCTCCCAGACGACGGCCAGTTGCGTGTCGCTGCGGGCCAGGGAGGGGGCGAACTTGACCCCGGTCCCCCAGCCCGAGTAGGCGGTCCCGCCCAGCCGGGTCGGGCCCTCCTGGAGCACCCCCTGAGCGTCCACGAGCCCGAAGTAGACTCCCTCGGGCGAGCCGCTGGCCACCGCGAAGCCGTCCTCGTGGGGCAGGACGTCCACGGCCTGGTAGAGGACCTTCATCCCCGGCAGCGGGCTCACCGGGCCGACCCCCGTGGGCAGCAGGCAGCCGGACGCGACCCGACACTCGCCCGCGACGCAGTGGCCGCCCTGGGCCCGGCAGCTCTCGTCGGCCTCCCACACCAGGCACCCCGCCTCGTCCCGCTGGCAGCGGAGCAGCTCGTCCTCGTCGCTGCAGGTCGAGGCGCCCTCCCCGGGGCACTCGGGCTCGCAGGGGTAGGCGGTGCCCGGGCTCGGCTCGAACTCGACCGTGAAGTCCTCCAGGTTGTCGTCGGTGTCGGTGTGCCACTCGTCGCGGGAGAGGGACTGCCCCGCGGCCACGTCTCGCGCCGGGAACCCCTCGCCCGCGAAGACGATCCCCTCGCCGTCGCCGTACCCCAGCGCGTCCACCACCTCGTCCCCCCAGCGCAACTGCAGACTGTCCGGGCCGTTCTGGATCACCAGGGGCGCTTGCTGGTCGCTCGCCGCGGCCAGGTCCTCGCCGGCGTCGTCATCGACGATCAGGAAGAAGCCGTCCGCGGGGATCAGGCCGGCGAGCCGGACCGTGAGGTACTCGCCCCCGCCCGACCCGTTGATCCCCACCAGCCGGAAGCCGAGCAGGTTGGTCCCCGGAGGACCGTACAGCTCGATGAACTCCTGGCCATCGTCTTCGCCATAGCCGTCGTACAGCAGCTCGTTGATCACCACACCCTCGGGGACCGGCCGCGGCACGCAGCTCCCGGCGAGGCACTCCGCATGGGGCTCGCAGGGCGAGGGGGCGCTCCACTCCCGGCAGGCGTCCGCGTCGTAGTTGCCGCAGGTCCGGCGGCCGCGTCCCGCGCCACAGTCGATCGCACCCTCGGCGCACTCGTCCTCGCAAGCCACCTGGCAGTAGCCGTCCAGGCAGGCTTGGTCCACGTCGCAGGTGCCGCCGCCGCCGAACTCGAGGCAGACGTCCGCGTCGAAGCTGCCGCACTCCTGCCAGCGCTCGCCCAGGCAGCGCCGCGCGCCCGGGCGGCACTCGTCCTGGCAGACGACCTCGCAGATCCCGGCGGCACACCGCTCGTTGGGCGCGCAGGGGCTCGGGCTGGACCAGTCGAGGCAGTCGTCCTCGTCGAAGCGACCGCAGGTGCGGAAGGCGTCCAGGGCCAGGGTGCATTCGCGCTGCGCCAGCTCCGGGCACTCGTCGGTGCACTCCTGCCGGCACTCGCCCTGGGAGCAGCTCTGGCCCTCGGGGCAGGGGACCACGGGGCCGAGCTCCCGGCAGTCGTCCAGGTCGTGCTGGCCGCAACTGCGGGTCCCCGCACCGGAGCAGACGACCTCCCCCACGAGGCACTCGTCACGGCAGACGGCCTTGCAGGCGCCGTCGACGCACTGGAGCCCCTCGGGGCACGGGACCGTGGGCGTCCACTCGCGGCAGTCGTCCGCGTCGGCCTCGCCGCAGGTCTGGACCCCGTCCGCGTCGCACCGGGTCTGGCCGAGCTCCGGGCACTCATCGGCGCAGACCTCACCCTCGTCGACGCACGCGCCGTTGTCGCAGCGCTCCCCCGGGTCACAGGCGACGGGGCTGCCCCACTCCAGGCAGAGGTCGTCGTCGGTGTCCCCGCAGGCGGCATAGGCGTGCTCGTCCGTGCAGCGGCGCGCCCCCCGGAGGCACTCGTCGCGACAGGTGGCGCGGCACGCGCCGCCCTGGCAGGTCTCGCCCGGGCGGCAGCCGATCACCGCGGACAGCTCCCGGCAGGAGTCGGCGTCGTACTGCCCGCACTGCCGGAACCCCAGGCCGTCCGCGGTGCAGACCCGGCTGCCCTCCTCCTCGCACTCTTCTTCGCAGGGCTGCTCGACCGGGACGCAGCTCCCGTTGTCGCACCGCTCGTCCTCCGCGCAGGGGATCTGGGGCCCGAACTCGAGGCAGAGGTCGCGGTCGAAGTTGCCGCAGGTGACGAATCCCTCGCCGTGGCAGCGGATCTCGCCCTCGTCGCACTCGTCGGTGCAGGCGGGCAGGCACTCGCCGTCCCGGCAGGTCTCGCCCTCCTCGCAGGGCAGCACCTGGGACAGGTCGAGGCACTCGTCCTCGTCGAACTGCCCGCAGATCTGGCGGCCCCCCGCGACGCAGCGGCGGTCGCCCTCCGCGGCGCAGGCGTCGATGCACGCCTCGGTCACGGGCACGCACCGGCCATCCTCGCAGCGCTCGTCCGGCTCGCAGGAGACTGCGGGAGAGAGGTCGGGGCAACCGTCCTCGTCGGCGTCGCCGCACGTGCGGTAGCCCCGGCCGCTGCACACTCGCTGCCCCGGGACGCACTCGGGGAGGCAGATGGCCAGGCAGCGCCCGTCCTCGCAGCGGCTGCCCGTGGGGCAGTCGACCCCGCCCCCCCACTCGGGGCAGCCGTCGCCGTCGTAGTCCGAGCAGACCTCCACCACCTGCGTGCCATCGCAGCGCTTGGCGCCGGGCGTGCAGTCGGCGGCCGGGCAGCCCTCGCCCTCGCCTTCGCCCAGCTCGCTGTAGTCACGGGTCTTCATGGTGCAGGCGCCGAGCAGCAACACCGGGATCAGCAAGCTGCCGAGCAGGGGGCGGGAGTAGCGGAGCGAGGTCGCCTGGTCGTGCATCGGATTCCTTCCGCGGGCCGCGCCGGGCCCGTCGGCGCGGAAGATAGCGAGCGCGTCCCACCCGGTCAACGCCGCGCACCGGGGCCCGGCGGCAGGCGGCAGGCCCTCCCGGTCCCGTCCCTTGACTCGCCGGGCCAGGCGGGGGACCGTGGGAGCAGGCCGAGGAGAGGTGAGATGCAGCCGAGAGAGGGTAAGAAGATCACGGTCATTGGGCTATTGGTGGTTCTTTCGTTCCAGGCTCCTCTCGCCGAGGCCCAGGAGGAGGAGCCCGCGGTGCTGGAGGTCGAGCCCGAGAAGGAACGCCTGGAGTGCCCCCGCGAGCAGCCGGCCCTGCTGATCCGGGCGCCCCACGCGGGGACCATGGCCCTCACCTTGCGGGGCCAGGAGGACGGCTCCACCCGGCAGTTCCAGGGGAAGCTCGAGCCGGGCAAGCCCTTCCGGCAGGCCTGGCCGCAGACGCTGCCCACGGTCACCTACGTCGCCGAGCTGAAGATCGACTATGAGGCGGGCCAGGGGTACGAAGGGACCATGGGCTTCACCTTCCTCTGCGTGCCACCTATCGAGGTGCGCCTGGCCCGGGGCGGCCTCGACCTGGGCCGGGGGGTCCTCCGGCTCGATATCGGCGGGCCGGCGGTCCGGGCCGAGGCCCTGGTCAAGGACGCGGGAGGGGCGCCCTTGCTGGAGAAGACCTTGCCCCTGAAGGGTGGCGGACGCAAGGCCCTCGACCTGCGCTGGCCCGCGGACGAGGAGCGGGGCTTCGGCGGCCTGCTGCTCAAGCTGTTCGACAAGCACGGCACCTGGGTCGCGCTCGATCTGACGCCCCACTCCCTCGAGGTGCCCCACGAGGAGGTGGTCTTCGAGAACGGCAAGTGGGACGTGCGGCCCTCCGAGGAGCCGAAGCTGGCGGACACCCTGGCCGCGATCCACGAGGAGCTGGAGCGGTTCCCCGACGATTTCTCGGTGCCGAGCCTGTACGTCGTCGGCTACACCGACACCGTCGGCAGCCACGCCGACAACCTCACCCTGTCCAGCAACCGGGCCCGGGCCATCGCCCGCTGGTTCCGCACCCACGGCCTGAAGAACCCCATCCTCTACCAGGGGTTCGGCGAGGAGGTCCTCGCGGTGCCGACCGCGGACGAGACGCCGGAGCCGGCCAACCGGCGTGCCCTGTACATCCTCACGAACTTCCCGCCGCCGGTGCAGCCGGCCGTTCCCCGCAGCCGCTGGCAGCGGATCCCCTGAGCCCGGCCCTCTCTGCCCGCGCTATGCCCGGCCTCTCCGGCCGAGCCCCAGCCCGAGCAGCCCGAGCAGCAGCAGCGCGCTCCCCCAGGTGCGGGGCGTCCCGGCCGTGGCGCAAGCACAACCGCCCGTATCGGCTGCGGTCTCGCCCTCACCCTCGCCCTCGCCACCCTCGCCCTCGCCTTCGCCCTCCCCACCGCAGACGCAGGTCGACCACTTGCCGTCGGCGCCGCACGTCTTGACCCCCTGCTGGGTCGCGGTGCAGTAGCAGATCAGGGTCTCGCCGACCTGGCCGCACTCGCTCACCGTGCCGCCCTCGCCCTCGCCCTCGCTGCCCTCGCCCTCGCCCTCGCCGGTGGGCTCCTGGCAGCGGCCGGAGCCGGTCGCGCAGCTCGGGCGGGCCGAGTTGGGGCAGTCCTTGTCGGAGAGGCACTGGGGCAGGCAGACCTTGAGCGCGTTGACGCCCACGGCGCAGTAGTAGCTGGCCCGGCAGTCCGCGTCCGTGTCGCAGCGGACCAGGCAGTAGGCGCCGCCCCAGCCCTGGACGCAGGCGCCCTTCATGCCGCAGGAGCCGGAGGTGCAGCCGCTGACGCTGCAGGTGCCGTCGATGAAGGCGGCGGGGGAAGGGTCGCCGAGGCAGACCTTGCCCTCGCCGCAGTCCGCGTCCCCGTCGCAGGGGTCGCCGAGCTCCGCGGTCTCGCCGCCGCAACCGCCGGCCGGATCGACCTTGCCGTCGCAGTCGCTGTCGAGCGCGTCGCCGCACTGCTCCACGCCGGGCAGGACCTCGCCGCTGCACGCGCCCCACACTCCGCCGCGGCAGGTGCGGGTCCCGGCCTTGCAGATCCCCCGGCCCGCGGTGTTGTCGGGGCCCGAGTAGCAGCCCTCCTCGGCGTTCTCGACGCAGGCCGCGCAATCGCTCCACTCGCCCCAGGTGCACTGCTCGCTGCAGGTGCGGCTCTTCACGCCCCCGTCGTCGCAGCCCTCGCCGGTCTCGTCGAGCGCGCCCTTCGGGCACTCGCCCTCGCCGGTGCAGAGGCTCGGCTCCCCCCAGGAGCAGTCGAGCTGGCACTGCCGGACCTGCTTGCCGCAGTTGCCGCACCCGCTCTCCTCCGTGGCCCCGGCCTCGCAGACGCCCTGCTCCTGGCACGGGCCCCAGACGCCCCAGCGGCAGCCGTCCGCGCAGGGGCGGGTGCGATAGCCGCACAGCTCGCAGTCGCCGATGTCTTCCTCCCCGGCGCCGCAGTCGCAGGCCGCGAGCAGGCCGATCTGCAGGTCGTACCAGTTGAAGTTGGACTGGTCCCGGGGCGCGAGGCGGATGTAGTAGACCCCCGCATCGAGGCTCTCGTCGAGGACGAGCTCGTTGTCGGCCTGGGCCACCACCGCCTGGATCTGCGTGATGCTGCCGTCGAAGAGCAGCACGTCGATCGCGCCGGCCCCGAGGTCCGCGAAGGTCTGCACCTTGACCCGGCTGCGGTCCGCGAGGGTGATCCGGGTCCAGTCGTGGTTGCGCAGGATCCGGTCGGGCTGGCGGTCGAACTGGGCCGAGTGGGCCTTGTCGGGGGTCGAGTCGTCCTCCCAGTTGTCGTCCTGGGCGTAGCCGACCTGGAGCACGGGGGTCGAGGGGTCGTCGTTGAAGCACCACAAGCCGCACTGGTCCTTCTCGACCAGCGCGTAGCCGTACAGCTCCCAGCCGTTACCGAGGTCCGCGTCCCCGTCGAGCGCGGCCGAGCAGTCGAACGTGCGGTCGATGACACCCTCGCCTGCCCCGACCGTGAACTCGGTCTTCCAGAGCTCCTCGTCGGGGGTCGGCCAGAGGTCGTCCTCGTAGAGCTTGAGGGTGACCTTGTCCCCGGCGCTCAGGGGGACCTCGCGCCCCTGGATCTCGATCCGGATCGTGCAGCGGGTCTTGGCGTCGCCGTCGATGGCCTTGTTCGGGACGGTCAGGGTCACCTTGGCGTCGTCGACCGTGGCGTTGGCGCTGATGGACGCGGGCAGGGCCCAGGCCGGGCCGGACAGGAGCACGAGGGCACCCACGAAAAACGAGGTCTTGGCTGGCTTGTCGATCACGGTCTGCTCCTCCCCGACCCGCACCGGGTGGCCGGAGGGGACCGACCACCGGGTCGTCCGCCCCCCGAGGTGCTGGGGCAAGTGTCGATTTTTCCTATCACGCGCCGGGGGGCCTTGTCGATTGGCCTGCCGATGTGCACATCCTGGGCCGATGCCGGGCCGACGTCCCCTCCTCTGCACCTACTACCCCGGGCACCACCCCGTGCCCGGAGTCTCGTGGAGCGAGTGGGAGCTCGTCCTGGGGGCCCGGCCCTGCTTCCCTGGCCACGCCAAGCCCGACCGGCCCGCGTGGGGACCCCTGGCCGACGACGAGCCCGCGACGGTCCGGCGGCAGGTGACCACGGCCGCCGCCCACGGGATCGACGGCTTCCTCTGCTGCTGGTGGTGGCGCCCCTCCCCGGCGTCGCCCACGGGCGAGACCTTGCGGGCGGAGACCCTCGAGCAGGCCCTGCTCCCCCTGCTCGCGGCTCCCGGCGGCCCCGACTTCTCCTTCGCCCCGCTCTGGGTCCCGTGCTGGCCGCGTCACCGCCTGCCGGTCCGCCTCGAGGATCCGGAGCTGGGGGACCTGGAGCGCTTCTTCCCGATCCAGCCGGGTGACCTGGTCGCCTTGCTCCGGCGGGCGTCCCTCCTGCTGGCCCACCCCGCCGCGTTCCGGGTGCGGGGGCGCCCGCTGCTCGTGTTCTTCCACGCGTGGCGGCTGGTCGAGCAGCTCGGGCGTGCGGGGACCGCGTCCGGCCTGGCCACGCTCCGCGCGCTGGCCCAGGACGAGCTGGGCCTGCCGGGTCTGTTCCTCGTGGCCTCGATCAACGGGCTCGGCGAGGAGGGGCCGCTGGTCGGTCTCGGCTTCGACAGCTTCACCTCCTACGTCTGGTGGCCGGACTGGCACGGCGCGCGCTTCCAGGACTACGGGGCGCTGACCGCGGCCCGGGCCCGGGACTGGCGCACACTGCAACAGCGGCTCGAGGTGCCCTACCTGCCCTCCGTCTGCGTCGGCTGGGACGCCACCCCCCGGGGCGTGTCGCTGCCCCTCGACGCCGCCCCCCGGCGGTTCCCCTGGTCGCCCGTGATCACCGGCCGCTCGCCGGAGAGGTTCGCCCTGGCGGTCCAGGAGGGGCTGCGCTTCCTCGACGAGGTGGGGACGCCCCGGGATCACCCGCTGCTCGTGGCCTCCTGGAACGAGTGGAGCGAGGGGCACTACCTGGAGCCGGACGAGCGGCACGGCAGCGCCTACCTGGAGAGCCTGGCCCGGCTGCGGGGACGGCCCCGCTCCCGTCCGGGCTCGGAGGATTGAGTCGAACGTCACGATCTGTCGGAGAATGCGCATGAAACCCAGGATCTTCGTCACTCGCCGGATCGCCGAGGCCGGCCTCCACCTGCTGACTCCCCACTGCGAGGTGGAGGTCTGGCCCGGGGAGGAGCCGCCCTCCCGGGAGGAGCTGCGGGCGCGGGTGCCCGGGTGTCACGGGCTGCTCACCCTGCTGTCCGATCGGGTCGACGAGGAGCTGCTGGCCGTGGCGGGGCCGCAGCTCCGGGTGGTCAGCAACCACGCGGCCGGGGTCGACAACATCGACGTGGCCGCAGCCACCCGGCGGGGGATCCTCGTGACCAACACCCCCGACGTGCTCACCGAGACGACCGCGGACCTCGCCTTCGCCCTGATCTGCGCCACCAGCCGCCGGCTCGTCGAGGGCGTGGATTGGGTCCGCGCCGGCCGCTGGAAGACCTGGTCCCCCCTCTTCCTGCTCGGTCAGGACCTCTTCGGCGCGACCCTCGGCCTCGTCGGCCTGGGGCGGATCGGCCGGGCCGTGGCCCGACGCGCCCAGGGCTTCGCGATGCGGGTGCTCTGGTACGATCCGAGCCTCCCGGCCGAGCGCGCGCCGGCCGGGCTGCACCGCTGCGACACCCTGGACGAGCTCTTGCGGGCGGCCGACGTCGTCTCGCTCCACGTGCCGCTGACCCCGGCGACCCGCGGGCTCTTCGACGTGGTGGCCCTGCGGGCCATGAAGCCGACCGCGGTGCTGATCAACACCTGCCGCGGCCAGGTGGTCGACACCGCCGCGCTCGTCCAGGCCCTGCAAGAAGGCTGGATCGCCGGGGCGGGCCTCGACGTCACCGATCCCGAGCCGCTCCCTGCGGACCACTCGCTGGTGAGCGAACCCCGCTGCATCGTCCTCCCCCACATCGGCAGCGCCAGCACTGCCACCCGGGGGCGGATGGCCGAGCTCGCCGCGGCCGATCTGCTCGCCGGCTTGCGGGGGGAGCCACCTCGCCACCCGGTCAACCCGGAGGTCCTGGCGCGCGGGCGTGGCGACTGCTGAGCTGGGCTCGAGGCCGTGGGGCGACTCGTCGTCCGGTGGCTCCCCGTCGTCTCCCCGAGCCTCCGCCGGAAAGCCCTGTCGTGGCCGCTGCGCGCGACGGGGCCTGGCTCCTCCCAACCCACCATGGTATCCTTTCTCCCAATCATCACCGGCCAGGGTTCAGCGACCAGCTTTCTGCCAGCGAGGGCGAGATGAACACCACGAACGCCAGCGGAGCCTCGGGCAACCAGAACCAGAGCTCGGTCCAGTCCCAGCAGGGGCCGAGCCAGAAGCAGCAGGCCAAGGGTGACCTCAAGGGGATGGACTACCAGCAGCAGCAGCAGGCCCTCGACCCCGGGGTGGCACGGGCCACGCTCCGGCTGGGGAGCCGCGGCGCGGACGTCTCCCACCTCCAGGAGCAGCTGAACAAGGGGGGTGCCGGCCTCACCCCTGACGGCGCGTTCGGGCCCCTGACCCGCCAGGCGGTGGTCGCGTTCCAGGCGAGCCATGGCCTCTCGCCCGACGGCGTCGTCGGGCCCATGACCTGGGGCGTCATCGACGGCGGCGGCGGCGGGACACCCGCTCCCGGCACGGGAACCCCCGGCACCGGCTCGACCCCCGGCACCGGCTCGACCCCCGGCACCGGCTCGACCCCCGGCACCGGCTCGACCCCGGGCACCGGCTCGACCCCGGGCACCGGCGGTGGGTCCCCGCCGGCAACCGGCGGCAGCGCCTTGCAGGCCCTCGATCCCGCGACCGAGGCGGCGTTCGAGGAGGAGAGCAAGTCGATCGCGGCGGCTCTGAAGGAGACCGCCTTGGGGGGCGGCGCGGGGGGCGGCGACATGCCGGTGAAGCCGGTCGCCTCGTTCCCTGCCTGGTTCAACCAGATCCAGCAGCTACTGATCGACCGCAAGAGCTGGGGCGAGACCGAGAACCAGGGGCAGCAGCTCATCACCCGCTACGCCACGGAGCGGGCCAAGGCCAGCGGCGGCAGCGTCCCCGGGAGCATCCTCGTCTTCCTCGAGTACATCGGTGGGAGCGAGGCCAACCAGAAGGGGGCCAAGGGTGGTGGCGGCAAGGCCTCCAACGACCTCGGTGGCGCCGATGGCAACGCCAACTGGTGCCAGGCTGCCTCCACCATGGCCCTCGAGACGGCCCTCGCCCGGATCGGGCTGGCCTTCCAGGGCGGCTATGGTAGCTGGTTCCCGGCGATGATGGGCAAGTTCAAGGACCAGGGCGGGATCGCGGCCTACGACCGATCGGCCTGGTCCTTCCCGGTCCGCTCGGGCGACATCATCTCGGTCATCGGCGCGCAGACGCCCGGCACGGGCCACGTCGCCACGGTGGTCGAGGCCAGCGGCGACGAGCTGCTCGTCGTCTCGGGCAACGCCGGCAGCAACATCCAGGGCTCCGGGTCGGTGCGCGTCGATCAGGCCAAGCGCGCCACCCCGCCCTCCGGTTACAGCTACGACAAGGTGGTCACCGGCAAGCTGCCAGCCTGCCAGTACCGGCCCAATCCGGGTGAGCTCTGGATCGTCTCGGTCCAGCGGATGAGCGTCCTCTGGGCCGAGCTGGGGACCCTCGCAGGGATGGACCCGAACAGTGGGGAGTACCAGGCCAAGCTCGCGTCCCTCAAGCTGCGCCGGATCCCGCCCAAGCAGTAGCCGCGCGGGGCGAAGACCCTTCCTGGGCGCGGCCCGGCCGGGGACGAGCCCCGGTCGCCGGGCCAGGTCGGGGAGTGGGGAGGGGGGCGGGAGGCAGGACCGGGCCCGACTCACCCGCCGCTCATGAGGTGCAGCACCCAGACCTCGGCCTCGTCGGGCACGACGAAGGTCTCGAAGAGGGGGCGCGGCACGGTCTGGTCGTTGACCTTGACGATCACGAGGGGGAACAGGAAGCGGCGGGCCTGGAGCACGTCGCGCACCGTCATCCCGGGGACGTGCGCCAGGGGATCGCCGTTGACCCGGATCACGTCAGGGGTCCGCTCTCGCCGCCGAGGAAGGGCTTGACCACCGCGACCACCTCGGGGAAGTCGACCTTGAAGGTGCGCAGGGTCTCCAGGGTCGGCACGCCCTTGAGGGTCCAGCCGCGGCGCTTGTAGACCGAGTCGAGCAGCTTCTGGTATTGCTCTTCGCGGTACTTTCGAACCACATCCATCTTCGCCTCGAGGGTCATCTCACCCGGGTCGAGGCCGAGCTTCTCGCGGATCTGGCCGTCGTAGCGCTCCTCCCGGGAGAGGTACTCCTCGCGCGTCACCGGGCCGACCATGCGGTAGGGCGGGATGTCGTTCTCCCGCAAGCCCTTGCCCATGCGGATGTTGAACACCCGCTGGAAGTTGTAGACCCCCTCGGACATCCGGATGATGTCCTCCTTGGTGATCTCCCGGCCGGTGATCCCGGAGAATAGCTCGACGTAGTTCTGGACGTGCTCGGGCACCTTGGCCGGCTCGTCGGTGGAGCGGTTGTCCGGCGGCTCGATGTCGTTCCAGGGCAGCTTGCACAGGCCGTTGAGCCCGAACCAGGTGCGGAAGAGGGGGAAGTAGTGCAGGGCCTCGGCCTTGTCCTCGAAGGTCGGGATCTGCTTGTTGACCATGTCCATGAAGATCAGCCAGGCCTCGTCGTGCTGGGGCCCCTTGTTGGCCATCGCGAAGCCGCCCTGCTGGGCCAGGGACTCCTTGGCCATGTACTCGGAGACCTCCAGCCCCTTGACCTCCATGCCGATGTCCTGGAGGAAGTCGAACTCGCCCCAGCCCTGCTCGGCGAAGAAGTGCTTCATCCGCAGGACGCCCTGGCCCGCGATCAGGCCGAAGCCCTCGCCCCGCGCGAGCTGGTGCAGCAGCTCGAGCTGCGATGCGCCGTTGCCGAAGTTCAGCTCGAGGCCGCCGGTGCGCTCGGCGTTCAGGATGCCCCGCTCCCAGCACTCCATCACGAAGGCGCAGAGGGTCCCGAAGGAGATCGTGTCCACCCCGTAGGAGTCGCAGTAAAAGTTGGACTCGATGATCCAGTCGGGGTCGAAGATGCCGCAGTTGGAGCCGAGGCCCGCTGCGTTCTCGTACTCCGGCCCGTCCACGGTGAGGACGTGGCCCGCGTACGGACCCGTGCGCAGGGTGTACAGATCGACGCCCTTGCTGCAGGCCATGGTGCAGCCGTACCAGCAGAAGTCGGCGATGCCCTGGGTGAAGCGCTTCTCCCAGACCGAGGAGTCGATCTTGGGCGTATCGGGGTGCGCGCCGAACTGGTAGTTGTGTACTGGCAGCAGATCGTAGGCGTCCATGATCTCGACGAGGTGTGCGGTGCCCTGCTTGCGCATCTTGCACTGGGAGTCGTCGTGCTCCATGATCTCCTTGTGCAGCTTGCGGCCGACCTTCAGCGCCCGGTCGTAGTCGGCCGAGTCGTTCATGTCGCCCTTCAGCGGCACGCCATGGACCACCAGCGCCTTGAGGTGCTTGTTGCGGAAGACCGTGCCGGTGCCGCCGCGGCCAGCCTGCTTCAGGCGGACTCCCTTGCGGCGCACGTCGTACCATGAGAAGTTCAGGCAGCCGATGCGGCTGTGGTCGGCGCCCTTGCCTGCGGAGACCACCGAGACGTTCTTGAGGTCCTTTTCGTCGTTGGCGTACTCGTGGGTGAAGATCTCGGCAGCGATATGGCTGTCCGCTGGCTCGATGGGAGCTTCTTCGATGGTGATCAGTCCCTTTGTACCATCGATGACGATGATGACTTCGTTCTCTGCCTTTCCTCGGATCTCCAGGCAGTCGTAGCCGCAGAACTTGAGCAGGGGACCGAAGAAGCCGCCGACGTTGCAGTCGATGGGGATGTCGGTCTCGGGCGAGAGGGTGACGACGAGCGACTTGCCCGAGCCCGAGTAGGCCGTGTTGCCTGCCAGCGGTCCCGGGCTGATGATCAGGGCGTTCTCGGGGTCGTTCCAGCGGGTCGTGGGCGTCACCGCGTTCCAGAGCAGCCAGAGGCCGAAGCCGCGGCCGCCGATGAAGACGTCCTTCATCTGCGGGGTGACCGGCTTCTCCTCGATGCTCAGGGTGCCGAGGTCGATGGAGAGGTAGCGGTCGTTGTACCCCCGATGCGGGAGGCGCTGCTCGAAGCGCTGCTCCGCGAGGACCCGGTGGGTGAGCTTCAGCTCCTTGGCATTGGCGGCGTAGTCGGTGCGCGTCGCTTTTTCCTGGCTCATGCTCTCTCTCCCTGACCCCCCGAAGGCCTGCGGGTTCGCCGCAGGGGTGCGGCCGGATCGGCCACGGTGCTCCATAGCATCCCCGGGGGGGTGGGGGCCAGAGGAGAGTGCGCGGCGGTGGGGCGGCCGGACGGTCCGGCTCAGCCTTCCCGGGGCCCCAGGACCACCCGGGCGTCGACCGCGGTCCCGCCCCGCCCGACCCGGTGCAGCTTGATGGGGTTGATGTCGATCTCCTGCACCCGGGGGTGGTCGAGCAGCAGCCGGCTGACCCGCAGGATCGCCTCCCGCAGCCAGGGCAGGTCCCCGGGGGGCACGTTGCGGGCGCCGCGCAGGGCCTTGAAGCTGACCGGCTCCGCGAGCAGCTCGTCGAGGTCCGCCGCGGCCAGGGGGGCCAGCCGGATCGCCACGTCCTGGAAGACCTCCACGAGGACGCCGCCGAGCCCGACCAGCACCACGGGGCCGAAGCTCGGGTCGCGGCGGCCGCCGAGGAACACCTCCCGGAAGCCCCGCTTCAGCCGCTGGAGCAGCACGCCCTCGGGGGGCTGGTCCGGCGCCAGGCTCGCGGCCAGCTCCCAGAGCCCGGCCGCGCGCTGCCGGGCCTCTGCGCCGGAGGTCACGTCGAGCACCACTCCCCCGAGGTCCGACTTGTGGGGCAGGGCCGGGTGGAGCAGCTTGAGCACGAGGGGGAAGCCGACCTCGGCGGCCAGCGCTTCGATCTCGTCGATGTTTCTGGCAAGGCGGGCGGGCGCCACGGGGAGCCCGAGCGCCGCCACCAGCTCCAGGGCCCGGTCGCCGGGCAGCAGCCCGGGGGCGCCCGCGTCCACCAGCGCGGTGACCCGGTCCGCGTCCGCGTACGGGGGCAGGGGCAGGGGGAGCAGCCGGGCGGGGTCGCGCGTCTGGCGGGCGACGGTCTGCCGGCTGAGCGCGGCCGCGGCCAGGGCCTCTTCGGGGGAGTCGAAGATCGGCAGGTCCACCTGCTGGCGGACCGTGGCCAGCTCCGCGTCGGTGCACAGCAGGCAGGTGAAGATCGGCTTACCGTGGGCCGTGACGAGCCGGGCCAGCTCGTGGATCAGCCGGCGGGAAGGCTGCTCCTCGGGGCCTGCGCCATAGGTGTGGATGCAGACGACGCCGTCCAGCTCGCCGGCCGCGAGCGAGCGTTCGACCACCTGGCGGTAGACGTCGAAGTCGAAGACGTCGCCCAGGTCGAGGGGGTTGCTCAGGCCGACGACCTTCGCGCGCTGCCCGGCCCGGACCGCCGCGGCCAGGTCTGCCTCCAGGGGTGGCAGGATGAAGCCGTGGCGCTCCGCGAGGTCGGCTGCGACCACTGCGTGGCCCCCGGAGCGGGACACGATCAGCAGCCGGTCGCCGCCCAGGGGCGGGAGCGCGAAGGCCTTGACCCGCTGGACCAGGCCCTTCATCTCGCGCACGCGGGTCACGCCGTTCTGGCGCAGGGCCGCGTCGAGCAGCCGGTCGTCGACCGCCACGGCCGCGGTGTGGCTGGCCGCGGCCTGGGCGCCGGCCCGGCTGACGTTGGCCTTCTGGATCAGGATCGGGCAGGGGTAGTCGCGGGTCGCCGCGAAGAAGCGGCGGCCGTCACGGATGTCCTCGAGGTAGATGCACACCGCCTGCGGCTGCTCGGCCCGCAGGTGGTCGAGCAGGTCACACTCGTCGAGGTCGAGCTTGTTGCCCAGGCTCACGAAGCTGCCGACGCCGAGGTTCTCCGCGGTGAAGCGGTTGAGCAGATAGACGCCGACGCCGCCGCTCTGGATCAGCAGGTGGATCCGGCCGGGGCGGGGCAAGGCGGGCAGGTGCATGAACGGCAGCACCAGCCGGGAGCGGGGGTCGACGATCCCCAGGCCGTTGGGGCCGGTGAAGCGCAGGCCATGGCGGGCCGCGACGGCCCGCAGCTCCCGCTCGGCGTCCCGTCCGGCGCTGTCGAGCTCGGCGAACCCGCCGGTCTCGACGACGGCGAAGCGGATGCCGTGCCGACCGCACTGGTCGAGCACCCCGATGGCCTCGGCCGCGGGCACCAGGAGCACCGCCAGGTCGACCCCGGCCGGCACCTCGGCGAAGGAGGTGCGGATGCGGTGGCCGAAGAGGTTGCCCGGACGTCGTCCGAACAGTGTGATCTCGCCCGGGTAGCGGGCGTCGAGGAGGTTGTGGACGATGCCGCCCGCGAGGTTGCCGGGACGGTCGGAGGCGCCGATCACCAGCAGGCTCTGCGCCTCGAAGAGGGGGGCGAGGAAGCCCGGAGAGGGGAGGGGAGGAGAGTGCACCATGGGCCTGCTCCGTGGGCGCGCTGCTTGCCGTCGCCTCCTTGTACCAGCTCTCGATTCTCCTGGCGAGGGAGCCGCCCGGTCGCTACCAGGGAGGGGTGGAGGGAATGGGATGGCGCGACGCTACGCCGCGGTGATCTTCGATTTCGACGGCACCCTGGCCGACACCCTCGAGGGGATCGTCCGGGGGATGGCCTTGGCCTTCGCCGAGGTCGGGCTGGCGGCCCCCGACCCGCGCGTCGTCGCCCGGACCATCGGCGTCCCCCTGTACGACATCGTCGCCACCTTGCTGCCCGCGAGCCACCGCACACCCGCCCGGATCACCGACGTCATGGAGCGCTACCGGGCGGCGCAGCCGGCCTTGCTGCCGACGACCCTGCGCCTGTTCCCGGGCGCGCCGGAGCTGCTCGTCCGGCTGCGCGGGGCCGGTGTGCGCCTCGCCGTCGCGAGCAACAAGATGCGCCGGGACCTGGTCCAGCACATGCAGTTGCTGGGGATCGTCGAGTTCTTCGAGCAGATCGATGGCGGCGACGACCACCCCCCCGCCCAGCGCAAGCCCCACCCGGCTCCGCTCCTCGGCCTGGCGCGCTCTTTGGGACTTTCATCCCAGGAGCTCCTCATGGTCGGGGACACGATCTACGACCTGCAGATGGCCCGGGCCGCGGGGGTCGACTCGGCCGCCGTCACCTTCGGCTGCCACGAGGAGCCCTTGCTGCGCACGGAGCAGCCGACCTACGTGGTCGGCTCCCTGGCCGAGCTGGGGACGCTCCTGCTCCCGGAGTAGCCTTCAGTCGTTCTTCGGTGGGGCCGCCTGGCGGCCGCGCACCGCGACCTCGCGCAGGACCAACCGCCCCGCAGGGCCCGGGTCGAGGTGCAGGACGCGGTCGGTGGTGCGCTCGAGCAGCCGGATACCCCCCGCCGGCCCGAGCTGCACCGCCCACTCGGGGGGCTCCTCGGTCACCACCTGCAGCAGGGCGAGCAGCCCCCCGACCTCGAGGAGCCGGTCCTGGAGCTGGGCGGTGGTCAGGGTGCGGCCGTCGAGCAGCAGGCCCTCCGGGGGCAAGAAGGTCATGAAGGTCGGGCGGTCGTCGTCGGGGATGGCTTGCAGCAGGCGGCTCACCTGCTGGCGAGCGTCCGGCGCGGCCAGTCGGGTGAGCTGGTCCGGATCGAGCCCCTCGACGCGCTCCCGGCGGTAGGTCTCTGCGTAGCGGAACGCGGCCGGGTCCCACTCCCAGCGGAAGAGGGTCACCGACGCCGCCTCGCGCTGCCGCCGGCCCTCGATGGCGAAGGAGCCGAGCAGGTCCTCCGTGCGCCAGGCCGGGACGAAGGCCAGGTCGGTGAGCCCGCCGAGCTCGGCGGAGAAGATCTCGACGAAGGCCTCGTCCCGCCACTTCAGCAGCAGGTAGTAGCCCGCCAGGCCGGCGCAGCTCAGGAGCAGCTCGCTGCCGCCCCCCGCGACCACGTCGAGCGCGCGCCACCCGATGACGGCCTGGTCGAGCTCCTGGGCCCAGAGCAGCCGCCCGCCGCCCACCAGGGCGAGGGGCTCCAGGCGGTCCTGGGTCTCGCCGCAGCCGTAGAGCGTCTCGGGGCCGGGGGCGGGGGCGAAATCGGCCACGGACAGGGCCCGGCAGTCGAACTCCTGGGGAGCCTCCCCGCCGCTCTCCCAGCTCCGGGCCGTCAGCCGACCCTCGACGAGCAGGATCTGGCGCAGGGGCTGGCCGTCGGCTCGGCGCTCGAGGGTGATGACGTTCTCCTGGGCGGCCCCGCCCCGGCCGGTGGGCGTGGTGGGCTGGCACGCGGTGGCGCCCAGCCCGAGGAGGAGGCCGAGGGCCAGCAAGGGGAGGGAGGAGACGACGGACGACGCGTGGTGAACTGGGCCCATGCTGCCTCCGGCCCCGGCCGCGGCGGACCGGTCGGCTGACTGGCGGCCCGCGTGCCGATGATGGGCTGGCATCCGGCTACTCTAGCGCAGCCGGAGCGCTTGGCAACGGCTGTGGCGCGCCGGTGGGCGCGACCGCCCAGAGCCTCCCGTCCCCCGCCGGCCGGCGGTGCCGGGAGGCGGGACCGGGCTCAACGGGCGCGCCGGGAGCGCAGGAGCTTCGGCGGCGGGGAGCGACGGGGAGCACTCGGGTCGGCCTCGCCGCGTGGACGGCCGTGCGGGCCGGGGCCTGGCGGGCGCCGGGGGCCGTCCCCGCGCAGCGGAGAGATCAACAGATCGCCGTCCTCCCGGTCCGGGCGGCGCAGGGCGGCGAGGAAGCGAGGGACCGCTTCGGCGCGGATCTCGAAGTGGGTCTCCCGCTCGAGCACGCGGATCGCGCCGATCTGCGCCTTGGTCAGGTGGCCCCGGCGACAGAGGTAGGGCACGATCCAGCGTGGGTCCGCGTTCTTGGCCCGGCCGATGCCGAGGTGGAACCAGACCGTCTCCTCGGACCCGGAGGATTGCCGGGAGGAGGGCTGGCGCGGCCGCCGCTCGCGGGGTGGGGGTGGGGGCGTCAGCTCCTCGGGTGCGGGCAACTGCGCGCGCTGGCGGCGGACGAACGCGGCGACCAGCGCCTCGGCCTCGTGCGTGGCGAGCAGGGCCGCCGCGGCCTCGCGATCCTCGGCCCCGGGCTCCTCGAGCAGCTCGCCGATCTCCCGCACCAGCCGCTGCTGGTCCTGGAGGCGGATCGCCTCGGGAGAGGGTGCGGGGCCGAACTCGGCCACCACGCCGGCCGCGGCCAGCAGCCGGTCGGCGTAGCGCTGCGCGGGGTAGGGGACGAGCAGCACCGCGGTCCCCTTGCGGCCGGCCCGGCCCGTGCGGCCGCTGCGGTGCGCGAGCAACTGCGGGTCGCGGGGCAGGTCCGCGTGGATCACCAGGCCCAGGTCGGGCAGGTCCAGCCCCCGGGCCGCCACGTCCGTCGCCACGCACACCCGGGCCCGGCCGTCGCGCAGGGCCTGCAGGGCCCGCGTCCGCTCGGCCTGGGCGAGCTCCCCCGAGAGCGCGACCGTCGCGAAGCCGCGCTCCTGCAGCGATCCGTACAGGGTGCGCACCTCGTCCCGGGTGCTGCAGAAGACCAGCGCCCCCCGCACCTCGAAGTGGCGCAAGGTGTTCACCACGGCCGCGACCCGATCCCGGGGGGCGATCAGGAAGGCCCGGTACGTGATGTCGCCGTGCTGCTCCCGCGCACCCGCGGTCGCCACGCGCAGGGCGTCCTGCTGGTACTGACGGGCGATGGCCTCGATCTCCCGGGGGATCGTCGCGGAGAACAGCAGCGTCCGGCGGGGCGTGGGCGCGGCGTCGAGGAGGTGCTCGAGCTCTTCCCGGAATCCCAGGTCGAGCATCTCGTCGGCCTCGTCGAGGACCACCGCCTGCAGCTCGCCGAGCACGAGCTGGCCCCGCTCGAGGTGATCCCGCAGCCGGCCGGGCGTGCCGACCACGACGTTGGTGCCCAGGAGGAGCAGGCGCTGCTCCCGGCGGATGTCCATCCCGCCGACGCAGGCCACGACCCGGCCGCCGGCCGGCGCATACAGCCAGGTCAGCTCCCGCTGGACCTGTAGGGCCAGCTCCCGGGTGGGGGCGACCACCAGGGCCTGGGGCGCGACCCGCTCCGGGAAGCGCTCCTGGTCCCCGAGCAGGGTCGGCGCGAGGGCCAGGCCGTAGGCCACGGTCTTGCCCGAGCCGGTCTGGGCCGAGACCAGCAGGTCGCGTCCGTGGGCCTCGGGCGCGAGCACCGCGGTCTGGACCGGGGTGGGGCTGTCGTAGCCGCGGTCCGCGAGGGCCGCGGCGAGCGCGGGGTGGAGGGCGGGGAAGGCAGGCGGGGCTTCACGGTCCACGGAGACTCCGAGCTGGCGGCGAGGAAACACGACCGGGCGGCGAGAGGCTGCCCGGGCAGGGGGCCGGGGCGCCGTCGGGCCCCAGGGTGGAGCGTTTCTAGCGGTGCCGGGCAGAGTTGTCAGGGGGATTCGCCCGGCTGGACCGGCCGTCCTCCCGACCGGCGCCCTCGAGAGCGGGGCGGTGCGCGCCATGACTGCGCTGGCCGGGCCCTCGGCTGGCGGCCGGGCCCTTGACTGGCGGCCGGGCGGTCCTCATGCTTTTCTCGAGGATACTCTAGTTGTTTTCTAGACAAGGAGCTGGCGATGGCCGCGACCCCCTCGACGATGAAGCTGCAACCCGGAGATCTGGCTCCGGATTTCGACCTGCCTACCGCGGACGGCGGCCAGCTCGACCGGGCCGGGGCGAGCGGCCCCGCGGGAGTGCTGGTGGCGTTTTTATGCAACCACTGTCCGTTCGTGCTGCACGTGCAGCACGAGCTGGCGACCCTGGGGCGGGAGCTGCCGGGCCAGGGCCTCGGGATGGTGGGCATCAACGCGAACGACGGGGTCGCATACCCGGCCGACGCGTACGCGGCGATGGCGCCCTTCGCCGCGTCCGCCGGGTGGAGCTTTCCCTACCTGCACGACGCCAGCCAGGACGTCGCCCGGGCCTACGGCGCCGCCTGCACCCCGGATTTCTTCCTCTTCGACCGGGAGGGCCGGCTCGTCTACCGCGGGCAGCTCGACGGCAGCCGGCCAGGCAACGGGGTGCCCGTGACGGGGGAGGACCTCCGCCGCGCCATCGCCGCCCTGCTGGCCGGCGCGCCGCCCCTCGTGCAGCAGCGGCCGAGCCTCGGGTGCAGCATCAAGTGGCGCCAGGCGGACTGAGATGGCCCTGGACGGGATGCTGGTGCACGGTGGTGCGCTGCTCTCCCGCACGCTGGAGCGGGGCGTTCCCCAGGCTCGAGACCGCAGTGCGAGAAGCGAGGAGCGGGCACGCGCCGTGGTGCTCCGAGAAGGGCGTCAGCTACTCGTGGCGAGTCTCAGGGCTGCACGACTTCTTCGGCTCCCTCCGCGAACATCTCCACCACATCTTCCAAGACCAGGTTTCTGAACTGCAAACCGTTGCGGACGGCGACCTCCCGGAAGAGGGGCACCCAGCCCGGCAGCCGCACGAACAGGTCCGCGTCGCGGCCGTGCCTCAGCAAGAGCAAGGTGAGCTCGACGATCGCGACGTCCGTGAGCTGCTCGTCGGACAGCGAGGCCAGATCGATCAGGAGGAGCCCGAAATCCGGGGTGGAGGGAGCCAGCACGGTCTGCAGCTCCCGCGTGGTGGCCAGCGACTCGACGAAGCGCCGGGGGCCATCCCAGGGAAGCGGACCGTGATGAGGGAAGCGGACCGTGATAGAGGACCAGGGGCAGGATCGGGGGCAAGGTGACCTGCGCGGGGTGCTCCCGCTCCCAGCACTCCCAGATCCGGACCAGGTACCGCAGCAGCCGGGCAGGCATCCGCTCGTCCACGCTGCTCTGATGCTCGAAGAGCAGGTACAGCAGGGTCTCTGCGCCGCGCACCAGGGCCTCGAAGAGCAGGTCACACTGCCTCGCCGCGAGCCGGCCATCGATGAACGTCCCCGACTGGGGGACGAGTGAGCCGGGCTCCAGGAGCTCCCGGAGCCCCACCGGCAGCATGGCCTGCAGTTGGGCGAAGCCCTGCTGCGGGTCACCGAAGACGCCGCACAACAGCGCATCATGGGGTGTCCGCACGCGCGATGACATCCGCTCTCTCCTTCGGCGTGGTTCCTGCCCGGAGGCCAGCGCCCGCTGTCCGACGACGGTTCCTCCGAGCAAGGCTCGTGCCTGGCAAGCCGAGGTCAATAAGTGCCTGATTTCATCTGGTTAGGTGCAGTCACCGGCTGCGCCTCGGACCGCTGTCCGGGGGGCCGGACGCGATCGTCCGGCTAGCGAGCGCCTGGGAAACAACATCGCCCTTCCGCACCTCGGCCTAGTGCCGAGCATCTCTCGACCTCGACCTCGGTGGCCTCTGGCTCGACTCGCACCCTCGATGCAGCAGGGCCGCCCCCTCGAGATCGGCCGGCTCCGGACAACGGCCGGCTCTGGTCCGGCTGTCGACCAGGGGGTGCCCGGCGCAGCGCTGTGCTAGGCTCCCCCCGACGCGTCTGCTGGCCGAGGTTCCGCCGTGCCGCCCTTGCTGCTCCTGATGCTGGTCCTGCAGACCCCGCCGGGCCGGCTCACCTCGCCCCCGGCCGCCGCGGCTCCCCTGCCGGTGGTCCAGACCTCCGGCTGGTCGGCCGCGACCGGCTTCCGGGACGAGGCGTGGCTGCGGCTCGAGGTGGGTGGGCGGCCCCTGGGCTGGGCCCGGGAGCGGTTCGCGGTGCACCCGGGCGGGCGGCTGACCCTCTCTCGGGAGGTGCTCGCGGGGGAGGTCCGCGAGCGCCTGACCGCGTCCTGGGGGCCGGCGCCCGAGGGCGAGGCCCACTACCGGCGGGTCGGCGGGGGCGACCCCGTGGAGGTGCGCCTGACGGGCGGTCGTGTCGCCTGGCAGGTGGGCGCGGTGCGGCAGGAGGAGACCAGGCCCACCGCCAGCGTCCCCGCCTCGCTGCTGCGCAGCGGCAGCTTCCCCGGGGTCCGCCCCGTGCTGCTCGAGGAGTTCGGTGCGCACGCGGTCACGGTCGCCACGGTGCTCTCCCTGCCCGGCGGCGGCCACCGCCTGTTCTACCAGGTCCCGGGGCTCGGCGAGGAGCTGACCCTCGATCCCCGGGGCCGGCTGCTGCGCTTCACCTCGGCGCCCGGGGGCGTGGTCGCCCGGCGCCTGCCCGGCCCCCCGCCTCGGGAGATCCGGGAGGCCCTCGGACGACCCTTGCCGCCCCTGCCCGCCGCCCACGCGACCGGCTGGGAGGAGCCGACTCCCGCGCTCGCGGCCCACGCGGCCCGCCTCGGCCAGGCGACGGCGGTGCTGGACTTCGTGCAGCGCCGGATCCGCTTCGTCTCCGACCCGGCCTACCGCTCGGCGGCCGAGGTCCTGGCGCGGGGGGAGGCCGACTGCACCGGCAAGGCGACTCTGGCCGCGACCCTGCTGCGCCTGCAGGGCCACAACGTCCGCCACGTCGTCGGCCTCCGCCTGCCCCGGGGCGTCCGTACCTGGGAAGGGCACCAGTGGCTCGAGCTGCAGCAGGCCGACACCTGGCTCCCCCTCGACCCCACCGGCGGCGACGTCACCCCCGCCACCCACCGGCCCCGGCTCCGGATCGACCGCATGACCCCCCGGCAGTTGCTGGGTGCGGAGCTCCTGCTCCTGGATCTCTCGTCCTCTCCGCCCACCCCGACACCAGGCCAGCCGCCGGACGAGTAGCGCGGCTCCCGGTCCGACACCCCGTCGCGGTCCCGCCGCCCCCGCCGCGCGGTCCACCGCGGGCTCGGGCGCGGTCATCGCGGGCGGGGGATCCTGTCCGCTCCTCGACGTCGAACACCCGCCGGAGCAGCGCCGCCCAGGGGGTGCGTCATCGTCGTGGGGGCCGGCGGGGTGCTCGGTGAGGACGGGTGGGCTACTTCTTGGCCGCGACGAGGGGCAGGGCCTGCTCCGCGGCCTTCAGCAAGGGCTCGGCCGAGACGGGGCTGCCGACGGCTCCCTGCATCCAGAGGTCGGGGGTCAACAGCCCCTGGCGGCACATGCGCTCCATCTCCGGCCCGAGCACCCGGTTGCGCAGGTAGTCCTCGATCTGGAAGGCGATCAGGTGGCCGAGGGGGTAGTCGGGCAGGTACAGGCCGTTGTTGATCATGTGCGAGTAGATGGCCAGCAAGGGGCTGTCCTTGACCCCGAAGACCGGGGCGTTGTAGCGGTTCCAGACCTCGCGGGCCAGGGCGCCGACCGCCTCGCGCACCTCGGCCGGGGTCGCCTGGGGGTGGGCGTACAGCCAGCGCCAGACCCGCATGTCGAGCAGGCCGACCGCGGCGATCTCCCGCGTGGCCCAGAAGTCGTCGAGGGCCGCCATCGCCTCCTGCCGCGGGTCCGGCTTCGCCAGGCCGAGCACGTCCAGGTCGCGGGCCTGGAACACGAAGGCGAAGGCCTCGGTGAACGCGGTGTTGGGCACGCCCTTCATCAAGGTGCTGTCGACCCGGTACAGGGAGAACACCTGCTCGACGTTGTGGCCGAGCTCGTGCATCGCGATGTTGAAGCCCTTGTAGTTCATCCCCCCGGGCGGGACGCGGGTGCGCAGGTGGGCTTTTTCGCCCCGCATCTCCGGCCCCCAGGCGTGGCCCGAGCCGCGGGCCGGGTCGACCTCGATCCGCTCGGCGAGGAAGGCCGCGGTCGCCGGGTCGAAGCCGAGCTGCCCGAGGATCTCCGGGATCGCCCGCTCGAACGCGGGCAGGTCGGGGAAGCGGGCCTTCACCGCCCGATCCAGCTCCTCCTCGGGGATGCTGCCGCGCACCTTGAAGCCGTCGTACCAGATGTCGAAGGGCTGCAGCTTGCGGCCGAGCCGCTGCTCGATCAGCCGGGCCACCTTGGCCGAGACCGGCGCCTCGAGCACCTGGACCAGCATCTGCTCGAAGCGCGCCTCGGGGATCTCCCGGTGGCGGTTGAAGCGGCGCAGGATGTGGGTGGGCTCGTCGGGGTAGTAGGGATCCTCGAGCTGGTGGGCCTGGAAGACCTGCAGCAGCCGGGCGAAGCGGGTGTCGGGCTCCCGCTCGGCGGGCTTGCCGTCGACGGTGTTGGCCGCCGGATCCCAGAGGGGGGCGGGGTTGCCGACGACGACCGCGGGGATCTGCTGCAGGACGATCCGCTCCATCACCGCCTGGATCGCCTGCTGGCGGGGCAGGTTCCCCCGGGGGTCGACGTACAGGGCCTTGAGGTCGTCCCGCAGCCCCCAGTGGCTGATGAGCTTCTTCTCCTCGGCGTACAGGGGCTTGCCCTGCCGGGTGAGCACCCGGTTCAGGTAGATGTTGTACTCGGCGATGTAGTTGTCGGCCGCGGCGTAGGCGCTGGTCACGGCCTGGTTCACCGCGGCCGGGACCCGGCTGGAGAACGCGCCGCCGAGCCGGGCCTCGGCCCACTGGCGGCGGGTCCAGGAGGGTCCCGCGGCGATGCGCTCCTCGAGGGTGGTCACCGGGAAGTTCAGCAGGGCGATGAAGGCCAGCTTGGTCTGGAACAGGTCGTCGCTGAGGTGGGCGCCCGGGCTGAACTCGCCGAACAGCTCGTCCACGGGGAGCAGGGGGCCGGTGTCCTCGTCCATGGGGATGCGCAGCTTCAAGGAGAGCGCCACGAAGCCGCCGATCAGCGACTCGAGGTGGGTCTCGAAGCGCCCGAAGAGCGCGTCGAGGTCCTTGGCGGGCACGAAGTGCTTCTCGACGAACGCGGCGAACTGCGCCGCGGTGCCGTCCTCGGCCCGCCACAACCGGGCCGCCTGCTTGACGCCGCGCCCGAGGCGCGCTCGCTCCCCCTCACCGTGGAGCGTGACCAGTCTCTCGACCAGGGGGGCCTGCGCTTCCGCTCCGATCACCATGCCGTCACCTCCCGCGCTCGCCGCCGGCGCTTGCGCACTGGCCGGCGTCCCGCCGCCGAGGAGCAGGAAGGCCAGCAGCCCACTAGCACCAAAGGCCCTGATCTGGTGCGTCCTGTGGTTCTTTCGCTTCATCTGGGTTCTCCTCGTCACCGACCGTCGGCTCGTCGCCGGTTGTAGTCGTTTCCGTCCGCCGGCTCAACCCCCGGCCGGCCATGCCAGCCGCCGCTGGACCTGGGCGAGGTTGTGGGCGGCGAAGTCGGCGGCCAGCGCGGTGAAGCGCTGCTGGTACTCGGCGTCGGGCAGGGTCGTGAAGTTACGCTGGGGAGTGCGGAAGTCCAGCGGGCCGGCGAGGTCGAGGGGGAACTCGTCGCCCAGCCGGCTGCCGGGCAGGGGATGGGCCGAGAACAGGTGCACCGCGTCGAAGCCGCTGCCGAGGGCCACCTCGCGGGTGGCCGCCAGGTCCTCGGCCGTCTCCCAGGGGAAGCCGATGATGAAGAAGGCGGCGGGCAGGATCCCACGCTCCCGGGTCCAGCGGGCGACCCGGCGGACCGCGTCCTGGTCCAGGGGCTTGCCGATCCGCTCGCCGGTGCGGGGGGAGCCCGTCTCGACCCCGTACATGAGCTGCTGACAGCCGGCCCGGGCGAGGTGGTCGAGCAGCTCGGGATCGATCCGGTCGATGCGGGTCTGCCCGGTGAAGGGGAGGGCCGGGGAGCGGGCTGCGAGCCCGGCGGCGAGGGCCAGGGTCCGGGGCCGGGAGAGGGTCAGCACGCTGTCGTGGAAGAACAGGGAGGGGACCGCCCAGCGCGTGCGCAGCTCGTCCACCTCGGCCAGCACCTGCGGGAGCGGACGGAAGCGGACCCGGCCGCCGCCGAGGCGCGCGGCGGCGCAGAAGCTGCAGTCGAAGCAGCAGCCGCGGCTCGTGGTCAGGCCACTGAAGGCCGAGGCCGGCAGCGGTGGCCCGATCACTCCTGCCCGGCGCGGCAGGGGCAGCCGGTCGAGCGCGGGGAAGGCGGCCGACCGGGGTGGGGGCACGATCTGCGGCGTCGTGCCGGGGCCGGCGCCGGGAGCCTGGCGCCACAAGCCGGGGAGCCTGGCCTCGCGCAGGGGGATCCCGTGCGCGAGCTGGCGGAGCAGGGCGGGGAGGGTGCGGTCGGCCTCGCCGGCGAGGGCGGCGTGGGCCGCACTCGCGTGGAGGGCCGCGGCCGGCGCGACCGTGGCGTGCACCCCGCCCAGCAAGAGCGGCAGCTCGGGGGCGCGGGCCGCGAGGGCCGCGGTCAGCCCGCGGGCGCGGCCGAAGGTCGCCGAGGTCAGGCCGATCCCGACCAGCTCCGGTCGCTCGGCGAGCACCCGGTCGGCCAGCGCGTCCAGGGCCGCCGCGCCGGTGAGGTCGGTGGCCAGCGTATCCGGCAGCAGCAGGCCGACCTCGTGAGCGGGAGCCAGCGTCGCGGCCAGGGCCGCCAGGCCGAGGGGCAGCAGGGCCCGGGTCTGGCCCGTGCCGTCGCCGTGGAGGGAGGGCGCCTCGATGAGCAGGATCCGCATCGGCCTCTCCCTCCTCGTGTTTGCGGCCTTCCAGCGAACCTTCGCCCGTGGCCCGGACGGCAGCATCGCCCATCGGGTCGCCGCTGTCACGTCGACACCGGCGGGTCCCGGCCGAGGTCGAGGCGCAGCGCGTCCCCGGCAGGAGGAGCGGGTTGGCGGGGTGGCCTCCAGCCGCTATCCTGCACCGGGAGGTGGACATGTCCGGATCTCCGCCCGTCCTGGTCCGGGTGCGCACGACCGGCGCGCTCGTCGCGGAGCGGGTCTTCGGCGAGGACAGCCTGCGGCTGCTGTATGGACCACCGGCGGGGCGGCTGCTGGAGCGGCTGCTGGTCTCGCGCCCCCTCTTCAGCCGGCTGTACGGGCTGCCCAAGCGCCTCGCCCGCAGCCGTCGGGACATCCCCCGGTTCGTGGCCTCCCTGGGCATCGATCCCGCCGAGGCGGAGCTGCCCCTGGACGCGTACCATTCCCTGGACGACTTCTTCACCCGGCGCCTCGCCCCCGGCGTGCGGCCCATCGACCGGGACCCCGCCTCCCTGGTCTCCCCGGGCGACGGCCGGCTGCTCGTCTTGCGCCTGGAGTCGGACGGCGCGCTGACCATCAAGGGTTGCCGGATCTCGCTGCCCGAGCTGCTCGGCGATCCGGTCGCAGCCCGGCGCTACCAGGGCGGCACCGCGTTCTTGCTGCGCCTGGCCCCTGCGGACTACCACCGCTTCCACTTCCCCGACGACGGGGTCGCGGGCCCTCCGCTGACGCTCCCCGGGCCCTTGCACTCGGTGCACCCCATCGCCCGGGCGGCCGGCGCGCCGAGCCTGCGCAACCAGCGCCACGTGACCAGCCTCGCCTCCGCCGCGTTCGGCCGCGTGGCCCTCGTGGAGGTGGGCGCCCTGGCCGTGGGGACGATCATTCAGACCTTCGTCCCTGGTCCAGTGGGGCGAGGGCAAGAAAAAGGGTACTTTCGCTTCGGGGGATCGACGATCGTGGTGCTCGGTGAGCCCGGGCGGATCGTCCCCGACCCCGATCTCGTCGCGGCCTCGGCCGCGGGCCTCGAGACCCTGGTCGCGGTCGGCACGCGGATCGGCCGGTCGGGACCGGGCTGAGGGAAGCGAGGCGCCAGGCCGCTCGCTGGCTGCTCTCCGGGGTCCCGCCGCTCCCGCCGGCAATTTCATCTTGCCCTCGGGGCCGGAGGTGCTTACGGCTGTTCGGTCGTGATGAGCAGAGTTCTTTCGTCCGATTTTCGAGGCGCGCGTAGCGCGTCCAGCGCGCGGCTCGTGGAGGATCGATGAGCGTCGTCTCGGCCCGAGGGCTGACCAAAGTTTACGACAGCACGGCTGTTCCGGTTCATGCCCTGCGGGGCATCGACCTCGACATCGCGCCGGGCTCCTTCGTCTCCATCGTCGGCCCCTCGGGCAGCGGCAAGAGCACCCTGCTCAACCTCATCGGCTGCCTCGATCACCCGACCAGCGGGAGCCTCACCGTCGTCGGCGAAGACGTCACGGTGCTCGGGCGCGAGGCCCGGGCGCGCTTCCGTGGGGACCACATCGGCTTCGTGTTTCAGGATTTCAACCTGATCCCGGTGCTCTCCGCGTTCGAGAACGTGGAGTACCCCCTGCGGCTGCTGCGGGGCGGGGCGACCGGGGAGCGTCGCCGCCAGGTGCAGGAGATCCTCGACGCGGTGGGCCTCGGGGAGATCGGCGGCAAGCGCCCCACGGAGCTCTCGGGAGGGCAGAAGCAGCGGGTCGCGGTCGCCCGGGCGCTGGTCACCGGGCCGCAGCTCGTCCTCGCGGATGAGCCCACCGCGAACCTCGATCGCGACACGGCCCTGCTCGTCCTCGAGCTGATGAAGAAGATGCGCGACGAGTTCGGCACCACCTTCCTCTTCTCGACGCACGATCCGCGCGTCGTGCACGAGGCGGAGCAGATCTTCACCATCGAGGACGGCCTGCTGCGGTCGGGAGGAGGGGCATCATGATGGCTCTGCTGGCCATCGCGGCGCGCAACCTGCTGCGCTACCAGCGGCGCACGGTGCTCACCGCGTCGCTGATCACCCTCGGGGTCCTCGCCGTGCTGCTGTTCGTCTCCGTGGCCGGCTCCTTCCGCGGCATGATGATCGGCCAGATCACCGACGCCATGCTCGGGCACCTGCAGATCCACCACCGCGGGTACGTCGAGTCGACGGAGAATATGCCCCTGCACCTCAACCTCGGCCCGGACCAGGTGCAGGCGCTCACCGCTCGCCTCACGACGATGCCCGAGGTGGAGGCGGTCTCGGCGCGCATCAAGTTCGGCGCGATGCTGAGCAATTTCACGGAGACCACCAGCATCCGCCTCACCGCGATGGATCCCGAGCAGGAGCTGGCCACGGTGCCCTTGCTCGGTGGGCGCGTCCAGGGGACGGACCCCCGGCAGCTCGCGCGGGGCGAGATCCTGCTCCCCGACGTCTTGGCGCGTGGCCTGAAGATCAACCCGAAGGACACGGTCGTGCTCGTCGCGACCAACCGCGACGGCTCGGTCAACGGGCAGACCTTCCTGGTCGCCGGGTTCGTCGAGGGGCTCTCGGGGCCCGGTGGCCGGGATGGCTACCTGCACCTCGCGGATGCCCGGGAGCTGCTGCGCCTCGAGCAGGCCGAGATCACCGAGATCGCCGTGCGGTTGAAGCGACCGGAGCACACGGACCGAGTCGTCGGCCAGCTCCGGTTGGCCCTGGGTGCTGGGAAGCAGGGGCAGGGAGCGGGCCAGGGTCAGGGCCCAGGTGCGGGAGCCGGCGTGGGCAGCGGACCGGCGGGAGCCGGCGCGGGCAGCGGAGCCACGCCGGATGGGAAGCCGGCCCCCCTGGAAGTGCACACCTGGGACCAGCTCTCGCCGTTTTCGACCATCGCCAAGATGATCGATCTGCTGACCCTGTTCGTGCAGATCATGCTCGTCTCCATCGTCTTGATCAGCGTGATGAACGTCATGATGATGGCCGTCTACGAGCGGGTGCGGGAGATCGGTACCCTCGCGGCCATCGGAGTCCGGCCGCGCAGCATCCTGCTGCTGTTCCTCTTGGAGGGGCTGCTGCTCGGCGTCATCGGCGCGGTGGCCGGAGTCCTGCTGAGCTATGGGGTGGTCGGCGTGCTCGACCTCGCCGATCTGACCTTCTCCTTCGGCCGGCAGGAGGGCCTCCTGCTGACCCCGGTGCTCGACGCGGCGACGGTCGCCATGGTGGGGCTGGCCGTCGTGCTCGTCTCGGCCCTGGCGAGCTTGCAGCCGTCGATCAAGGCCTCGCGCCTGGATCCGATCAGCGCCTTGCGTCATGTCTAGGAGCCAACGGGAGTCTCGTCGAATGCAGATGCAACGTCTCACGTCCGTGCACTCGTTGGCCACCGGCCGCTTTCTCGCAACTTCTCTGCTATGCGGCGCCTTGCTCCTCGGCGTGCCCGCGCTCGGGGAGGCCCAGGTCCCGGGGGCGACGCCACCCGGGGCGGCCGCGGCCGCCGTTGCGCCGGCTCCGGGCGCGGTCGCGCAGCCCGCGGCCAGCCCCCCCGCGGAGGCTCCCGGCCAGCCCCTGGCCCCGACGGCTGCCGGTCAGCCCGCGGCCCCGCCGGCTGCCGGCCAGCTTCCGGCTTCACCGGCCGCCCAGCCAGCGGCGGGTGAGCTCGACGGCGTCGCCTTGCTGCAGGAAGTCGACCGACGCCTGCAGCCCGCGTCGTACGAGGCCTACCGCAAGCTGATCAACATCGAGCCCAGTGGCCGCACCAAGGAGTTCGTCTTCTACACGGCGAAGAAGGGCATCGACAAGGTCGTCGGGCTGTTCCTCTCCCCCGCCAGCGAGAAGGGGCGCGCGACCCTCCGCCTCGGCGAGAACATGTGGCTGTTCATCCCCAACGTCGGCAAGCCGATGCGGATCACCAGCTTGCAGTCGGTCACCGGCGGCGTATTTAATAACAGTGATATTTTGCAGGTTGATTACACAGCCGAGTACGACGTCGCCAACGTCGAGCGCTCGCCCCAGAGCCTGAAGCTGTCCTTGAAGGCCAAGAACTCCAGCGTCGCCTACGATCGGCTCCTGATGACCGTCGATCCCACGACCCTGCAGCCCTCGACCATCGAGTGCTACGCGGCCAGCGGCCTGCTGATCAAGACGCTGCACTTCAGCAAGCCCCAGGATTTCGGGGGCGGCCTCGTGCGGCCGTCCGTGATCGAGACCGACAGCCCCCTGCAGAAGGGCTACAAGTCGGTGATGGTCTTCGCCAAGCTGCAGGCGCGCGAGTTCAGCGACGAGGTGTTCACGCTCAACTACCTGCCTCGGGTGCAGGAGCTCCGTTGACCTCGTTTCGATCTGCGCTGTTGTGCCTCGTGACTGCGGGGGCGATCGGCGCGTCGAGCAACGAGGCCCTGGCCGAAGACTACAGCTTCAGCATCGCCGAGTTCGAGAAGCAGCCCTACGAGTGGGGAGGCTTCTTCGAGGGTGCGGGGACGCAGCTCTTCCTGGACGACGCCGCCGCCCTCCGGGCGCGCTCCCTGCCGGGCACGGACGACGCCCTGGCCCACCAGGGGGGCGTGGCCCTCGACCTCGAGGGGGTCCTGCGTTCGGGCACGGCCACGCTCCACGGCCGGCTGCGCGCCCTCGCCGAGGCGGGTGAACTCGGCTACGCGCAGCGGTTGACCGTCCAGCGGCTCAGCCTCGCCAGCCAGCCGGTGCCGCAGCTCAACCTCGAGGCCGGCAAGACCTCCCTGCGCTGGGGCAAGGGCTACTCGTTCAACCCCGTGGCCTTCGTCGATCGGCCCAAGGACCCGGGCGATCCCGAGGAGGCCCTCGAGGGCTTCGTCCTGGCGACGGCCGAGCTGACGCGCAGCTTCGCCGGCCCGCTCCAGACCCTCGCCTTGACCGTCGCGGTCCTGCCGGTGCACGCGGAGGTCAACGCGGACTTCGGTCTGCCCGGGCACGAGAACTTCGCCGCCAAGCTCTACTTGTTGCTGTGGGACATGGACGTCGACGTGCTGGCGCTGGCCGGCGACAGCCGCGGCACCCGCTTCGGAGTGGACTGGGCGTACAACCTGACCCCCGACTTCGAGGTGCACGCGGAGGCGGCCTTGCTGCCCGAGGCGTCGACCACCGTCCTCGCCGCGGGGCAGCCCCCGCGCGCCACGACGAGCACGGCCTGGCAGGGTCTCCTCGGGGTGCGGTACCTCTCGGCCCGGGAGACGACCTACATCGCGGAGTACCTCTACAACGGCCTCGGCCTGAGCCCCGCGCAGCTCGAGCTGTTCTACGAGCTGCCGGTGACCCCGCCGGCAACCAACCTCGCCGGCGAGGCTGCGGCTCCGCTCGCGAGCCCCTACCGGGCGCCCTTTCCCATGAGGCATTACGCGTACTTGCGAGTCAGCCAGAAGGACGCCTGCGGCTGGCTGGACTTCTCCCCGGCGCTCACCGGGATCGCCAACCTCGTGGACGGCAGCTTCTCGGTCACCCCCGAGCTGCTGTATCGCGGGATCACCAACCTCGAGCTGCGCCTGCGGGCCGCGGTCCTCGTCGGTGGGGAAGACTCCGACTTCGGTGAGCGGGCCCAAGACGCCCGGGTCGAGCTGCGCGTTCGGCACTTCTTCTGAAACACGAGTACCCTGTCACTGGGGTTTTCATCAGTTGCTCGGGTGGGTGCCGGCCGACAGGTCGGCACACGGACGACCGGCGCGGAGGCCGGTCGCCACCAGATGATCGACCGGTCAGCTTCGCTGGGACGAGGTACTGGCTGCTCACTCGAGCTGCAGCACCACGAAGACGCACCGTCCGGGGAGGCCGGACGCCGGCTGTTGCGTGGAGGTCCGGCTCTGCACGATGTAGTCGCCCAGCCCCGGGGAGTGCGGCACCAGCCACAAGCCGTGCAGGGCCGTGCTCTCACCGAGCGTGGTGAAGTCGGACGACGGATAGACGAACCGGCCGTTGTTCATCCCGTTGGTGTCCACCACGGTGACCCCGGAGACGGGCTGTCCCTGGTCGTTCACCACGACCCCCATGACGAAGTTCGACTCGGTCAGGTCCACCTCGACCAGGGCGCTCAGCTCGGAGACCAGCGTGGTGGTGAGGCTGCGGGGCAGAGCGCCGGCGACGTCCACCCACTGCGCCTGGGGATTCCGGGTCGCCACGAGGGTGCTGGTGGGAAAGTGGGTGCCGGCCGGGCCGTCCGGCGGCCGGTCGTCGAGGATGACGGCGATCCCCTCGGGCCGCTCGGTGACGTCCAGGCAGCACAGCTCGAAGCCGTAGCCCTCGGCCTGGATGGCGGAAGTGGACTGGATCACCTCGGGGCTCGCTTCGCTGAACGAGTCCCAGTGCTCGGCCGCGGCCAGGTGGACCTCGGCTGCAGGGCCTCCTGAACCATGGTGCAGGATGTTGACCCGGCCCTGGACGTCGATGTAGGTGCGGCCGTCATCGGGGCAGGCCCCGCAGCGGGGGGGTGAGCCCTCGCCCTCGCCCTCGGCGCCCTCGCCCTCACCCTCGGCGCCCTCGCCCTCGCCCTCGGCGCCCTCGCCCTCGCCCTCGCCCTCGGCGCCCTCGCCCTCGCCCTCGGCGCCCTCGCCCTCGCC
>JAVEVO010000049.1:0-41714 GCA_034005005.1 Myxococcota bacterium
CCCCTCCCCCCCGGACCCCTCCCCCTCCCCCTCTCCCTCCCCTCCCCCCCCGCCGCCGTGGGACCGATGCTCCTCCTGGCAGCCGGTCGGCAGCAACGACAGGAGCACGAGGACGAGACCCTGGCTGATGCCGGAGCGGATGCCACGCATGGCGACCTCCTTGCTTGTCGACGATGCAAGGAGTCTAGCATGGTCGAGGCCCGGCCGATACCCCGCCGCCTACCCCCGCCGTCGCCGGAAGAGCAACAGCCCGAGCCCGAGCCCCAGCAGCCCGAGCCCCGCCTCGGCCCCCACGTCCCCCCGCACGGTCCGGCAGCCGCAGCCTTCGTCCCCGCCCCGGCCGCCCGCGCCGTCCTCCTCGCCGTCGGGCGTCGGGTCGCAGACGTCGCCGCGCCCGTCCGCGTCCCGGTCCTCCTGCCCGGAGTTGGCCTGCTGCGGGCAGTTGTCCTCCACGTCGGGCACCTCGTCCCCGTCCTCGTCCGGCAAGGGCCCGCCGCACGCGTCGCCGACTCCGTCCTCATCGAGGTCGGCCTGGTCCGGGTTGGGGACCAGCCGGCAGTTGTCCTCCCCGTCCGCCACCCCGTCGTCGTCCGAGTCGGGGTCCCGGTAGTCGGGGAGCTCGTCCCCGTCGGTGTCCACCGGCGGAGTCGCGAGGTCGTCGTCCCCGGCCTCCTCCGCGTCGGGGATCCCGTCGTCGTCCGCGTCGTCGTCGAGCGCGTCGATGACCTCGTCCCCGTCCGTGTCCAGCGGGTCGTCCAGGTCGTCGACCTCGACGAGATCGCCGATGCGGTCGCCGTCGCTGTCCGCCTCCTCGCTGTCGGTCTCCTCGTCCTCCTCCCACACGTCCGGGAGCTCGTCACCGTCGGTGTCGACCAGGCCGATGTCCAGGATCAGCTCCCGGGTAGTCTCGGCCTCGCCATCGCTGGCCACGAGGGTCAAAGCGTGAGCCCCCTGCTGGCTGAAGGCCGGCGTCCAGGTGAACCGCCCCGTGGTCGCGTCGAAGGAGGCCCCCGCGGGCAGCCCACGCACGGAGAGGGTCGGGACGTCGCCATCCGGGTCCTCGGCCGCGACCGTGAAGGCCAGCAGCACACCGCCCGAGCCCATGACCGTCCCCTCCGGGGTCGGCGCGACGAAGCGGGGCGGGTCGTTGACCGGGGTGACCGTGATCCGCACCTGCCCGGTCGCGGTCAGGCCGGCCGGGTCCGCGACCGTGTACTGCACCTCGACCACACCGACGTGATCCGGGGCCGGCACATAGACGAAGGTACCAGCCTCCCCGCTCTCGATGGCGCCCACGGCCGGCGCGGCCACGGCCTGCAAGCTCAGGGCGTCGCCATCGGGGTCCTGGTCGTTGACGAGGGGCGCGACGACCACCGCGGTGTCCTCGGGGGTCGTGGCCTCGTCGGGCGCCGTGACCGGCGGGTGGTTGATCGAACCCACCGTGACCGCCAGGGACGCGGTCCCCACGCCCCCGTCGTCGTCCGTGGCCTGCACGACCACGGTGTAGGTGCCGGGATCGGCCCAGACGTGGCCCAGGACGAACGCCCGCGCGTCGAGGGCGAGGGCCTGCGGCTGCCCACCGTCCCCGTAGTCCACGGTCGCGGTGTGGGTGTCCGCGAGCCCAGGGTCGACGATCTGCCCGCTGGCCGCCCAGGGGGTCTCCTCCGCCGCGCTCCCCTCCCCGACCAGCGTCACCGCCGGAGCGACGTTGCTGACGACCACCTCGGCCTCGGCGACCGCGGTCAGCAGGGAGTCGCTGACCTCCACCGCGACCGCGAAGACCCCGTCGTCCTCTGCCGCGACCCCGAGCTGCGGCCCGGCGCCGTCGTCGAACTCGCCGTCCCCGTCGAGGTCCCACGCGAAGGTCAGGAGGCGGCCCTCGGGGTCCACGGAGCCGCTGGCATCGAGCAGTACCTCGGTCCCCTCGGTCGCAACATAAGGACCACCGGCGTCGGCCAGGGGCGCCTCGTTGAGGGAGACCGTCACCACCGCGAAGGAGGGGGCCGAGGTCAGGGGCACGCAGTCGACGCCCACCGTGCAGCCCACGGGGTTGAAGACCCCCCGGTCGGTCACTCGCAGGGCGATGTCGTACTCCCCCGCCTCCTCGTAGACCACCGTCGCGGTCGCGCCGAGGCTCTCCTGGTCGACGTCGTCGAAGAAGACCCCGTCGTGGTCGAGGTCCCACTGGTACAGGGCGATGCCGTCCCCCGGGTCGAGGTCGAAGGAGCCGCCGCCGTCGAGCGCGACCGGGAAGCCGGCGACGCCCGTGTAGGGCCCGCCCGCGACCGCGAAGGGGGCGTGGGGCGGCTCGGCCACGGTGACCTCGCGCACGGCCGTGTCGGTCTGCGGCGGCAGGTTGTCGTCGGTGACCCGCAGGCGCGCCCGCACCAGCCGGGGCGGATCACCGTCCTCGGCGGGGTGGGGATCGGGGTAGGTGTAGACCGCCTGGGGATCGGCCGGGTCCGCGGTGACCAGATCGAAGTCGCCGTCCCCGTCGAAGTCCCACTCGTAGCGGATCAGCCGCCGCGAGGTGTCGGTGTGGTAGGAGGCCGACGCATCGAACTGCAGGGGGGTGCCGTAGCCCCAGAGCACGGGCTCCCCCGCGTCGGCCACCGGCGGCCGCGTGAAGAGGGTCGGCGTCAGCATGATCACCCCCCAGGAGGTGTTCAGCCCCCGCCCGGCGTCGTCCGCGGTGTCCCAGGAGCCCCAGTTGGTGCCGGAGGCGGTCATCTTGGCGAGAATGTTCTGACGCACGCCCACGTCGGGGTCGTCGTACCAGTCGAGCCCCGTCTCCTGCAGGGTCACCACGGGCCGCGGCTCGGCCAGCCGGAAGGCCTTCACCAGGGCGAACAGGGCGTAGAAGTGGTTGTGCTCCCGCAGCCAGTTGACCGCGAGGTCCCGCTCCGCGGTGATCCAGCGCGGGTCGGTGGTGCGCAGCCCGTTGAACGCGAGCTGGACCAGGCCGGAGGGGGTGGTGCCGATGTAGCCCGTGCTGCCGGGCGCGGTGTAGCCGAAGCCGACGCCGTTGTAGCTGTACTGCAGCCAGACCTGGTTGCGCTCGAGGACCCAGGGTTGCGGGGCGATCTGGAACACGTCCCGCGCGGCCTGCATCCCGATCGCGCCCCACTGGCAGGCCGAGTTGTCGGGGGCCTCGTTCCAGGAGTAGCGCCAACCGCCGCCGGTCGTGGCGTGGTCGTACTGGCCCCAGGCGTAGGCGTCCACCATGTCCCGCACCAGGTCGTGGTAGTAGCGCCCCTTGACGCCCTCGGGACCGGTGGTCGCGAAGAGCAGGGGGTTGCCGGTGCCGACCAGGGCGTCCATGACCATCCCCCCCTCGTAGATCGGCCGGTTGTTGGTGACCTGCACGCCGATCCCGTTGCCGTTGCTGTCGGGGTCGCCGTAGGTCTGGACCGTCATCGCCACCGTGCTGAGCTGGCTGGTGAGGTAGGCGAAGCCCCGGACCGCATCCTCGACGTAGGGATCCTCCCGGGGATCGCCCTCGAGGGAGAAGCCGTTGAGCTGCAACGCGTGCAAGGCCGAGGCGGTGGCCGAGGCGTAGTAGCTGCCGTAGGAGGTCCACTTGCCGTCCGCGGCCTGGTTGCGGTGCAGGTACCACAGGGCCTCGTCGATGGCGATCGCGGTCCGGGTCTCGAGGTCGTCGGGCCGCACCACCAGCCGGTACTCGTCGGTGCCCACGTTGCCCGCGGCGTCCCAGACCGTCAGGGTCGCGGTGTAGGGGGTGCCCACCGCGGCCGCGGGGTAGGTATGGGTCGCCTCGACGACCCGAGGATTCGTGACGTTCGTCACGGCAGTCTTGGCTGATCCATCCCCAAAGTCCCACTCGACCTTGAGCGCGCCCGCATCCCGGACCACCGCCTTCAGCCGGGTCGGCTGCTCCGCGAGGATCGGGTGGCGAGAGAGGCGGTCGCCGGCCAGGCCGGGCACCGCGATGGCCTCGGGCGGCAGGTCGTCCACCACCTCCACCGTGGCCTCGGCCTGGGACGACTGCCCCGCGCCGTCGACCACCGTGAGGATCACGGTGTAGGAGCCGGCCTGGAGGTAGGTCGGGAAGGGGTGCCGCCCGACCTGGTCGAGGTCATTGGTCGGGTCGCCGTCCCCGTCGGAGTCCGTCGCCGCGTCGATGTCCCAGAGGTACTTGACGATGCCGTAGTCGTCCCGGGAGCGGCTGCCGTCGAGGTAGGCCGGCGGCCCGCTCGCGCCCGCCCGGTAGGGCCCGCCCGCGTCGGCCACCGGCGGCTCGCCGGTGATCACCGCCACCTGGAGCGTGTCGGTGGCGAGCTGCCGCACGTTGTCGTGGACCGTGAGGGTGACGGTGTAGTCGCCGTTGGCCCACCAGATGTGGCGGGGCCGAGGCCCGCTGCCGGTGACGCCGTCGCCGAAGTCCCAGGAGTAGGTGGCGATGCCGTGGTCGTCCGCCGACAAGGTGCCGTCGAGCTGCAGGGGCCAGACCCCCTCGGTGACCCGGTCGGGCCCGGCCGCCGCGGTCGGCGGCGCGGCCCGGACCAGGACCACCTGGAGGCTGTCCACCGCGGTCTGCAGGGCATGGTCCGTCACCCGCAGGCCGACGGTGTACTCCCCGGGCCCCGGGAAGGTGTGCGCGGCCCGCACGCCATCGTCCCCCGAGGGCGCGAACTCGCCGTCGAAGTCCCAGTCCCACTCGTAGCGGTAGATGCCGTGGTCGTCCGTGGAGCCGCCGCCGTCCAGGGTGAAAGTCCAGGTGTCCTCGAACGCGTCCAGCTCACCGCCCTGCAGGTCGTCGCCGGCCGCGGCCACCGGCGGCGGGCCCGCCTGCACGCTGACCGTGGTCGCGGCCGAGTGCGTCTGCCCGCCGCCATCGATGACGGTGAGGGAGACCGGGTACTCGCCGACCCCGAACAGGACCGCGGGTGGCTGCGGCCCCGCGACCAGCTCCGCGAACGAACGCACCTGCAGGGTCTGGTTGTAGGCCTCGACCCCGCGACGGAAGCGGGTCGCGGTGCCCCCGGTCGTCTCGTACACCAGCAGCCAGTCCGCGGTGCCCACCGGCCGGCAGAGGTACCGGGCGCCGGCCGCGTCCCCGAGCTCGATGCGCACCTCGTAGTCCGTATTGGCGACGACATCCAGGCCGCTGTCCCCCTTGCTGGCGCCGCTCTCGTAACGGTAGATCGAGCCATTGTAGAAAAAGACGGCATAGATGTACTGCCCGTTGCCCACGGTCTCGTTGTCGGCCTTGAGCCCCACCAGGGACTGGCCGTTGGTCGCGGGCCGGACCGTGGCCTGGAACACGGCCCCCGGCTCCCGGACCAGGGCGTGGCGGCTGTAAAGGAGGCTCTTGCCCCAGCCGCTGCTGCCCGTGAGGGTCAGGCCATCGCTCTGCACCACCCCGGTCCCGCGCACCCACTTGCCCTCCTCGAAGCGGCTCCCCGCGAAGGTGTCGAGGCCGAGGTCCCACTGGTAGCGCAAGGTGGACTCCGCGTCCGTGGAGAGCCGGCCGTCGAGGGGGACCGTGAACCCGTTGGCCAGGGCCTGGCCGGTGATCTCGTCCACGGTGTAGGGGCCGCCGGGCCGGGCCACGGGTGGCTCGCCGAGCAGCAAGGTGACGGAGAACGGGTCGATGTCCGTCTGGCCGGCGTGGTCGGTGACCCGCAAGGCGACGGAGTAGACGCCGGGCCCGGGGAAGGTGTGGGAGGCGGTCATCCCCTCGGTCGCGGCCACGAAGCCGGCCGCATCCGTGTAGTCCCAGTCCCACTCGTACCGGGCGAGGCCGTGGTCGTCGGTGGAGGCCCCCCCGTCGAAGGTCAGGGTCCAGGCGCCGAGCAGCCCCGCGGTCTCGTCCACGGTCCGGTCGCCACCCGCGTCGGCCACCGGCGGCTGGTTGGCGAGCAGGGTGACGGTGGTGGACTGGCTGCCCTGGCTGCCTCCCGGGTCGGAGACGGTGAGGGTGACGGGGTGGACCCCGACCCCGTGCAGGACCACCGGGGGAGTCGCGCCCCCCGCGACGAGCCGGAGGTCGTCGAGTTCCAGGGTGCCCGAGTAGACGTCGGCCCCGACCCGGAAGGTCGCGGTGGTGGCCGCGACGGAGTCGTACAGCAGCCACCACTCGTCCTCTCCGAGGGGGCGGTAGAAGTAGCGGGCGCCCGCGTCCGGCTTCAGCTCGATGCGCACGTCGTACCACTGGCCCGCGACGTAGGGAGCCCGAGGTCCCCGGTCGCTGCCGCCCTCGATGACGTGCAGGGTGCCGTTGGACTGGAAGTTCAGACCGTAGATGAACTGGCTGTTGCTCGAGGCCGTGGTCGTGGAGCGGAAGCCGACGAGCGTCGCGGGGCTGGGCAGCACCCGCAGGGTGAGGCTGGTGCCGGCCGCCCGGGTCAGCAGGCCCTGGCTCGCGACCCAGTTCTTGCCCCAGCCGTTGGTGCTGCCCGCGGTCACCACCAACGTCCCGTCCTGGGCCACCGCGCCGCCGCTGAGCCAGCGGCCCGGGTCCAACGGACCGTCACAGGAATCCACCCCGAGGTCCCACTCGTACAGCAAGGCGCTGCCCTCGGGATCGCTGCTGGCGGAGCCGTCGAGGAGCACGCTGAACGCCTCCTGCTGCGCGTTGCCCGAGGCCTCGTCCGCGACGTAGGGGCCACCGGCCGCGGCCACGGGCGGGGCGCCGGGGGTCAGGGTCAGGGGGAAGCTCGCGGCGGCAGTCTGCCCGACCTCGTCCGCGACCTGCAGCCCCACCGGCAGGCTACCCGGGCCGAAGCTCACCACGGGGGCCGGGCCCTCGGCCACGGCCACCACCTGCAGGTCGTCGAACAAGGCCTCGGTGTCGTAGGTGGACAGCCCGATCCGCCCCCCCTTGAAGGTCCCATCCCGGTGGCTGAGCACCTTGCGGCCGTCGAGCCAGACCTCGATCTGGTCGCCGAGGTGGGCCACCCGCAGGTGGTAGGTGATCCCGAGATCGATGGGATGGGAGGGGGAGCCGGCCGCGAGGTCCACCTCGAGCAGGTTGGTGGTGCTGTTCTTCACCCGCTTGTACAAGAGCACGTCGTTGTAGTTGCGCCCCCGCAGCAAGACCTCGTAGCCGTCGTAGATCCCCGCGGCGTCGAAGAGGACCTGCACCTCCTTGCCCGCGCCCGCGACCATCCGGACATCGAGATCAATGACGATATCCCCTTCAAAAACAGAGGAATACAGGTTGCGGGTGCGGTCGAGGGTCAGGTTCGACTGCCGGTAGGAGGCGCCGCCCCCGAGGGGGTCCACCGGGCTGACCGCCCACTGCCCCTCGCCCTCCTCCCAGCCGGTGCCGGGGGAGTCCCCCTCGAAGTCCAGGACCAGGGGCGCACCAAGCTGCCAGCGGTACGTGCGGATCCCCTGATCGTCGCTGGCGCGGGCCGGGCCGTCGAGGGTCACTGTCCAGCGGCCGTCGGCTGCGTCCGCCTCCCCGAAGGCCAGCGGCGAGGGGAGGACCGCCGGCGGCTGGCCCACGGCGAACACGGTGGCGCCGGTGCGCGCGTGGCTCGGCCCGGCCCCGGTGAGCTGTAGCCAGGGCGCGTGGCGGCCCTCCGCGGGGTAGGTCACGGACAGCAGGCCGGGCAGCCCCTCGCCCTCTTGCACCGGCAGCCCGCCGCCGGGGGTCAGCCGCCAGGAGACCGCGGGCCCCGCGGAGCCGGACGCGTCGAGCGCGAGGGCCTGGCCCACGGCCACGGCCTGGCAGGGGGACCCCAGGCTCGGCCGCAGGTCGCCCTCCGGCGACGGCTCGGGAGGTGCGGCGATGCCGATGACGTTGGCGACCGGGGCGCCGATCTCGACCGCTAGGCCGAAAGTACCATCACCCTGGCCCGGGTAGAAGAGCAGCCGCTTGCCGTCGTAGTTGGCCGCGACCAGGTCGAGCAGGCCGTCCCCGTCGTAGTCGAGCGCGTCGTACGCGCCGTAGCGCCCGAAGTCGATGCTCGGCACCGGGACCCCGGCGAGGAAGGTGCCGTCGCCGTTGCCGGGGAAGAGCAGGGCGTCCCCGGTGTTGCCCGCGTTGGCGATGACGTCGAGCAGCCCGTCCCCGTCGAAGTCCCCCGCGACCACCCCGTAGGCCGCGCTGGCGGTGGTGCCGACCGGCAGGGCCACGCCGAAGGTGCCGTCGCCCTGGCCGAGATAGAGGTCGACGAGGTTGCCGGTGGAGCGGCCCCGCACGAAGTCGAGGACCCCGTCCCGGTTGAAGTCGCCCGTGTCGAGCCCCCGGCCGTTGCCCCCGAGGTTGAGGTCCGGCTGCTGGGTGAAGCCGCCGCGGCCGTCGCCCAGAAAGACGCTGACGTAGACCGATTCCCCGCCGCCGAGGAAGTCCAGCCGCCCGTCCTCGTCGAAGTCGCCCACCGCCACCTCGACCGCGTAGTTGTTGGCGTCGCTGCTCGTGCGGGCCACCTCGCCCTGGTAGCCGAAGCCGCCGCAGCCGTCCGCGACGAAGAGGTGGTAGCTCAGCACGTCGCCCAGGGGCCGCCCGACGAGCACGTCGGGGTGCCCGTCCCCGGTGAAATCGCCCAGCCCCACGGCCCGGGCGTAGCTCGTGCCCGACGCGCCGAGGTGACCGAGCTGGGTGAAGCCGAGGAACTTGCCCGCGACGCTGTCCCAGCGCGCGACGTAGACGTGGTGGGCGTCGTCCACCGCCGCGACCAGCGCCCCGTCCCCCACGGGGGGGGACTGGCACTCCACCGCCGGGCAGAAGCCACCGGGCGGGAGGTCACCCGTCGCGGGCGCAGGCAGGCCCAGCGTGGCCACGAGCACGGCGAGGAGGACGGGTTGACCGACGAGGGAGACAGAAGGAAGGCAGCGGTCGTCCGGCATGGGAGCCCCCTGGGGTCGTGATGGGGAGGAGTCTAGTACACTGGGGCGGAGGTGTCGATCGTGGCGGGGGGAGCGAAAGAACCTCGAAAGATCCCCGGCGCCGGCTCGACCGGCTCCCCCTCCAGCAGCCGGCGCACCGCGGCGGCCAGCGGCTGGGGGGTGTAGGACTTGCTCACGAAAGGGAGCCCCGGATCGAGCACACCCTGGTGGACGACCACGTCCTCCGCGTCGCCGGAGGCATGGAGCACCTTCATTCGCGAAAAGCGGGGCTGCCGCCGCGCGGCGACCTGCCGACCATCCAGGCCGGGCATGACCGCATCGACCAGGAGCAGGTCGGGGTCGCGAACGTCTCGATCCCGGCGAGTGCCGCGGCGCCCGCCGCGACGGCGTGCACGCGGTAGCTCAGCAGCGCGTCGAGCCTCCGGCCCAGGGCCGCGTGCTCCTCGATCCCGAAGTGTCGGGTCGCGAGCGCGCTCCCGCGGGTGACGACTCCAGCGGAGTCCACTTCGAGCATCGATGGCTTCCAGAACCTGCAACCTCGCGCACTTGGGTCGATCAGGCAGACTTCGGCGCGCTCCGTGAGGGTGGGACGACGGGCGGGGCCATCTTTTTTCTGAATCCAATCGGCCCCGGTGACGCGTCTCACCTTCGAGAGTCATGGGGACCAAGAGGTCCCAGGGAGAAGCGGCGATGAAGAAGCTGATCGCAGGCAGCCTCGCTCTGCTCGGTCTGCTCGGTCTGCTCGTGCTGCTGGCCGGATCGCTGGGGGGGGCGATCCTCCCGGGGCCTCCGGCGGGGGTCTCGCCAGCGTCGGAGCCGGCCACGACATCCGCTGCGGCGCGGGTGCAGGCGCGGCCGTACCGGGCCGTGGTCGAGGTGGACGATGGCGACGACGGGACCGTGGATTGGCGGACCGTCTACCAGTACGATGGGGAGGGACGCCTCCAGCAGGTGCAGTCGACGCCGGTGGTCGGGGACGCAGCCCCTGCCACTGCTGGCCAGCGAGCCCCCGGGCGGGCTCCGGGAGATGTCTGATGCAGCACGAGGTCTGGTACTTTCGTCTCAACATGGCGGCCTACCTGGCTGTGATCCTCCTCGGCGCGGGTCCGGCGCTCGGCCAGCAACCCGGCACCGCACCGCCGGCCGCGCTGGTGACCGCGCCGGCGCCGGCCCCCGACGCGGCCCCCGTCGTGGCCCCCGGCGCGACTCCCGCCACCGCCCCCGAGGCGGCTCGGGAGCCCGATCCGGCCGCATCCCCGGCCGCGTCCCCGGCGGCCGGCGGGACCGCCGTGCCCGGGGTCGCGCCGGACCCGGCCACGAACCTGGGCCTCAGCCCCGAGGTGCTGGCGCGCCTCACCGACAAGCAGGTCTTCCAGCTACTCGCCCTGCGGAGCGGGAGCGACTTCGCCAACCGCGATCGCGACGAGCCCGCCGTGGAGATCATTGTGCCGGTCGCGTTCTTCCTCACCCTGCTCTTCGGCATCGCTGGCGGGCTGTTCTTCTCCTACCGCAAGGAGCTCCAGCGCCAGACCACGGTGCGGCTCGCCCTGGAGCGGGGCGCGACGATCCCGACGGAGCTGCTCGTCCCCCGGCGACGGCCCCGGTCGGACCTCCGCACCGGCATCCTGCTCCTCGCCGGAGGCGTGGGCCTGCTGCTGTTTCTGCTGCTCGAGGGGGAGGAGAGCTGGGGCGTCGGGCTGATCCCGCTGCTGATCGGCGCCGGCTACCTCGTCGCCTGGCGGCTGGAGCGAGGCAAGGCCGCCCTGCCGGCTGCCGATCACCGCGAGCTCGGCTGAGGCCGGGTGACGGCGTGGCCCTGGAAGATGCCGACCTCGTGGCGCGGGTCCTGGCGGTCGACGACCGCCGGGCCTTCGCCGAGCTCGTGCGGCGGCACCAGGCCGCGACCCGGAGCTTCTTGCGCCGGCTCTGCGGTGGGGACGAAGGACGCGCCGACGACCTGGCCCAGGAGGTGTTCCTCCTGGCCTACCGGGGGCTCGCGGAATTCCGGGGCGCGGCCAAGCTGTCGACCTGGCTGCACCGCATCGCCTACAATCGCTTCCTGGCCGATCTGCGGTCGAGGAAGCTGGAGCGGCCGGAGCCCCGCCAGCCGCCGGAGATCGAACCCGCCAGCGGGGGCGCTCACGGGGCTCTGCTGCGGCACGACGTGGAGCGGGCGCTGGCCTACCTGCGGCCGGAGGAGCGGGCGGCCCTGGCGCTCTGCGCGGTCTCGGGCATGTCCCACTCCGAGGCCGCGGAGGTCCTGGGGTGTCCCGTGGGCACGGTGAAGACCCACGTGCTGCGCGGCAAGGAGAAGCTGCGGGACCGACTGCGCTCCTGGCAGGAGGAGGCGACGCGATGAGCAAGCCCGAGCCCGACGACTGGCTGGACACCGTCCTGCGACGAGCCGGGGACACCTACCTCGACGACTCCGGCTTCACCGATCGGGTGCTCGACCGGCTCCCACCCCGGCGCCACCCGGCCCTGCCCCGCACCCTGGTCATCCTCGCCTCGACCCTCCTGGCGGGCCTGGTCGGGCTCGTCTTGCTCCCCGGAGGCTCTGCCCTGGTCGGTGCCGCGGCTGAACTCGGGGCGCTCGACCTCCGGGCTCTCGTCATGCCCCTCGGCGCCCTCACCCTCCTGGCCACCCTGACCTGGAGCGGGGTCATGGCGGTGCGGGGCTCCTGACGTCCCCGACGCCCTGCGACAAAACTTGTCGCAGGCTCTCCTCCCCCCAGGTCGGCTCGGCCGGCTGACCGCCCCAGCTCTCGAGTTCCCGGTCGATTCCCTCGTTGACCCTTTCGGGGTCGCTCGCTGCTGTTCGACCTGCGACCACCGCCAGCGACCAGGCTCGAGATCGGGAGAAGGCGACCGTGACGCGACTTCCTTCGTTCGCATTCGGCAAGCGGCTCCTCGGGACCGTGCTGTTCACCCTCGGGCTCGCGGCCTCGCTGGCCGTCACCGGGTGCGCCGCGAGCAGCGAGGGCGGGGAAACGGGGGAGGGCGAGGGCGCCGCCGGGCCGGCACCGCTTCCGGTCGATCGAGGTGGAAAACCGCCAAGTGGCGCAGTGGTCCAGGGGGGTGGCGCGGCCCGGATAGCCGCCGCCAGGCTCCCCTGGGCTGGCCCGCGCGATGGACCGCCCGCTCCCCGGACCCGGTCGTCATGGTCGGCCGGCAGCGAGGTCCGCCGCGCCCCCTCCCCACCCATGTCCCCCGCGCCGTCGCCGGCTCAGGTTACCAGACGGTCGAAGAGCGCCAGGTTCGCGGCGAGGGCCGCACCGCCGAGCAGATCACCGAGGGCTTGCCGGTAGTGGTCCCGGCCGACGCCGGGCAGCAGCGCTTGCCGGGCGATCGCGGCGAGCACCGCCACGTTCTGCATCCGGGAGTCGGGCAGGTCGGCGACGCAGACCCGGACGCCACGCACGCCGCGCCGGGCGCACTCGGCCTGCACCGCCTCGCCCTCCACCGCCGCCACCTGGCCGAGCCGCACCCCGAGCGGCTGCCAGACCGCATCGTAGTAGACCAGCGTGCCGCCGGGCGCGGCCCACTCGGTGAGGCCGCGCAGCGCCTCGTGGCGCTCGAGTGCGACCACCAGGTGCGCCTCCCCCGGGGAGACCAGGGGCGAATGCGCGGCCTCGCCGAGGCGCAGGTGGGAGCTGACCACGCCGCCCCGCTGCGCCAGGCCGTGGGTGTCGACCCCGCGGACGGTCAGCCCGGCGGCGTCGGCGGCTCGGAGCAGCGCCTCGCTCAGCAACCCGATGCCCTGCCCGCCGACCCCGATCAAAAAGACGTCGAAACGCTCCATCGCTCCCTCGCTCATTGCTCGGTGCTCGCGGCGGCCCGGGTCGGTTCGATGGCGCCCGCGGCGCAGGTCTGCCGGCAGGAGCCGTCCCCGATGCAGAGGTCGGTATGGACGGTGATCCGGCCGTCCGCGTCCCGCTGGAAGCTCGGACAGCCGAACTCGGTGATGCAGGTGAGCTGCCGGGTGCACTTGTCGCCGATTCGTACCGGCGGCTGCGGCTTGCGCCCCTTGCGTCGGTTCTCGCGCGTCAGCTTGAGCATGCAGGGATGCTTGGCGATGATGACCTTGAACCCCTCACGCTGCGTCGCCGCCCGGACCAGCTCGGTCAGCTTCGCCTGCTGGTACGCGTCCACCTCCGCGACGTCGGTGACGCCGAGGCCGGCGAGCACCTGGCGCACCGGGATCTTCTCGACCGCCTCACGCGCGTTGCGGCCGCTGCTCGGCAGCTCCTGGTGGCCGGTCATCGCCGTGGTGCCGTTCTCCATCAACACCAGGGTGAAGTTGTGCCGGTTGTAGACCGCGTTGACGATCCCCGGCAGGCCGGCGTGAAAGAAAGTCGAGTCGCCGAGGAAGCCGACCACCGGGCGCGACGCGTTGAAGAGGCTCAGGCCCGCCGCGGTGCCGCTGACGTGGCCCATGCACAGCAGCACCTGGCCCAGCCGGTAGGGCGGCAAGAAGCCCAGGGTGTGGCAGCCGATGTCGGCCACGGTGATGGTGTCGGGGGCGAGCGCCTGCTGGATGGCGTGAAACGCGGAGCGGTGGCCGCAGCCCGGGCAGAGCTGCGCCGGGCGGGCCGGGGCGGTGACCGCCGCCAGGAGCGCCGGAGCAGGTGGGGGGAGCAGGTCGGGCCAGGTCTTGCGCAGCAGCCCCGCGACGCGTGCGGGGGTGTACTCGCCCAGCCAGTCGTCGAGGTCGAGCTTGCCGCGGATGCGGGTCGACAGGCCGCGCTCGTGGGCGAGCGCCGCGAGCTGCTGCTCGAGGAAGTCGTCGAGCTCCTCGATCACCTTCACCTCCTCGTGTTCGGCGAGGAAGGTGGCCAGCAGCTCCTTGGGCAGCGGGAAGACGACCCCGAGCTTGAGCACGTCGGGGCGGGCCGCGACGCCCGCGAGCGCGTCGAGCAAGGACAGGTAGGGCAGCCCGGCGGTGATCACCCCGCGACGCCGGTCGCGCCCGGGCTCGAGCCGGTGGACGGGGGCCTGCTCGGACCACTGCGCGACCGCGGCGAGCTTCTCGAGTGCGCGGCGCTTGAGCGGGAAAACCTCGGTGGTGAGCGGGATGTAGGGCCCGTGCCGCGGATCGAAGCGCGGCGTGTCGTCGACCGGAGGCCGGCTCCAGGCGTCAAAGTGCACCCGCTCCTTGGCGTGGCAGACGTGGGTCGTCAGCCGCAGCACCACCGGCATGCGCCGTTCGCGGGCGAGGTGGGCCGCGAGCTTGAACTGCGCGTAAGCCTCCTGCGGCCCGGCCGGCTCGAAGACCGGGATGTACGCGAGGCGCGCGAGGTGGCGGTTGTCCTGCTCGTTCTGCGAGGAGTTGGCGCCCGGATCATCGCCCAGCACGATCACCAGGCCGCCGATGATCTCCATCAGCCCGAGCTGCACGAAGCTGTCGGCCGCGACGTTGAGCCCGACGCTCTTGAAGAAGACGCAGGCGAGGTGGCCGTTGACCGCCGCGCCGAACGCGACCTCGGTGGCGACCTTCTCGTTGGTCGAGTACTCGAAGTAAATGGGGTTGCGGTCGGCGGGCAACGCGAGGATCGCGTCGGCGATCTCGGGGGTCGGCGAGCCCGGGTAGGCCGTGGCCACCCGGACGCCCGACTCGACCATCGCCCGCACCAGCGCGCTGTTGCCCATCAGCACTTCGCTGCCCGCAGCGCTCGAGAGCAGCACCTCACCGAGATTCTTCATCGTCGATCCCCTTCCCGACCCGTGGCCCCGGGCTGAATCCTGATTCGCTGCCGCCCGAGAGGACTCGGCGACCTCACGCCCGCGCTACTTCTCCACCCACCCCCCCCCCTGGAACAGCAGGACCTTCCCCGTCTTCTCGTTCTTGCGCTCCAGCACGCCGCCCTTGCGGGTCCACTTCTCTTCCCAGTCGTCGTTGCGGTCCGCGTCGACCTTGGCCCGGTCCCAGGCGCCGTCTTTGTCGTCGTCGTAGAGGTTGACCTTGGGCCCGGCCCCCCGGAAGAGGTCCTTGACCTTGTCGCCGCTGGCCCGCCCGGTGAGCAGTTCTTGCGCGGCGCGCACCAGGGGATCGGCCGCGGCCGCCGGTGCGGCGACCGCGGCGGCCGCGGCGACCGGAGCCGGGGTCGCGGCCGCGGCAGCGGCCCCCGGGACCGGCTGGCCATCGGGCCCGGTCCAGCCCTGACCCGTCCAGGCGTAGCCGCCCTGCTTCTCCCAGCGTCCACTCTTGAAGGTCCAACTATCGTCCCAGGTATCGTCCCGATTCTTGTCGATCTTGAGCCGATCGTACTGGGCGTCCCCCGTCTCCTCGTACAGGTTGACCTTCCAGGGATAGCCCGAGAGCGCGTCCTTGACCTTCTCGTTGGGCGTCGCCTGGTGGCTCGCCCGCTGGATCACCAGCAGCTCCCGGGCGAGGTCCCCCTCGCCGGGCGGGGTCGCGGCCGAGGTGGCGGACGCGACCGGCGCCGCGGGAGTGCGGGGCGCGGCCACGGGCGCCGCGAGGTGCACGGGCGCGGGCGATGGGGGCGATTCCCGGGTGCAGCAGTAGGCCAGGGTACCGGCGAAGCCGAGGACGAGGGCCGCATTGCGCGCGTGCTGGTAGCGGATGTACATGGCTCAGTCTCCTCCTCCGTCCCGACCCGGGGGGACGCCGTCGATCATCCCGCGCTGGATCGGCACGGTACAGCAGCAGTGAACATAGGGACAGAGCCGCGGCCCGGTGAGCAGCACCAGGCCCGCGTGCAGGTCACCGAGGTGGGCATGGCGGCCGCCCACCCGGCTCGCGGCGTAGCAGCGCCAGGCCGTGCCCGACGACTTGATCACCAGGTACCGACTCCCGGCCCAGCAGAGCCGCCCCTGGTAGTTCGGCGCGATCTGGCGGGTCAGGTTGTGCCCGCCGAGGTCGAGGAGCAGCCGCTCCTCCGCCGCGGTGTACTTGCGCACCACCCCGTGCACCTTCTCGGGCTGGACCTTGAAGACGATCCCCCGCTCCCGGAAATAGGGAGCGATCCGGTCGTGCAGCTCCGGCAACCGGGCCGGAACCGCCACCGACGTGACGTGGAAGCGGACCCCGGCTGCCTCCCAGGGCTGGATCAGCCGCTGGTAGCGCTCGGCGAAGGCCTCGGGGGTCGTGTGCTCGAGGTGGAGGCTGGCCGAGAACAGGTGCAGGGCGCCCCGGGTCGCCGCGAAGAAGCGCTCCAGCAAGGCGTCCGGCGCGGAGAAGTTGGTCTGCACCGAGATCAGGTGCCCCTGCGCGACGAGGCTCGCGACCAGCTCCACGAGGCCGGGCTGGACGAAGGGCTCGCCCCCCGAGAGCTTGATCTCCCAGGCGCCGGGCAGGGTTCCGAGCTGGTGCAGAGCCCGCGCCGGGTCCCCAAGCTGCCGAGAGCGGTCCTTCTGAAAGCGCTGGGTGCAATACGAGCAGCGGTAGTTGCACGCGTCGTTGAGGTTCCAGCTCACCACGCCGTGGAGTGCTCGCCCCAACGCCTGCAGGGACGGTGGCGTCTGGCCGGCGTCGGCGAGGTAGGCGGTGAGGCTCATCCGCTCCCCCCGTCTCCCGGAGCCGCGGCCAGAGCGGCCCGCGTCCTTGCGGGAGCCTCCGGGAATTCCTCCGGTCCGGGGTGCGACACGGTGCCCGGCAACGGCCGGCCGTCCGGACCCCGCACCATCCCCCGGTGCGCGGGCACCGTGCACGGACAGTAGGCGTACGGACAGGGAGCACCGTGGGCCCAGCGGGCAAAGGTCCCCTGGGCGAGATTGCCCAGCCCCGCGGCCTCCCGCTCGGGCCCGAGCCGCTTACCGCTGCGGCAGCGGTAGGCCTCGCCCTGCCAGTCGATGATGAAGTACCAGGCCCCGGCCTCGCAGAACGCGCCAGTGAAGCTCGGCACCCGGTTGGCCGCCTGCCGCCAGTCACCCACCAGCTCCTGGACGAGGGGCGCCTCCAGCTCCGAGTAAGGGAAGATCCCGCCCTTGGTCTTCATGATCTGGGGGAAGTAGCCGAGCCCGGCCTCGTGCAGAGCGGCGCGCACCGCGAACTGCTCCCGCACCCGCCCGGGCACGACCACCGAGTTGACGACGAAGACCGCGTCCGGCGCCGACCGGGCGAGCTGCTCCCGGCACCGGCGCGCCTTGGCGACGAAGTCCGCGATCGTCACCCGCTCGAGGTGGAGGCTACAACTGAAGACCCGCAAACGCGCCCCCGCGATCCGACAGAAGTCCGCGATCTGCGGCGCGGGCGCGGAGAGGTTGGTGAGCACCGAGACCGCGTGCGACGTCCGCTCGATCAGCCCGGTGAGCACCCAGGGTAAGAGCCCAGGAAAGGCGAAGGGTTCCCCGCCGGAGAGCTTGATCTCCCAGACCCCGGGCAGCCGGCTCAGCCCCCCGACGATCCCCCGGACCAGCTCCGCGCTCGGCTGCCCCTGGCGGTGCCGGCGGGACTGGATGCAGTAGGAGCAGTCGTAGTTGCAGATCCCGCAGACCTGCCACTCCACCGCGGGCTGCAGGTCCACGGGCGGCTCTGGTGCCGCAGCCGCACCGCCGGTAGGCCGCCGTGCGAGCAGGCGGGCGAGCAGACTGGCCGGCACCTCAGCCCTCCTCCCCGCCAGCGACGGGACCGGCGGACGCGCGCGCGGCCAGCTTGTGGGACCACTTGAGGTTCTGCTTGTACTTGCCGCAGCGAGCGCACCCCGGAAAGAACTCCCCGCGCCCCAGCCGCTCCCGCAGCTCCTGGTAGCGGGGGGAGCGCCAGAGCGCCCCGAAGGAGCTCCCCGGACCGAGCCGGCCGACCACGATCTCGGGATCACAGCAGTACAGAAGGTCCCCGTCCACGGTCACCCGGGCATAGAGGTAGCCCATGAAACAGCCCACCTGCTCCATGGGCGCGCAGCGCAGGGGGTCGGGCCCGAGCTGGGTCGCGAACGCGGGGAGGTCGGTGGCCACCCCGAGTCGGTCGGCCAGGGCGCAGGCCTCCGGGATGCCGTGCTCGAGGAGCCTGGCCCGTTGCTCCGGGTCGAGCGCTAGTCCTTCGGTCCCATGAGCCAAGGATGCGAGCTTGAAGCTCACCCCCGCGGCCCCGGTCTGCGCCCCGAATGCGACCATCTCCGGCAGCAGCTCGCAGTTCTCCCGCAGGATCACCTGGACCTGGTGGACCGTGCCGCCGACCCGCCGCAGCTCGCCCAGCCCGGTACGGACGGTGGCGAAGCCCGAGGCCCCCCGGGTGCGGTGGAAGAGGTTCCAGCTCGCCTCGTCGGCCCCGCAGACCGAGACCAGCAGCTTCAGCCGTCCGCCCGCGGCCAGGGGCACCAGCCGGGCCAGGTCCGCGGCCAGCAGGTTGGTGATCAGGGTCACCGCCAGCCCCTGCTGCTGGGCCCGGGCGAGCATCTGGTACGCGTCCGGATGCAGCAGGGGCTCGCCCATGCCCGAGAGGATCAGCTCCTCGAGGCCGCCGAGCTCCTGCAGATCGTCGAGCAGCCGGCAGTAGGTCGCCCAGGGCAGGAGCTGGCGTAGGGTCGCGGGGCTGGGCCGGTGCTCCGGCCGCAGCAGGGGGCTGTGGTGCCAGCAGGTCACGCAGGTCGTGTTGCAGCGGTTGGCGAGGTCGACGTGGACCGTGGCCGGCCCGACCTGCGGCACGCCGGCCCGCAGCCCCGCGAGCCGTCGCGACCGGGTCTCGGCCCGGGAGGCGAGCGGCCCCCGGGGATCGGCTGCGAGGCTCATCGCCCGTTCCCCGCGAGCAGCTCGGCGAGCTGCGCCCGGCCCGGTTGCCGGTGCAGCAGCTTCAAGGCCTGCAGCGGCTGCTGCAGGTCTCGCCAGGCCCGGCCCCGGGAACACCAGCAGTCGCCCAGCTCACCGAAGAGCGCCAGGGCCGTGGCCGCGTCGCAGTCGTGCAGCCGAGGGAAGATCCGGTAGACCAGCAGCAACTCGTCCAGCTCCGCGGCGTCTCGGGCGGTGCCCAACAGCCCCCCGAGGCCGGCCAGCAGCCTGGTCGCCCAGCGCAGGGGATGGCGGTCCGGCTCCTGGGTCAGGGGATGCTTCTTGAGCGCGGCCTCCACCAACCCGACGAGGCGCGCCGGCTCCAGGCCGACCTGCCCCGCGACCTGCAGCAGCCGCAAGAACTCCTGCTCCAGCGCGACCCGCGGCTCCTGCTCCGGGGCCTGCCCCAGCACCTGTGCCACCTCGGCCGCGGCCCCGGGGGAGAGCCGCGCCTGCAGCCACTCCCGGAGGTGCTCGGCCGGCGCGGGCAGGGCCCCGGCCTGGCCGGGCGGGAGCAACCGTGTCAGCAGCCCCCCGAGCAGCAGGGCGCTCTCGGCCGGGGTGCGCCCCTGCTCCAGGCTGATCACCAGCCGCGGGGACAGCAGGGCCACGGCCCCGGCCACCGCGGCCTCGCCGTACAGGGGCTCGAGCAGACAGGCCGCGCAGCGACGCGCCCCATTGTCCCCGATGAACTGCCGGGCGGCCGCGGCCAGGGACGCCCCGACTTCGGGCTGCAGCAGACTCGCGACCTCCCGGCGGACCGCGGCCCCCTCCCGGGGAGCCGCGAGCTGCCGGCAGGCCCCCGCGGCCACCGCGGTCGCGATCCGGCGCTGCTGGTCGTCCGCAATCTTGTCCTGCGCGAAGAACAGGGTCGGCACGCCGAAGAACAGCAGCTCGTGAAAGGTGTTGTACCCCCCCGCGGAGATCGCGCCGTCGCAGGCCGCGAACAGCCGGGCGAGCCCCGGCTCGCTGCTCCAGGTGACCCGCGGCCCGCCCGGCCGACGCCCCCGGTACAAGGGCCCCGCGCCCACCAACAGGTGCAGGCCCGGGTCGTCCCGGAGGGCCTCCACCAGGCCGGTCAGCACCTCCTCGGCCCCGGGATCGCCGCCCCCGCCCGCGCTGAGGAAGAGCAGCCGGACCCCGGGGGCGAGGCCCAGCTCCTGCCGCACCTCCACGCGCGGTCGCGCCTCCTCCCGCTCGAGCTGCAGCACCTCGCCGCAGTACTGCACGGGGCGGCCGGTGGCCGCGCTGCCCGGCAGCGGATCCCCGTTCGGCGACGGCGCCCGGTGGGGCGCGACAACCGTGTCGTACAGCCCCCGCGCGGCCTGGAAGATCGGCCGGTTGCCATACTCCGGCTTCACCTCCCGGAAGATGAAGGCCTTGCGGAAAGGGCCGTCGAGCAACTGGAACAGCTCGTCGAAGCTGCCCGCGGGGAAGGTGTCGACCACGAGCAGGTCGGGCTGGAAGACCCCCAGGGTGTGCCAGACGAAATGCCGAGCCAGCCGCCGGTACTCCGGGACGTCGAGCCCGGAGTGCCGCACCACGGTCTTGCTCGGGAGCTTGAAGGCCGGGAAGCCGGCCTCCGCGAGCAGCCCCGTCGCCTCGGTGGAGGTCAGAAAGAGGATCTCGGGCAGCCCGCCGTCGAGAAAGGTGGCGTAGCGCCGCAACCAGCGGGCCACCGCGAGCAGCCGGGTGACGTGGCCCAGGCCCGAGCCGTTCACCGCGTACAGCACGATCCGCCGCGGCCGGGCCATCAGCCTCTCCCTACCCGGCCGACGCCGCCGCTCCGGACCACGGCCGGCACGCTACGAGGCATCCAGCAGCCGCGACCCGTCCCCGAAGCCGTCCCCCATGTCGTCGGCCAGGCTCACCGCGGCCTGATCGAGGGCCGCGTCGTGCCCGCTGGCCAGCCCGGATTGATACTGACGATGGTCCCAGCCCGGGTTGCGCTCGTAGAACGTTCGTACTTCGTAGAGATCATCACCCCGGGCGTTGTGGGTCATGATGCTCCACCAGAGGAAGTCGTCCCGAAGGCTGCCCCGGGAGTAGTCGTTGAAGCCGCCGAGGCGGGTGCGCATGCTCGTCAGGCCCGCGTGCCGCTTCTCCCAGGAGTCCCGCTTGAGGTCTCGCAAGGAGGCGAGCTGCCCCGAGTCGATGTTCACGAGCTTCCCCCGGAGGAGCTTCGCCTGCATCTTCTGGATCTTGGCCCCGAGCCGCACCTGCTGGTCGGCCAGCGCCTGCAGCGGGCCGTCGATGCGGGTGACGGTCAGCTCCTGCAGGTAGTCGATCTGCTTGGTGAGCCCCCGCTCCTTGGTGAGGTACAACGCGAGGTCCCGGTCGTTCCCCGCGAGACTCTGCCGGGTGTCGTCGGGCAAGGCCTCGAAGTGGCCCTGGATCGCCTTGCCCAGCTCGGCGTACAGCTCCTGCATGAGCTTGGCCGGCGCCTCGCACAAGGCCTCGTAGCGGGCCTTCAGCTCCCGGAGCCCCTCTTGGCGACGCCCGAGGTCCTCGTAGGCCTCGAACACCGGGTCCGCGGTCCCGCGCAGCCGGGCGTAATCCGCACGCAGGGCCTCGGCACTTTGATACTTCTTGCCCGGTCGCTGGTACTCGAGCATCGCCATCAGAAAGGAGGCCGCGCGCCAGTCCCGCAGCCGGTCCAGCAGCCCCGCGCGGTAGCCCGGGGTGAACCAGCCCCGGGTGACCAGGGCCTGCCAGTGGCGGTTGTCGAGCCAGAGCTGCAGCTCGGCCTTCAGGGCGGTGTAGGTCTCCTTCAGCTCGGCGCGCTCATCCGCGGCCCGGGAGAGGTGAAACTCGATGTTCGCGACATCATCCGTCGCCTCGAGCGCGGCCTTCTCCCTGGCGACCACCGCGAGCTGCTCCTCGGTGCGGTGCTTGACCGGCAGCAACCCGCCCGCGTAGGAGAAGCGCTGCTCCAGCGCGGTCAGGGCCTCGTCGTCGAGGTCGGGCAGCAGGTGGCCGACCAGCTCCTGGCGGGTGCGGCCGAGCAGCTCGCTGAGGCGCTCGACCTCCTGCGTGTAGCCCTTCCGCTCCGCGAGCAGCCGCTGCTGCTGTTCCTCGAAGAAGGCGTGCCGGGCCTTGGCCGCCTCGATCCACTCCTGCATCGCTTGCCGGCTGACCGCCATGAACCGCTCCTGCACCCTCGCGGCTGCGTCTGGGCAAAGGAGGGAGAACTCCGGCACCCCGGTCTCTCCGCTTCCCCGGCCCCGTCCCCGGTGAACCTGAAAAATAGTCCGAATCGCTCGGTGCTCGCAAGACCGGTCCGGCGCGCCGCGTCAGAAGCTCCAGCCCACGTTGAGGTTGAGCAGGGGACTGCCGCTCGTCTCGTCGGAGGTCGCGGACTGACCCTGGTCATTGCTGGCCTCGGCCGAGACGAGGATCACCTGGTAGCCGAGCTGGACATCGAAGGTGAAGCCGATGCGCGTCGCGATCTTGTACCCGAGGAAGGGGCCCACCGCCACCCCGGCGCCGGAGCCCGAGACCGTCGAGCTGCTGAGGTCGTCGCCGCTGAGGTGCAGGTACAGGACCTCCGCCCCGAGCTGCATGCCGTGGTCGAAGTCCCCGAGCACGTAGTAGCGCACCTGCGCACCGACCTCGAGGACCAGGAAGGTGTCCTCGTCCACCACGGTGCCGCCGATCTCCGTCTCCTGGGTGTACTGCCCCGCTCCCAGGAAGCCGGCCACGCCCAGCTTGGGGAGGACGCGGTACTCGGCGGTGACCTCGAGGACGGGCATGGCCAGGTGGATGGGGGACAAGGTGAGCGACAGAAAGTGACCGTCGTCCGCGGGCGCCGGGGCGGCGGCGGGCTCCTCGGCGCGCGCGGTCGTGGCGAGGCCCAGCGCCAGCGCCAGCGCCAGGGTCAGAGTCAGGGGGGATCGCCGGGTCGGTGCAGAAATCATGAGTCCTCCGCTGAGGTGGGGGCAAGTCCAGGAGCCCCCGTTCGCCTCGCGGCCCACGGTAGCGTGTTTCCTCGCCGCTGGCCACGGATCGTCTGGCGACTCCGCGGTCGACCCGTGAGGCCGGATGGCCGGCGCCGGCGCCCGACTCCCCGGCGTGCCCGGCCCCCTGCGAGGTGGCTCCCCCGAGGGTTGATCCTCGGATTAATGGTATTCTGGTATGACCACCGGCCATTGAGAGGGCAACCCTAGGTTCTCTCCCGCTGGCCTCGGTCCGGGCGCTGGCCTCACCGCCCAGCCCGACGCCGCCACGCTCGAGACGGTGCTCGCCACGGCCCGGTACTTCACCTCCGGGCTGTCCACCAAGCTGGTCGTGGAGGCCTCGGTGACCGCCGGCTGGGATGCCGGCACCTTCCCCGACACCACCGAGTGCATCCTCTACCACTACAAAAAACACGTGATGAACGAGGGCGGTCGGGTCAGCACCATCGCCGGCTACACGAACCACGCCCTCTGGGTCCGCAACAACTACCACTATTGGGTGGGGAGCGACCCAAACACCTAACAAGGTGACTTCGCCAAAGGGTGTTTTTTTCCGGAACAGCGGGGCCATCGTCTCGGCCTGGTGGTGGCAACGATCGGGCCAGGAGGCTCGGACGAGGAGGCAGCAGTGAACAGCGAAGCGCGGACCCGGCTTGAGGCGGCGGGGCAGGAGCAGCTCGGCCGCGCCATCCCCCGTCCAGCGGGCGACGACCCGGAGCTGCTGGCCATCCGGGCGGACGTGATCGGCCGCGGTCCCCCGGCACCCCGGTCGGATCCCCAGTCACGCACGCGGGGGCACGGCACGCGGGGGTGAGTGCGCTGGCGAGGTCGTGACTCAGCGCCGCCTGCTCCTCGTCGGTCGGCGGCGGCAAGGGCACGAAGGGGAGCGGTCCCGTGCCTGCAGGCGGGGGAACGAACAGTCCGTCCGCCACGACGGAAAGTGCATGGGGGTTGAGGTGGAGCGCGCCGCCGAAGCGCTGGAAGAAGAGTGCCCCTCCCCGGTCCTCGCAGCCAAGCCGCTCGTCGAGATGCTGCCGATTCGTCTGACGACCGAGGCTGGAGCCGGCAGTGGCCGCTGGCTGCTGATGGCCTTGTGCGGCTCGGGCAATTATGCTAGACTGCTCAAGAATCTTTTTCCAGGACGAGAAGTTATGGCTGGTGCATCCGAACAGGAGAAGCTCGCGGGAAAGACCCCTGGTCCAGGTCCAGCAGCAGCCTCCCCCCGGAAGGAAGCCTCACCGGGGAAGAGCAACCTGGAGGCCACGGGCTCCTCTCCGAAGAAGGCCGACCTGGATAAAGCTGGAGGCGGCAGCGGAAGCGGCAGCGGAGGCGGCAGCAGCGGCAGCGGCAGCGGCACCGGGACCGCCAGCGGGAGCGCCGGTTCGGGAGAGGCTACGCCGAAGGTCGAGAAGACTGCCGAAGAGCTGGGCAAGATGACCCTGCAACAGCTACACGAGTACACCCAGCAGCAGGTAGACTGGGCCAACAGCGAGCAGCTACCCCAGACCGAGCGCAAAAAGCTCTGGATTCTCGTCCAGTTCGCGCTCGAGTCACCGGCTATCCGCTCCGCCTGCGGCTGGATGAAAGTCCAGGAACTCACCACGGAGGCCGCCACCAAGGCCAAGCTCGACATGCTCCGCAGCTACGCCAACGCCTTCAGCCAGGAGCAGCCGACGGTCGAGTTCAAGTCGGTGAAGGCCGTGGATATCAAGCAGGCGCTGACCTGGGGCAACTGGCTGCGGAAGTTCGAGAAGAAACCTGGCGGGCCGGTGATCAAAGTCGTCATGCCGGAGCAGGAGTTCCAGGATCTGATCGCCGACGAAGGTGTCGCCAAGGACTTCGTGACCTATGTGGGTTCGTGCGACCCGCTGCTGCACGCCAAGACCGGCAAGGAGATCTCTTCCTTCATCGAGACGCACAAACACAAGCCGCCGCACCAATACAAAGGCAAGGTCAAGTACGTTCGCAATTTCCACCGATTCGAGGGGAAGGCGCTCGATAAGCTCGAAGACAATTATCGAGAAAAATTGAAGCCCGATCGGAAGGACAAACCCCTCGTATTGATTCTCCACTCAGCGATCGACGAGACGGGCGCGTTCCATCACGATAAAAAGCTCTCAGAAGTCATCGAATACCCTCAGAATCATACATTAATGATCGAAGGTGCCCGAAGCCTGGGGGAAGCAGGCGACAAAGTACCAAAAATTGCCAAACAATATGGGCAGAAAGGGAAGATCCAGCAGGCAATGATCGCCGGACATGGCAACTCCCAGGTGATCGAACTGGCCGGGGACACATCCATCGGGCAGCAAGAGAAGATCGATCCGAATGACCCCACAAAAAAAGTGAAGGAAGGTGTGCTAGAGACCAGCGAAGAGCCGCTCCTGGTGGGTGATCAGGCATCCGACGAATTTTTCAAGATCCTCTTTGCTAGCTCCGACCCGAAAGCCCGAATCGTGCTCAATGCCTGCTTGACAAACTCCAACCAGGTGAGCAACAGCGATCCTGCGATCAAAAAAGCACAAATGGAGCTCGATGTTTCGATATTGAACAATGATACTGCAAAGATTGCCTCGGCGAAGGCCAAATTGGAGACTGCTGTCAGTAAATATATTGATACAAATCCAAGCATTGTCACCGATCTCAAAAACAAATATCCGGGACGTGATGTAATCGGGGCTAATGCATCCATCGAAGAAGTCGATCTCATCGATAAAAGCACGGGAAATCTTGGGATTATCTCGGGCGAAGATCCCGAAGTGCTGAGCTCAAAACTGGACTATATCGAGAAAGGTATCGAACCGACTGGTGTCTTGAAGGCTGTTGCCGAATGTTGGGGCAAATTTCCCACACAATGGGAATCTAGAGTCGATGCAAGGTTGAAATCAGCTTCTGGGGACTGGAGAGATACAGGTATAATTCGACCTATTTTTGAATTAATCAAGAAATACTATGTGAAGAATTTCACAATGATCAATAAATTCGTCCATACGGCAAATGCTCTTTCACATCTCACCTCGGAATCAAATTGTCGGGTGAGTTCCCTTCGTCCAGCCGTCCCCGTCCAGCATATCAAAGACCTGTTTCCGCCGCTCATGCCCGACTCGAGTTGGCTCCCCGATGTTGCTCATGGACCCGTCGTCATCTATCAGGTCTGGCTGGGTAAGGATTCCTCCAAGATCGAGGATCTGACCGCGTTCCTGGGGCAGAACTTCAACTGCTCGAAGGCTGCCAAGTTCTTGGACAAGGCGACCCTGTTGCCCTACATCGCCACGGCCATGGGGCTGCCCGACAGCGGCGACACCCGCAAGGGCAAGATTCTGCTGGCGCTCTGGCTGATCGCCAACAATGAGCTGCAGGCCGACGCCAAGGTCTACCTCACTGGCCTGGCCGGCACCACCAAGCAACTGCCGCCGGAAGCGCTGGCCATCCTTGGTTCCTACAAAGGCCTGGACGGCGATGAGATCCTCTACCGGATCGGGGCGAAGCAGAAGCCGGGTTCTACACCCTCCCCCGGTTCGGGGACGGTCGACAAACCGAAGAATAACGCCGATACCAACGCCGACGGCACCAACGACGTCCTGGTGAGCCCGCTGAGCGGCTCCGCCAAGGTCACCGCCGACGTCCTGAAGGTGCACAGTGGTCCGGGGACGAACTACGCCGCCATCGGCAAGCTCTGGAAGGGCTATTGGGTGGACACGGTGGGGAAATCCGACAACTGGCTCGCCGTCGAGTACAAGTTTCGCCTCGGCTATATTCATGGCGATTTCGTGAAATTCTATGCAAAGTGAAGGCGCCGCGTCTTCGGGCGCGGCGCTCTCGTTCGGTCTGCTCTTGCTCGCGATCACCGGGAGCTGTCGGGGGCAGCCTCCGCCGGCAGCCGGTGGGGCGGCGACCGCCTCCCCCGCGGCAGGATCAGCAGACGCCGTGCGGGTCCAGGAGTCCAGAATGAGCACCTCGCCTGCAGCGATCGAGTGGCCCGCAAGCCCGCTCGCGGTGGAGCTGGTCGTGGAGGCCGAACTCGGTGCGGAGGTGTACGGCCCCCGGCTGGCCTTCGCTCCTCAGGGGGACCGCTGGGCGGCGAGCAGCTCCGGCGTGGTCGAGCTCTTCCTGGGAAGCCACCACGAGGCGCGGATCGTGGTCGGGGGGAGCACCCACGACCTCGCCTTCTCGCCGGACGGACGTCTGCTCCTGGCGAGCCCTCAGCTCTACGACCTCGTGACCGCCTCCTGGCAGGAGCTGCCACCCTTGTTCCCGGCGGTGGGGCGGGGGCCGGCGCCGCCATTCCAGACGCAGGTCTCGACCTTCTCACCGGGCGCAGAGCTCCTGCTGGTCTACGCGCGCTTCCAGCCGCGGCGGCAAGGCGGCCCGAGCACCGTCCAGCCTAGTCGTCGGCTCCTCTTGCTCGACGGGAGGACTCGTAGATTGCGCGCCACCTTCTGGGAAGGTGACGATCCGGCGCGGCACTTCTCGGCCCTCGCCCTCGCTGGCCGGTTCGCGGCGGCGGCCTGCGAGGACGTCTGGGTCTGGGAACTTGCTTCCGGGCGGGAATTGCTGCGGTTGAAGGCGCACGCCGGCTACGTGCAGCAGCTCCGCTTCGCGCGGGAGGCGGCCTTGCTGCTCTCGGCGGGGCTCGACGGGCGCGTCAACCTCTGGGACACCCGAAGTTGGCAGACCGTGGCGACCTGGTCCGCGCACCCGGCGCGGGCTGACGCAGTGGCACTGCACCCTCTGCGGCCGCTCCTCGTCACGGGCAGCCGGGACGGGGAGCTGAAGCTCTGGCAGCTACACCCGGCGCCGCGACTGCTGCAAACCGCGCCGCAGCCCGGCCCGATCGAGGGCGTGACATTTTCAGCCGATGGTCGCCTGCTGGCCGTGGCAGTGGGGGGGGCGCGTGGGAAGCTCCTGCTGCTGCGGGTGGAACACCGGCCTTGAATCGCTACTCCCGGGCGATCAGCCGGCCGCTCTCCTCAGCCTCCAGCTCGGTCGCCCGGCGCAGCAGCTCACCATCCATGGACCGCCCCGTCGCCGCGGCCAAGAAGCAGGCCCGCACGATGGCGTTGCGGATGGACCCGCCAGCGATCTCGAAGTCCTCGGCCAGCTCCTCGAACGGCAGCTCCTCCTGTCGTGGTACCTCCGGGGGCCAGAGCACACACCAGAGGTCCAGCCGCTCTTGCTCGTCCGGGAAGGGGAACTCGATCTTGAAATCGATCCGGCGGCGGAAGGCTGGGTCGAGCTGATCGGGCAGGTTGGTCGTCAGGATGACCATGCCGTCGTAGCTCTCCATGCGCTGGAGCAGGTAGTTGACCTCCATGTTGGAGTACCGGTCCACGGAGCCGTGGACCGCCGTGCGCTTGGCGAAGACCGCGTCCGCCTCGTCGAAGAGCAGCACGGCGTGCCCCTCTTCGGCCAACCCAAAGATCTCTTCCAGGTGCTTTTCCGTCTCGCCGATGTATTTGTCCACGATGCGAGAGAGATCGATGCGGTACAGCAGCAGCCCGAGCTGACCGGCGATGATCGACGCGGCGAGGCTCTTGCCCGTGCCGGGTGGTCCGAAGAACAGCGCCGAGACCCCACGGCGAGGTTTGAGCTTCTGGCCTACCCTCCAGCGGTCGAGCACCTGGTCGCGGTGGCGGACCTGCGCGATCAGCTCTTCGATGCGTTCGAGGGTGTGCTCGGGCACCACCAGGTCCTCCAGCGTATGGCGGGGTTCGACCAGCGTCGCCAGCCGCGTCAGCCCCTGCCCGAGCACGTGCCGGCACCCTTCTCGCAGATCTTCCTGGAGGAGTCCCTGGTCCGTCCCGCGCCGCCGGGCGCGCAGCGCGGCGAAGGCTGCAGCTTCCTGGATCTCCTCGGGCCCGAGTTCGTAGGCCGACGCGAAGAGGTCCAGATCGATAGCGGGTTCCGGGGGGAGGTCGGCCGGCAACCCGGCCTGCCAGAGCATCGTGCGCACCCGCTTCGGCGGCAGGGGCATGGGTAGCTGGACTACCTCCACGTCATCCAGAGGCTTCAGCGGCAGCGGCGTGTCGCCCAGCAGCAGCAGCAGCGGGTTCGGCCCGACCGGCAGCCCGGCCAGTAGCTGCGGCAGCTCGGCGAAGCGCGCGGATTGTCGCTGGCAGCTCGACCAGCACGGCACGGCGCCGTCTAGCCGGGCCAACAGCAACTCCGTGCGCAGCAGCTCGGCTAGCGGAGGGTCAGCGGAGCTGGCCTCCGGTGTGGTCCAACCCCGCAGCCGCCGACCCTGCTCGGTGAGTAGCTCCCGGAGGAACAGCTCGGCACCCCGTCCGGAGCGCCCAACGAGCTGCAGGATCTTCCAGGATGAGCTGGCTGGCTCGCTCATCCAGGCCTTGACCTGGCGCTGGATCGGTCCCAGCCACTCGGCGCTGGCCAGCGAGCGCTGCTCTCGAGGCGCCTGGACCTCGTGGCCGGGGTGGGGGCGAAGCAGGAACTCCCGAACCTGCGGCTCGAGACCGAAACGGTGGTAGAGGGGGTTTTCTCGGGGGTGTCGCGCTGGATCGCGCCAGCGCAGCACCCCGAGCCGAAAGAGCGGGCCGTCCTGCAGCCAGCGGCGGCAGCGCGCCAACCCTGCGGTGGTGGCCGGGGCCAGCAGTCGCTGCGCCAGAAAGGGCGTCATCGGCTCGAGGTTGAAGTCATCCTGGATGAAGCGAAACAGCCGATCGACGTGACCGAAGACCTCATCCAGCAGGGTGGCGACGACGAGCAGCACCTCGTCCTGTTCGAGGCCGCAACTGAGCTGGAGCTGGTGGAGCGGCAGGACCTGACCGGCCTCCCGGGCCAGCCGGCTGCGGGTCTGGATGGCCAGCTTCCAGGCGGCGATGGTCTGTCGAGTGCCGTCCAGTGCGGGCACCTGGTCGCTGAGCGGCTCGTGGCGGAACGCGGCCAGGTGCCCTTCGACCTCGGCGAGGTCGATGCGGTCGGAGTGCCAACCGTCCGGATCCACCGGCAGTACCCCGCGCTCCTGGAGTTCGGCCAGGCAGCGGTGGATGTGGAGCAAGGTGAGGGTGATCCAGTCCTGGAACTCGTCTTCCGGGCTGGCATACCCTCCGGATTTCGCGATCTGCTCGTCCATCGCTTGACTCCGCCTGTCGCTGTCTGTCGCTCACGCGTCCCGTGGTCGCCGGGCGCCGGTGGCGAAGCGGGCGAGCCAACAGGGGAAGGGAAGGCCAACTATACGACAGGGAAGGGCCCAGGGGGAACCGGACTGGCAGGGGATCGGCCTGGCTGGCGGTCCAGCCCTGGTGCGGCTAGCGCGCCGGGTCCGCGGCCGCGGCCGGAAGCTGCTCCCGGCTCGGCATGACCTTGCGCGCCACCAGCACATAGATCGCGAAGAGGATGACGCAAGTCGGGATGATCCAGACCCAGTGCTGGGCGATCGCATCCTTGCCACCGTGCACCAGGTCGGCGTAGCTCAAGGCGGCGAAAGGCCTGGCCAGAAGCAGCCCAGAAGCAGCTCCGGCTGACCACCTCCCGTCCGGTGTCGCCAACGGCATCCCCGCTCCGACGCTCACCGCACGCGCTCGCCGGCGCGGCGCGACCTCGTACCCAGCTCCTCGATCCCCGCATCCACGGTCAACAGCAGCGATTCCGCGACCACTGCCTACTGCCCTTTCCACCGCTCGCCAACTGCTCGTGGGGGCTGCTGGGGGCTGCCGAGCACGACCCCGCACCGGCCCAGCGCGCGACACCCCGGCACCCTCCGGGCGATCTCGACCGGGCAGCGTAAGGGCGTTGAAAGATCCGATGCGCCTATGCGCCCGCTGGTGGGGCGTGCCGCGTGGGTCCTGGGCATGTCGGGCGGGGGCTCAGCCCGGTGTGAAGAACCCCGCCTCGCCGAGCAGCGCCCGGTCGAAGGTGGCGATCCGGGAGCAGCCCTGGGCCAGAGCTCGCTCGGCGATCAGGTAGTCAGCGAACCTTGGTGGTGAGGGTCGCGGTGGCCATTCCTTACTCCCGAGTCAATTCCTTACTTCAATGTAACGACCCCAGGGCGCAGGAGCAAGGGGAAGTCGGGAGGGAAGAATCGCCTCGCCGATCCGATGATCCGATCATCGTGTCGCTGTCAGCGATCCAAAGACATCGAGGCGCAATGGATCTTTTCGAGCAGAATCCAGGTGGGTTCTGGCGGGAATTCCTGATTCAGCGCCGCAGCGGGGGAGCCTCGCTGGTGAAGGTGACCGGGCCGGTGAGCGGGACGGTCACCTGGTAGCGGCGCAGGGTCATGTTGCGGCCCAGCCGCATGGTCCAGAAGCGAAGCGTGGCCCCAGCCCCGGCAGTCGCCCCAGGTGGTTCGAGTTGCGGGGCGAACAGGACGTTCCGCTCGAACTGGGTGGTCAACTGGGCGGCCTCCTCGGTCTCGATGAGCCGTTCTCCCTCCGCCAGCAAGCAGACCGCGATGGCCGCCAGCTCGTCGGGGGCGCGGGCCGGGGTCGCCGCCGGCAACCCCAGGCTGCGCAGGATCGTGGCCAGCTCCCCGGGCTGGTCCTCCCGCACGACCGTCCCATCCTCCCGCACCACCCAGTAAAAGCGGGTGTCCGGCTCTTCCACGGCCTCACCCTGAAAGAAGTGCCAGCCTGGCACCCGGAACTCCAGCGGCTCGAAGGTGCGAGGATAGCTGGCCGAGGTCTGATCCAGAAACGTCTTCAGCGAAACACCGGGTTCCATGTGCGCTCCCGTGGTGAGTGGTGACGGCGGCCCGGTCCGTACTCCTCCGGCACAGCCGGACAGCGGGCCGAACCCGAGCAGCAACCAAATCACGGTCTGCCAGCACCAGTTCGATCGGGTCCTGCAGGGTCGTAGGTGGTTCACTCGTGCAGCTTCTCCTTCTCGAACCACTTCTTCATCTCGTCCGGCACCGAGCTGCCGTGGGGCGTCGTGGAGAAGTAGGTGGCGTAAAGCTCGGCGAAGCAGTCCGCGGGGTTGCGAAACTGGTAGATGCTCAGCTTGCTGGCCCGCGCGCTGTTCGGATAGGAAAACCAACTCTGCTTGGCGTAGGCTTGGTGGAACTGGGTCGTGGCCAGGTAGGAGAACGGCTCTTTGAACCAGGCCGCCCTGGACGCCTGCCCAGCCTTCACGTGGTCCGCCGCGCGCGTGGCCCGAAAATCGCGCTTCAGTTGATTTGCCGCACGGTACTTGGTCGCCTCGCCGCTCTTGTTCAGGCCGAGATCGTCGTAGGCTTGCACCGTGCTGGCGATCGAGACCTGGGGGTCCTGATTCTCGAAGGTGAGTTCCAGGGCCTTGGTGCCGATCTTCTTCTCGTCCTCGGTAAAACCCGGCATCGGGTCGGTCATACTGGCAACCAGATCGGTCGCCAGCTTGTCGGCCTGGCTGGTATCGTATTCGCTCCAGCTACAGAGCGCTCGGAAGGTGGGCTTGTCCGAGTACACATGACCGGTATCGACCTTATGGCCCAGCTCGTGCAGGGTGGTGCTATCCAGACAGTTCAGCGGGTGCATCGCGTCGGTGGCTTTCGTGAAGCTGACACTCTCCCCGCCCGCGAGCCGCGATTTCTCCGATTCATCCACCCGTCCTTCGTTGTAGGTCACCTGGAGGAAGGGCTTCTTCACGGGGGCCGACCCGGAGGCCGAGTCCGTGGAATTGGTGCCCCGGCTCATCAGGTGCGTGATCGTCTGGACGTGGGCCAACGGCACTCCCTTGAACACCTCGTAGATCCGCTTCAGGCCGTTGGGACCCCAGTCGGCTTCGACCACCTGGCCGCCCTGGGTGACGAAGGACTGCGCCTCGGTGTTGCCGGCGGAGCCAACCGTCACGCCGTACCGCAGCTTGAAGAGCTGCTTGAGCACCGCGAGTTCATCGGTCACGGCGAAGAGCTGATCGAGCAGGTCGTTGCGCGGGGCCCCCGTCAACTGGCCCGCGAGCCAGTCGACCAGCGCGGCGTTCTTGCCGATCTCCACCTTCTCGGGGGCCGAGGCCGCGGCCAGGATATCGGTCACCGCCTTCGGTGTGCAGCTCCCCGCGGTCTTGAACTCGAGGAGCTGTTCGACCGGCGTCTTCTTGGGCGTCGGCGTCCCGGTCTCGAGCGCCTTCTCCTGCTCCTCGAGCGGCAACGACTTCAGCCCGCTCTTCACCTTGCCTTTGCCGGTCTGGATCGGATCATCGAGCGCGTCTTTTGCCCCCGTGGTCTTCGGGAGCTGTTCCATCACGCTGGACATGGGATCCAACCTCCAGGCGTCATGAGCAGATCGTTGCCGCGATCCGGATCGGCCGTATTCAGATTCACCGGCAATTCAGTAGAACGAATGAGATGCTAGAGCACTCGCTCGCCCATTCGCAAGCAGAACGGAAGGAAAGCTTCCCGGTGGGCGGCGCATGTCTTCGCCCTCGGCCAGGATCCCGGCCTGAAGCAGCGACGGTCGAGGCTGGCCGGGGATGCCGGTGGGGCGGCCGATCTGGTACACGAACCAGCCGGCATCTGCCGCCGGACGTTCGGATCGTGGCTGCAGGCTGCCGGTACTGACCACATGACCGGTCGATCAGGGGTTGCATATCGACCTGGTGATCCTCGACCTGACGATGTCCAAGCTGAGCGGCAAGGAGCCGTTCTTCGCCATGCGCCAAGTCAATCCGGCCCTCCGGGCCATTCTCTGCTCCGGTCATGCCGTCGACGGCACGGTCCAGGGCCTGACCGAGGCCGGCGTGCTGGGCTTCGTGCAGAAGCCCTACCGGCGGGCCACCCTGGCCTGCACGGTGGCGGACGCCAGGCGCAAGGCAAGCCCGGCGACCGGGGGCGGGGGTGGAGGCGGATGACGGATGGGGGACACGACTGAACCGGCGTTCATCCACCACCCGGGCACGCACGACATCGAGGTCTCGTTCATACCCGTCGCTCCTCGTCCGTGAGCCGGGGAGCGCCGGACCATGATCCATCCCGCAACGTCAACAGCCAGCCGCAGCGGAAACGGGGCCACGATCGTGCCCCCCGACCGGACGCTTCCCGCGAAGCGGTCGTGGACTGCCGCTGCCCCCTCAGAGTTCCGTATAATCGTTGTAATACACGTAGATCCGCAGGTCGTCGAGGGAGCCGAGGTCGAGGTCCTGGTTGACGGTCTCGTCCCGCAGGCGGCGGTTGAGGTAGACGTCGCCGTCGAAGACGTTGCCCTGGAACACCCGCTGGTCGCCGACGATCGCGTTGAGCACCGCGTCGTTAAGGAAGTCGCCCCTCCGGCGATGCCTGCCTGAGCCAGAACCAGATCTGCTCGATCAGCCCCCCACGCCCGTGAGCCGCCGCACTTCGGCCATCGACTGCAAGAGACCGTTCGCCTCCAGCTTCTCCAGGAGGTCCACAAGCCGCAGGGGCGGGTTGCGGAGAGCCCCGGCTTGCTCCATCAGGCAGCCCACGACCACGGCAGGGACGAGGTCGAGCAGGTCAAGGAGGAAGCGGTCCGGGTGGATGGCTTCGCTGCCCAGGGGTTCGAGCTTCGCCTTCGGGAAGTCCTTCAGGTTGGCGGTCACGATGCCCTGGGCACCTGCACGGATCGCCGCGGCGAGGACGTGACGGTCCCCTTCGTCGGGCAGGTCGATCGTGTCGGCCAGCCCCTCGTGGCCGGTGATGAGGCAGTCCGGCACCGCCTCGTTCATCATCCGCCGGGTCCGGTCCAGCCGGTTGCGGTCGAGGTCCGGTCGTCGCTCGATGATGCTGTTGAAGACCTCGTCGAGGATGGGGTCGGTCCACTTGGCCTGCACGAGGCTGCGGTGTGCCAGCCGGATCAGAAGATCCCGCAGCGGTGCTGGATGAAGGATGCCGGCGTCGTAGACGACGATGAAGGTCGCCATGCTGGTCAGTAGCCCAGGTCGAGGTCTTGGGCCTCCCTGGTCAACTCGTCGAGTAGTTCACTGCGCCGGGCATCCGACTTTTCCCTGTATGCCAGGACATCGACCAACAGCACCCTTCGGTGGCTCCCGACCTTTCGGTGGGGGATCTCGTCCTGGTCGAGCAGCTTCACCACATGGGGCCGGGAGACGTTTAGCAGTTCGGCCGCCTGCTGCGTGGTCAACTCCGCCTCCACCGGCATGACCGTCACGGCGTGGCCGTTGGCCATGTGGGTCAGGATGCGGACGAGCAGGTGGAACGCCTCCGGCGGAAGGGTCACCTCCACCATCGGTTGCTCCTCCCCCGCAGGTACGAGCCGGATCTGGGTCTCCCGGTGACCTGGCACCACACCCCGCAGGGCCTCCAGGGCGGTGTGGGCAGTCGCCGAGTCCAGGTCGCTGGGCAAGTTGAGCGCCGGAGCGTTCATCGCTTCACCTCCACCCATCAAGGTAGATCCCAAACGAAACAAACGCAACAGGAGACCGGGGGCAAAGGGGCGGGCTTCGGCCCCGACGGCGTCTGGCGTCCTGCCCACTGGCGACCTCGCCACCGCTCGTCCGGCCTGGTCTGGGAGCCGGGCTTCATGACCGTGGATGGGGTGTGGGTCGAGGGCTTCTGGCGCCAGCCTGCATTCCGGGACCACCGCTGGGTGCCCGGCACCTGGCGCTACGGGCGCTGGGTCTCCGGCCACTGGGCGCCCGTGCGGGTGCGGGCCGGCTATGCCTGGGTGCCCGGCTGGTACCACGGCTCCACCCCGATCCAGGGGCACTGGCGGCCGCTCCACCGCGCCGGCAGCCACTGGCGGGACGGCCACTGGCAAGGCGGCCGCTGGAACCCCGGTGGCTGGGTGACGGGTGAGCGACACCACGCCCGGTGGCACGTGCCTGTGCGTCGGGCCGAGCGGATGGCCAGCGAGCGTCGGGAGCAGCGCCGGTTCTTCCGGGCTCGGGAGCGGCAGGAGGCGCGGCGGGACGCCCGGCAAGAAGTCCGTCGGGAGGCCAGGCAGGAGGCCCGCAGGGACGCCCGGCAGGAGGCCCGGCAGGAGGCACGGCGGGACGCCCGGCCAGAGACGCGACGGGAGACCCGCTCTGGGCGCGACCAGGAGACCCGCCGGGAGCAGCGGAGCGAGGAGCGGCGCACGGCTCAACCCCAGACCCGGTCAGCCTCGCGGCCCCGGCTGCAGGCAGGCTCGGCCCCCGTCCGCCGGGTCGCGGCGACGGGTAGCCAGGCCCGGCCCGCCCCGGTCGGCCGCACCTTCCCCCGCCGCTGAGCGACCGGCTCCTGGCCTCGACGGTCAAGGGGTTCCGGTCCGAGACTCCCGGCCAAGATTCGCGCATACTGCGGTCGTACCCACTCCCTGGGCCGACCACGCGGCCAGGGGAAGTCGCGCCCCCGGGCGCGTGCCGTCACCAATGGAGGAGCTGATGAAGCGGCTGATCCCCTTGCTGCTGGGCCTGGTCGGTGCCGGCTGCGCGACCACGACCACCGAGCGGCTGAACCTGCCGGCGCTGCGCGTGGTCGCGCAGGTCGAGCTCGCCCGCTATGTCGGCACCTGGTACGAGATCGCCAACTTTCCCCAGAGCTTCCAACGCGGCTGCACCGCGACCACCGCGACCTACACCCTGCGCGCCGACGGCGAGATCGATGTCGTCAACCGCTGCCGCAAGGGCACACCAGCGGGTCCCGAGAAGAAGGCGCAGGGCCGGGCGCGCGTGGTCGATCGCGTCTCGAACGCCAAGCTGGAGGTCAGCTTCTTCCGCCCCTTCTGGGGCGACTACTGGATCGTGGACCTCGGCCAGCAGTACGAGTACGCCGTCGTCGGCCACCCCAGCCGCGACTACCTCTGGATCCTGAGCCGGACGCCGGAGTTGGCGAAGGACGTGTACGACGGGATCGTCGGTCGGCTGGCCGCCCAGGGCTACGAGACGGGACGGCTCATGCGCACCGTGCACGGGCCGGTAACGAAGACGTCGGTAACCGCCGTGCCCTGACCGGCGGCTGGTGGCGACCGGCCGACCCACCGGTCGTACGTGTGCCGACCTGTCGGCCGGCACCCACCAGAGAAACTGGAGCAACTGATCAGAACCCCTGCGACGCGACACTACGGTCGTGAGCACTCGCACCAGTCCGACTGGTGATCCCCCCCCTCGTCGCAGCCCAGCGGGACGTCCGGCGCCTTGTTGCAGCCGGGGGAGGCGCCGAAGCGCGCGGTGCAGATCATCCCAGCGGCTGCACAGAAGCGGGCGCAGCCGTCGCCGTTGGTGAACACGCCCTGGCAGGTAGCGCCGCCGTCGATGCACAGCTCGTAGGCCGGGTTGGCTGCGATCCCGGCGCAGTCCCCCGGCAGGGGCCCGCCCCCCTCGCAGCCGACGAGGGTGAAGCTGGTCTCGTCCGCCGCGGCCGGCCGCCTCGGTCGTCGTGCAGTAGGTAGTCCGCGTCGGTGGTGCGGTTGCCCGAGGCGCGATACCCGGTGACCACCCGGTAGCTGCCGGCGATCGCTACCGCCGGCTGCCAGATCGCCTTGCCCCGTCGGGAGCCGTCGCCGCTCCCCCGGGTGAGGTAGCGATAGGTGCCGTGGCAGGAATAATCGGGGTCGCTGCCCCAGTTGTCCGGCCGCTCCTCCCGGTACCCCGAGCCGGGGCGATCGTTGTCGACCAGGTACTGCAGGCCGAGGTGGCAGGCGCAGGCATCGTCGACCGCACCGTTGCAGTCGTCGTCCACACCGTTGCACTCCTCGGGCAGGGGACCGATCTCGCCCTGGCAGGGCCCCCAGCGGCCGTCCGCGCCGCAGCTGCGCTGTCCCTGCCGGCAGCGGCCGACTGCGGGCGAGGCTCCGCAGGGCTCCAGGCTCTCCGGGACGCACTCGGGCGGCGGCCCGCCTTCCGGGAGAGGGGCCTCCCTGGTCGAGGGCTGGACCGCCGGTGTCGGGCAAGGGGCCTCCCTGGTCGAGGGCCGGACCGCCGGAATCGGGCTTCGCCCCCCCCCAGATCCCGGTCCGGGCTCCCGAGGTCGACACCGTCTCCAGCGTCGACCGTGGGCCCGAGCGACTTCTGGATGTCCCCGGAGAGGCAGCCGCCGACCGCCACGGCGAGCACCACGGCGAGCGCCAGAGCGCCGGCCCCCCGGGCCACGGTCGACCGCTCGCCGCCTCGCGCCAGCAGCCGAGCCGCTGCGCCAGGTGGTGCAGGTTGCCCCGCTGCAGCCCCAGCGCCCGGGCCGCGGCCGCCCAGTTGCCACCGTGCCTGCCACGCCGGAGGAGCTCCTGTCCGTCCCACCGGACACCCCCGTCCGGCTAGCCGGACAACGGGTCATCGGGGCCGGCTCCACCAGGCCGGCACGAAGGCCCCTCGCTGAGCGCCGCGGCCCGCCCCGGGTGGGCCCGCAGCCACCGTCGCCAGAATTGGCGCACCTTGGCCTGCGCCTTGCCATGGTCCAGCGACCAGGGCGACCCCACGAACACCTCCCGGCCGCTGCGGCCCGGCACACGGAGCCCCGGGGAGGCTCGCCGCCGTCCCACGACCCCTCGAGCCGCCACAACACCTCCCGGTCGTCGACTACGAGCGCCACCCCGGCGCCGCGACCGCGCCGCTGCCGCGGGAGTACCGTCGCCACGAGCCCGAAAAGACCGTTCTCTACACCGTCGTCCGTGAGCACCTGGAGACCTTCCTCGCCTGGCAGGGCAGGCTCTGCCCGAGCTGCGCGGCCCGCCGGACCAACGACACCGCGGCTCACCTCGTCGATGACCTGCTGCCCCCGGTCCCCTACCGCCAGTGGGTGCTCAGCTTCCCGTTCCAGCTCCGCTTCGCCCTGGCCTGCAACCCGGAGCTCTTCGGCAAGCTGGTCAGCGCCTTCCTCGGGATCGTCTTCGCCTGGCAGCGCCAGCGCGGCCGGCGCCTGGGCCTCGCCGACGGCCAGACCGGAGCAGTCACCTTCCTCCAGCGCTTCGGCGGTGCCCTCAACCTCAATCCTCACGCCCACTGCGTCATCCCGGATGGATTATTCGTGCCTCCGCCTGCCGGTGTCGGACCCCGCAACTTTTTCCCCCTCCCGCCGCCCACCGACCTGGAGGTGGCCCTGCTGACCCAGCGGATCGCCCGCCGCCTCACCGACCTGGCCCGGCGCACCCTCGGCGAGGACGGCGAGCAGTTCTTCGACGACGACGAAGAGCAGGCCGTGCTGCGCCAGGACCTGGCCGACGCGCTCACTCCGCCGCCCGGCGACCAGACGACCTGGTGGCCTGCGCGCGGCGGCTCCCACCGGCACCGGGCCGGTCACCACGGTGGGGCCAGCCAACCAGGATCAGGAGCGGGCCGAGCTGCCGCCCCAGGTTCCCCAGCGGCCTCCAGCGCGGCCTGCCCCACCGAGACGGACGCCCTGGGCCTCGCTGCTCTGCCGGGTCTTCGACGTGGATGCGCTGAGCTGCCCCAGGTGTCTGTCACCGATGGTCGTCCTGGCCTTCCTCACCGACCCCGGCGTGCTCGAGAGGATCCTCGGCCACCTCGGGCTGCCCACGACACCCCCGCCCGTGGCTCCGCCGAGGCTGCCCCGCGACGACGATCTGGTCCTGGCACTGGACGGGGAGCCGCCGGACCAGGTCGGCGGCGAGGTCGCGCCGGGCGCGCGACGTCACACCCGGTCCCCTCCCCCCGACCCCGTGTAGGCCCCTCGACACTTCTCGCGACAGGTCACTCGCGTGCGCTCCGGCGGAAGGCTCGAGGGAGAAGCCTGTCCACTAGCCTAGCCGCTCCGGCAGACTGGCTTCCGTCCGGCGCCGGCCACATCCTCCCGGCTCACACGCTCGCCTCACACCCTCGCGGGCTCGGCGCGACCGCGCACCGCTCTCCTCGATCCCCGCGCCCACGGCCGAAAAGCAGCGCTTTCACTGCGGATCCCGTCGCTCGCCGACGGCTCGCAGGCAGGACGAGCACGGCCCCGCGCCACGACCCCGCGCCGACCCTGCGCTCGACACCCTGGCAACCTCCGGGCTATCTTGACCGGGTAGCGAAAGGGCCTTGAAAAATCCTATGCGCAGCTACCCCCACCTGCTCCAGCTGAGCGTGCGGCTCGACCTGAGCCGACGGCTCTGGGGCGGGTAGCCCCGACTTCTCTGACCGCCTGGCGTCGCAACCGCCGGGTACAGTGAGGGCCACAACGGGGTTGGCCGGTGCATTCAGGCCTCAATATCGACGAGCTGGGGTTGAATGCATCAATTCGTTGCATTCAGGCCTCACTAGTCGACGAGCTGGGGTTGAATGCATCAATTCGTTGCATTCAGGCCTCACTAGTCGACGAGCAGGGGTCGAATGCGTCAATTCGTTGCATTCAGGCCTCACTAGTCGACGAGTAGGGGTCGAATGAGTCAGTTTGTCGCATTCTGGTTTCACTAGTGCGTCGAATCAGAATCCAAGTCAGAAATTATTTATTCGGATCGGCCATCCAGCAACAGCCATGAGGTCTGTGGGCTGATGACAGAGGGTTGACTGTTCAAACTGTGCCGGCACAGAGGCCGGCACCCACCCGGCCGGCCGGCCGCAGCGGTAGCGGCAGCGGATCGAGCTTCAGACTCACCCCACTGGTCCAGCCTGCGGGGGCAGCCCGCCTCAGCGCGCCCCGTTCGCTCCGGGACAGCTCGGCAAGGCGGCCATTTGCCGGAAGATGTCCAGCAGCTCCTCGGTTGTCCAGGCGCTAAAGGCGTACGCACGCTCGTCGCCGTCCGGATCCCCGGCCGGGCCCGCCAGACGACGCATGACATCCAGCTCGGGCCTGCTCCGGAGGAGGCTCACCGTGTAGATCGTCACGCCGTCGTCCACGCGCAGCCGGTCCGCGGCCGCCGTGGCCCCCACGACGCCGCCGCCGTTGTTGGGCAGCCCGTCGGAGACCAGCAGCACGTGGCGCCCGCCGGGGGAGGTCGCCCGCAAGAGATCGCCGGCGGTGTCGAGGCCGCAGGCGGTACAGGTCATGTTGTCGGTCCCCCGGGTGATGGCCTCCCGGATCGCCTCGCCGCTGTCGAGGGAGACCGCCACGGTGGCCAGGACCCCGGAGCTGAAGATCACCAGCCCGTACTGGATCGGCAGCCCCAGGTCGAGCAGCTCCTCGACCGCGGCCCGCAGGGCCTGGATCCGGGTCGTCTCCTCCACGAACGTCACGTCCATGGAGCCGGAGTAGTCCAGGACCAGCACGAGCTCGATCTCGCTGGCGTCGCAGGCGGCGTCGGCCTCGACCGCGTCGGCCCCGGCGGCGTCGCCCTCGGCCCCATCGGCGGCGAGGACGTCTCCGGGGGAGGAGGAGTCCGGAGGGTCGCCGGAGCCGTCGGTCGGATCGAGGCAGTCCGGGCCGGGCTGGCTGGAGGAGCAGGCGTCGAAGGGCGGGCCCAGGTCACGCTCAGTACTTTGGTCACAATCAGGGCGGCCCAGATCGGTCACCGAGGCGTCGAGGTCCGGCCAGTCGGTCTCGAGGTCCGCTCCTGCGTCCTCGGGGTCGGGCTGCTCGGCGTCGCCGGGGTCCGCGGGCAGGTCCGTCAGGCAGGCGGTGAGCAACCAGGCGGCCAGCAACGGCAAGAGGCGCGGCATGGGACCATTGTCGCATCCGGCTCACCCGCAGGCAAGCCGCATGGGGAGAGCCCCTGCTCCCCTGCCCTACTTCTTGCGCGCGCCCTTCGTTGGGGCGCCCTTCGTCGCGGCACCCCTCGCCTGCTGACCCAGCGGATCGCCCGCCGCCTCACCGACCTGGCCCGGCGCACCCTCGGTGAGGAAGACGAGGCGCTTTTCGACGAAGACGAGCAGCAAGCCGTGCTGCGCCAGGACCTGGCCGACGCGCTCACTCCGCCGCCCGGCGACCAGACGACCTGGTGGCCTGCGCGCGGCGGCTCCCACCGGCCGAAAAAGCCCCTCTCCGCCGTGGTCGCCGGCTTCTCGCTCCATGCCGCCCGCACCATCGACGAGGACGACCGCGAGGGGCTGGAGCGGCTCTGTCGCTACGGGCTCCGCTCGCCGTTTTCCCAGGAGCGGCTCTCCCTGCTCCCCGACGGCCGTGTCGTCTACCGGCTCGCCCGGCCCTGGCCCACCCCGACCGGACGCACCGAGCCGGTCCTCGACCCCCCCGACTTCCTCCGCCGCCTGGCCGCGCTGATCCCCGCACCCTACAGAAACATGGTCCGTTACCACGGCGTGTTCGCCAACGGAGGTGGACGAAGCGCAGCGCAGTCCAGCGACGTCGACGGAGGGCCCGTAGGGCCCGCAGTCAACGGAGGTGGACGAAGCGCAGCGCAGTCCAGCGACGTCGACGGAGGGCCCGTAGGGCCCGCAGTCAACGGAGGTGGACGAAGCGCAGCGCAGTCCAGCGACGTCGACGGAGGGCCCGTAGGGCCC
>JAVEVO010000050.1:0-41592 GCA_034005005.1 Myxococcota bacterium
AACTACCTTTCAAACCTGATTCTATTCAAATTTGCGACTATTTGTTCAGTAGTTAGCCCGGAGAATGTCCAGCAGTCTGATGGATTAGATGGCCGCCGGGGGGGAGGATGAATAGTCCGGGGTCAACTCGCGCTCTTCTGACATGCCTGTTGTGTCGGGCGCCTGGACCTGCTTCGCCGCGGGCCAAGTGACGCGCGAGCCATTTTCTGCGCAGACTGCGGCCGGGGTCATCGCTGGTCCAGTGCCTCGAGCAGATCTCAGAGCTCGATCTCGGCCCCGGTTCAGCAGGAGTGGGGTGAAGCCCGGTGTCCCCCTGCCCCCACCCGGATCCGGCCCCCGCTCCCACGAGCCTCCCGCCCCGCTGCGGCGCCCCGGGCTGGCTGGTCCGCCTGCCCCAGGCCGAGACCCGTGCGGTGACGCCGAGCTACGGCGAGGCGGCTGGCGGGCACTGAGCCGACGGGGTCCACCTCCTCGGCTGCGGCCCAGGGGCACCTCCGATCCGGCGCCGCGGGCAGCCGGTCGCGTGCCTCCAACATGTCGTCGACGAGTCCGACCACGGGGGAGCAGGAGGCGCTCCGGGGTCGCCGGCGGGCGGCGATCGAGGCAAGGGCGGGAAGGGAGCAGGTGCCGTCACGAGCTGCCTGTCGTCGGTGAGACGGGCCCGGAGACAGGGAGGTGGGGCTCACGGCTCGGCCGGAGCCCCACCCGGGGCGGGGGGTCACTCGTCGCAGTGGCCGGGGCCGATCAGCCCGTTGTTGTACGCGTCCAGCACGGCGGCGAGGGCCACGAAGCGGGCGCGCACGGGGCTGCTGCCCCGCAGCGACGCCACCTGCGCGGGCGTGTAGGTGCCGAGCAGGCTCTCGGCCTCCTGCAGGAACTCGGTCACTGCGCTCACGTCGGCCCCCGCGAGCCGGTTCAGGGTCGCGGCCACGTAGGGGTGGACCAGGACGAAGTAGGCGTTGCCCTTGGGGCTGGTCCAGATCGCCTCGTACCAGGTCAGGTCGCTGAGGAAGAAGGGGGTCTCCTCGGCCCCGGGGAGCAGGGCCCAGGTGTCGTCGTAGGGCGCCGGGCCGAAGCTGCTGTGGGTCTTCCAGTACCCGGGGGTCAGGGTGCAGCCGCCCAGGCAGGGGACGGAGACGGCCAGCGAGGCGGTGGCGCTGGCCGTGGTCCCCGTGTCGAGGCCGGCGAAGGTGGCGGTGTTGTCGAAGACGTACTCGCCGCAGCCGGAGTAGACGATACCGAGGGTGTACGCGAAGACCCCCGGCGCCCCGTCGACGCAGACCGTCCCGAGCTCGCCGGTCCGGTCGTCGTTCACCGTGACGCACTCGTCGCGGTGCTCGATCAGCGCCTCGTCGAAGCTCACGGGCACGGTGACGCTGCCCCCGCCCACGATGCCGGAGGTCGTGACGACGGCCTCGTTGGTCCGCGGCGAGGCGTCGGCCACCGGCACCTGGTAGCTGCAGCTCAGGCTGGTCCCCGACGCGAGGGTGTAGGGAAAGCTCACCCCGCACGCCAGCGGGATCGAGGCCCCCTCGAACAGGTCCTCCACGCCGAGGAGGGTCGCGTCGAAGGGCGCGGGGTTGTAGACCTCGACGAGGCCCTCGACCTGGAAGTCCGAGTCCGCATGCCCGACTCGCTCCACGGTGACCCGGTATCCCTCGGGGAAGACCTGGCCGGCCGACAGGGTCAGCCCGGTGTGTTCGGCGGTCTTCTGGATGCTCCAGTCGTGGGTCCGCACGAAGGAGGTCGCGGCGGACTTGCGCACCTGCACCTCGTAGTCGAAGCAGAAGCTGAGATGGCTGATTTCATAGGGGATCCCCGTGTTCGGGTTGATCGGTGGGCTCAGGCCGACCTCTCCGGAGGCCTCGTCCTCGTAGACGTAGACGTTGGCGTTCGGGCCGCCCTTGGCGATGACCGCGTCGATGGGCAGGCTGGTGCTCCAGTCGAAGTGGATGCCGTCGGGAGAGGTCACGGTCACCGTGTTGAGGGAATCCAGTGCGAACACACCCTGGAACGGACCTCCGTCGATCTTGAACTCGAAGTCTCCCAGCTCGAGGCTGGCGCAGTCCGGGTTGCCCGCGACGTAGGTGACCCCCTGCTCCTGCGCGGCGAGCTGGGGGTCGGGCGGGGTCGCGTCGGCACAGCCGACGGTCAAGAGGGGAACCAGCGCGAGAGAGAACAGCGTCAATCCGCTGCGATTCATGGGGCACCTCCTTCTTCGCGGGGAGAGTCCGGCGGTGGAGCCCTCCCCCCGATCCACTTCGGTGAGGTCATCCTCGGTCCTGTATAGGACAAAGTCAATCAAAATAGTTCACATTCATCGGGAAGCCCCGTCCCCTGCGGTCGCGCGGCTCACCGGGGTTCCTCGAGTCGCGACGTCGGCCGAGACGGGGCGGCGTCGTGGGGGGCGGCGCCGGCCAGTCGCCGCAGGCTTCGTCGACGGGCCCGCCTTGCGCAAGCGGGGCGTCATCCCCATCGATCCCTCCGCGGCACGCTGCTGCCAGAAGGAGACGGCATGGTTCCCCCGAGCCTTCGACGCTGGTTCGTGGTCCACTTCCTGGTCGACTTGCTCTTCGCCGTCCCCTTGCTGGCAGCGCCGGAGCTCCTGCTCGGTTGGCTCGGCTGGATCGCGGTCGACCCCGTCGCGGCCCGGCTGGTCGGCGCCGCGCTCGTGGGCATCGGGGTGCAGTCCTGGCGCGGGCGCAACGAGGGCCGGGAGGTCTTCCGGGCGATGCTCGACCTGAAGCTGCTCTGGTCGGCGACCGCGACCGTCGGTCTGCTGGTCTCGCTGCTGCAGGGCGCGCCGGTCGCGACCGGCCTCTTCGCCGCGGTCTTCGCGGCCTTCTTCTGCCTGTGGGGGAGCTACCGGCTGCGGTTGCGGTAGGGGCGAATGCGGACGCGGCCGCTCGCCTGGTCGTGGTCCCGGGAGACCGGCGCCGCGGCGTGGTCGCGCGGGATCTCTGCGCCGCGCCCGCGCCCGGATCCCCCCTCCGGTCGTTCGGCCGTCGGTCGTCAGAACACGACGCCCACCGTCTGCACCAGCACGGGAGAGGCCCGGGGGTCGAGCCAGCCCAGCAGGGTCAGCAGGTCGCGGCGAGGCAGGGCGGTGCAGCCGTCCGTCGGTGTCGTCGGGCCTGCGGAGACGTGCAGGAAGATCGCGGAGCCGGCGCCGGGCACGACCGGCGCGTCGTTGTGGCAGACCACCAGGGCCGGCTCGTACAGGCCGTCCTGCCGGGCGAGCACCTCGGCGGAGCTCCAGGGGGGCCGGGCCGGCGGGGGGGGCCATCGGGCTCGCTGGTTGTAGGCCGGGGAGGCCGGGTCGTCGACCCAGCAGTCCCGAGGCCCGACCCGCTCCCAGGGCCAGCTCCCGCCGGCCGGTGGACGCCCCTTGCCGAAGGCTGGCCCGAGCCGGAACACGCCGGCTGGCGAGCGGCCGTCGCCCTCACGCTTCACCGGGCCACGCCAGGGGAGCGCGGGGAGCAGCCCGCGGCCGAGCCCGAGGCCGCTCCTCCCCAGCTCGACCGGGACCACCTGGCCCACCTGCTCCCAGGGCTGCTCCCGCGTCCGGCGAGCATAGCGACGCAGTTCCCCCGCGGGCGAGCCGACGTGCGCCGCGACGACCAGAAGTAGCTGCCGGGAGTCTGCGGGCACCGTCCAGCCTGCCCGATCCAGGACGCCCTCGGCGCCGCGTGCTGTTGCGGGCGCTGCGGTGAGCTTCCCCGGCACCCGGAAGCGGTGGGTCACGCGGATGCTCGGCAGCAGGTCCATCTCCGCGGTGACGTAGCCGTCGGTCCAGGAGTTGATCACCCCCGGCAGCCCCGAGGGCGCGAGTCGGTCGGAGATCACGCCGATGTGGTCCGGCTCGGGCCCGCGCAGGGTGTCCATCAGGACCACGTCCCCGGGCAGCCAGTCGCCGGGGTCGAAGCGGGGGTCGGTGGAGCGGGAGCTCCAGGCTGCCAGGAGATAGGGCAGCAAGGTGCGCACCCGCCGCTGGTCGATGTTCGGATCGGGGCGGGCGATCCAGGGGTAGGCCCGCGGGCGGTGGCGGATGTCGCGGTGGAGCAGCACCTGCAGGTCGAGCCCGGCGTTGCGCGCGGCGCGGATCACGACATCGGTGCAGACGCCCTCGGTGCGGGGGACGTCGCCGCCGGGGAAGGTCAGGGACCGGTAGCCGCCCCGGTAGGGGGCCCCGTCGAGCGCGGTCTTGCGCGCGCCGATCAGCAGGTCGACGGGATCGGGGAGCCCGTCGCCGTCCGCGTCGAGGCCGGCCAGGGAGGGGACCTCCACGGTGGGCGCGACGACCCCGGCTCCGGCCGTGCCCACGGGGGTCGACCCCTGCAGCAGCCAGCGCAGGCCCGTGGAGCGGTCGAGGAGCAAGGCCGTCGGGGGACCGACCCAGGAGGGCGGGGAGATCCGGACCCGGGAGTCGAGGTCTGCGAAGATGCCCCGGTCGGGGAGGGGAGGGGGCGCCTCGGGTTCGGCCGCCACCGGCAGCGGGGCTGCGCCCAGCCCGCTGGCGAGCAGCGCGGCGACGCGGACCGCCACCGCCCGCAGAGCCGCTCGCCCAAGTGGGATGACGGGTCGGTGTGCTGTCGGGCCCACGGTGCTCCTCCTGCCAGTGCTCGCCTCGCCCGCGACGAGGCCGTCGTCAGGAGACGTGGCCGGGCCGCGATCCTGCTGCCGGCGGCGGCGTGGCGCAGAGGACCGACCCGCACGCCGGCGCGTCGCTCCTCCGACGATCACGCGCGCGGCGTACCGGCGCGCCTCGCCAGCCAGCCCAGGAAGCGGTCACCGAGGTGCGACGACAGCGGCGCGAGCGTCAGCCCGACGCCGACCGAGAACGCCACGTCCGTCGGGAAGTGCGCCCCGGAGGCCACCCGCCCGCAGGCCACGGTCCCGGCCCAGCCCACGAGCGCCAGGAGGGTCAGCGCGGCCGGCCAGCGCCGGCCCGCCCGCCACCAGAGCCAGACCACCGGGGCGAGGATCATCGCGATCGCCACGTGCCCGGACGGGAACGAGAAGTCGCCGAGGCCGGGGTGGAGCGCGTACCAGGGCGCAAACCCCTCCCCCCCGGGACCCAGGTGTACGGGGCGCTTGCGCCCCGCGAGCAGCTTGAGCCCGTTGGTGAGCAGGGCGGGCTGGAGGAGCAGTTGCATGGTCAGGGCCGCCGCGGCCCGTGCGAGGAGCGGTCGGGTCGTGCGCCAGACGCGGCTGGTGAGCACGAACGCGGCCCCGACGATGAGGACGCTCGCCGGCTTGGTGCCCCAGCGCTGGACGAGCTCGCCGAACGTCCCCCCGCGCAGCTCCGCCAGGCTCTGGGAGATCGCGAGGTCCCAGGGCGACAGCGCGGCCAGGGACAGCCCCGTGAGCAGCGCGAGCAGGGCGATCCCGCAGAGTTGTCGAGGAGGGATCGTGGCCAGTGGGACGCTGGACCCCGGCGGGAGGTCCGTGGGGGCGGCGGGCGTGCGCTGCCTGCACCCAGCGTTCGGAGGTTCGCCTGGCGTCATCTTCCCCCCTCCGTGGTCCGTCTTGGTGTTTCGTTTCGGGGGGCCGGCGCGTCGTGCTGCGCGAGCCTCGGCGCGGCGACCGCGGATCGGGCCCGCGACCTCAGTCCGTGCAGCGGCGCGGCCCGTAGGGCAACTCTTGAACGGCGGCGATCCCCAGGGTCAGGGTGCTCCGGTGGCCCGTGCCGAGGTAGAAGTGGGTCTCCTCGGTGGTGCCGCCGATCGCGGCCAGGTCGCCCGGGCCGGTCTCGTAGCCGGCCGCGACCACCACCGCCCGGGAGGTGCCGGGCAGCCGCAGGATCATCCGCGTCCCCCGGGCCGGGCGGGCCGCGGCGGTCCAGTACATGTTGACGTACCAGCCCTCGTGGAGCACCGGGAAGAGGTCGGGCGACCCGATGCCGCAGCCATAGAAGTCCCCGCCCTCGAGGGGCGCCCAGGTCTCGTCCCGGTGCATCACGAAGCCGGTGGTCTCCTCGGAGAGCCGGTAGTGCTCCGCGAGGTGTTCGCGGGAGGAGCTTGGACGATAGTCCTCTTCCTGGGTGACCAGGTGGGCCTCGAGGACCACCGGACCGGTTGCTGGCATGACCAAAGAGCTGCCTCCGTCGCCTACCCGCGGCATGGTGCCGGCCTGCAACGCGCAGGGCCCGACCGAGGGCACGGTCAGGCCGGCCCGGACCGTGAAGGGCCCCGCCTGCTCGACGCCGTCGGCGACGTAGGTGTCGACGACGAGGTAGACGAAGCCCGGCGTCACGTCGTGCGCGGCGTGGAAGTTCCCCCGGGCGAGGCACGCGGCCTCGTCGAGGGCCGAGAGCAGGTGCACGTCGACGTCGACTCCCGCCTCCTCCTCGATGGTCGCGGCGAGGAAGCCGGCCGTGGGCACGGGGAGACGGTAGATCCGCTCCGGGCCGCTCTCGTCCGTGCCCGGGCGACACGAGTAGCTGGCGAAGCGGCGGCTGGCGAACAGGCGGCTGTCCGCGGCCTCGGAGAAGGGGAGCGCGGCCACGCAGACCACGCCCGCGGGGCAGGGCGGGTCGGGACTGCCCAGGTCGGGGTCGGCCGGGCCCAGGTCGGGGTCGGCCGGGCCCAGATCAGGGTGGCCAGGGCCCAGGTCGGGGTCGGCCGGGCCCAGGTCGGGGTCGGCCGGGCCCAGGTCGGGCTCGGCAGGGCCCAGATCGTGGGGGCGAGGGCCCAGGTCGGGGTCGAGGGGGCCCAGGTCGGGGTCCGGCCGCCCGAGGTCCCGCGCGGGGGCGCCCAGATCGGTGGCGGAGCTGGCGTCGGCCGTCGCGACCGCCTGGGCGTCGGGGCGTGCGGGATCGCTCCCTTCGCCGCCGAGGCAGCCGGCCAGCAGCAGGCCCAGGCCGACCAGTCCGTTCCGGTCCAAACCGACCAGGGCGTGGTGCCGGGAGCGCGGGCTCATCGCGGCGGCTGCGTCACGGTGACCAGCCGGTCGGCGGGCCCCGCGACCTCGACGACGGTCTCCTCCCCCCCGCCGGGCCAGAGGACCCGCACCCGGTCGAGCCGATCGACCGGCCCCAGACCGAAGGTCACCCGGGCCGGGCTCGAGGAGAAGAAGCCCCGGTTGCGGCGCACCTCCCGCACCCAGCGCCGCCCTCCGGCCTCGACGGTCACCCGCGCGCCGATCCCCTCCCGGTTCCGGCCCCGCCCGACGAGCTCGACGCCGACCCAGTGGTTGCCCGTGCGGTCCGAGTCGTTGCGCAGGATCACGGCCGGCCCGTCGATGTTCAGGTAGGCGAGGTCCTCGTCGCCGTCCTCGTCGAGGTCGCCGATCACCGCGGCCCGGGAGACCTCCAGCCGGGTCAGGGCCTCGCCGGCGCTGGCCGACTCCTCGCGGAAGTAGCCCCGCCCGTCGTTGACCAGCAGCAGCTTGGGCTGCGGGTACGAGACGCCGGGGGTGATGTCGGCCACGTTGTCCCAGACGTGCCCGCAGGTGATGAACGCGTCCATGTCGCCGTCCTGCTCGAAGTCCGCGAGCAGCACGGTGAAGCAGAGGAGGTCGCGGCTGACGTGGTCCCAGCCCCGGGGGCCGGCCTCGTCCGCGAAGCGGTTGTTCCCCTTGTTCATGTAGAGGTTGTTGGGTTCGTTCTGGAAGTTGCAGCAGGCCAGGTCCTGCAGGCCATCGCCGTCGACGTCGGCCGCGTCCAGGCCCATGCCGGCCTGGGTCGCGCCCGCGGCGTTGACCGCCACCCCGGCGAGGAGGCCGACCTCGGCGAAGGTGCCGTCTTTCTTGTTGTGATACAGGAGGTTGGGTGTCTCGTCGTTGGCCACGTAGACGTCCTGCCAGCCGTCCCCGTCGAAGTCCGCGGCGAGCGCGCCGAGCCCCTTGTCGTCCAGCCCGAACATCCCGACCTTCTTCGTCTCGTCCACGAACCGGCCGTTGCCCTGGTTGCGGAAGAAGAAGTCGGGCTCGCTCTCGTAGTCGTAGGGTGAGCAATGGTACCGGTGCCCCTTGTAGAAGCAGGCCCGGTGGTTCGCCGGGCGGAAGCCGACGTAGCGGACGACGAAGAGGTCGAGGTCGTCGTCACGGTCCGCGTCGAACCAGACCGCGCCCGTGTGCCAGCCCCGGGTGGTCAGCCCCGCGCGGGCGGCGACCTCGGTGAAGCGGCCGTTGCCCTCGTTGCGGTACAGGAGGTTGGGCGCGTCGAACTGGGTGACGAACAGGTCGACGTCGCCGTCCCCGTCGTGGTCCGCGGTGTAGGCGCCCATACCGTAGGCGGTGCCGGCCACGCCCGCGGCCGCGGTGACGTCGACGAAGGTCCCATCCCCCCGCCCCCGGAAGAGCTTGTTGCCCTCGCGCCGCCGGGCCGGCGACCCGGGGAGCGGTCCGCCGTCGACGAAGTAGAGGTCGAGGTGGCGGTCGCCGTCGTAGTCGAAGAGGGCCGCGCCGCCGGAGTGCGGCTCGACGTAGTACTTCTGGCCGCTCTTGCCGCTGTGGTGGACGAAGTCGACCCCGCTCTGCCGGGTGACGTCGGTGAAGCGGATCCGGCCGTCCGCGGGGCTGGACGCGGCCCCGGGGGCGGCCCCGGGGGCGGCTGCCGGCAGGGCCGCCGGGCTCGGGCCGGGCGCGGGTGCGGGCGGGGTGGTGCCCGGCTCGGGCCGGGCGAGCATGGCCGAGGCCGCGGGCGGGCGGGCGAGGTCGGCGGGGGGGGAGGGCGCGGGGCCGGGAGCTGGGTCGCAGCCGCCGAGCAGCAGCCCGAGCAGCAGCCCGAGCAGGCCGAGGAGCGATCCGACCGCGGCGGGGCGGCGCGGACCGGGGAGGGTCCGGGCGCGGGGGCGGGGCGGCCGGGCGGCCGACAGCGGCAGGGTCATCGGGCCTGCTCCTGGGCGGTCGGTCGGCCGACCTCGCCTGCGGGCTTGCCGCCCCGGGCGGCGCTCTGGATGAAGGAGTTGCCGCGGAGGCTGACCCGCAGCAGCCGCTCCAGGTAGGGCTCGGCCTCCGGCCCCCGGCCCTCCTCCCAGAGCAAGGCGGCCATGCCAAAGCTCGCGACCGCGTGCTCGGGGACCTCCCGGAGCACCGGTGCGAAGGCCTCCCGGGCGCGCTGGGTGCGCCGGGCCTGGAGGTGGTTCAGCCCCTCATAGACGGCCGAATCCCGGTTCGCCTGGCGCTCCTGGAGGGTCAGGGACTGCTGCAGGGCGACGAGCAGCTCCTGGTAGACGGCCAGCTCGCGCTCGGCCTCGGCCTGGCGCCCGAGGCCCAGCAAAGCCTGGGCGAGCCCGTAGCGGGCCTGACGCAGGTTCGGCTGGCGGGCGAGGGCCTGGCGGTAGGCGTCGAGGGCCTCGGCCGGCTGCCCGCGCGAGAGGTAGATCTGCCCGAGATCGTTGAAGATCGTCGCTCGCTCCGGGGCGAGCTGCGCGGCCCGGCGGAGGCTCGCCGCGGCCTCGTCCAGCCCGAGGATGCGCTGCGCGGTGCCGAGCAGGATCCAGGTCTCCGCCTTGTCGGGGGTGCGCCGGGTGGCCTCGCGCAGGTGCGGCAGGGCCCGGTCCGGCTTGCCGGTGTCCAGCAAGGCGGCGCCCAGCAGCTCGGTGAAGCGTGCGTCCCCGCGCGCCCGGCCCTCCTCGTACAGCCGCACCGCGGCCTCGTGGGAGGCGACCATGCCGAGGGCGCGGCCGAGCGCGACGCGGGTCTCGGCGTCCTCGGGCTGGGCCTCGAGCATCGCGCTGAGCCGGTCGATGAGCCGCTGCCAGTGGGTGTAGGACGCGAGCCCGCGCCGGCGCTGGGCCTCGGCCGCGTCGATGTCCGCGAGGGTCCGCTGGCACGGGGCGCAGCGGGGGTGGTCGCGCCGGGTCGCGGCCTCGAGGAGCTGCTGGGCCAGGGGGTTGAGGTCGAGCAGGTCGAGGTCGAGGGTGCTGCGGAGCTGACCGGGGCGGCGCGCCAGGGGGGCGATGGTGCGCAAGGCCGCGTCGCGCTTGCCCTCGGCCAGGCGGAGGCTGGCCAGGGCCAGCCGCGCCCGCCACTGCTCCGGATCCACGAGCAAGGCCTCGTGGAGGTTCTCGATCCCGCCATGGAGATCGCCGAGGAACAGGCACCAGATCCCCATCAGGGTGAGCACCTCGCCGACCCGCTGTTTCCGGTCGTACGCGGCCAGCAGGGTGACCGAGGCCTGGCGGCTCTGCTGGCCGAGCAGCTCCAGCATCCCGAGGATCACCGGCGCCTCGGCCAGCTCCGGGCACGCCTGGACCACGCTGCGGGCGGTGGTGATCCCGGCCCGGAAGGAGCCCGTGATCTGGTAGGCGACCGCGTCGGCCAGGGCCTCGGTGCAGCCAGCCAGGTCGTGCAGGCGGAGCGCGGGCGGGGGCACGCTGAGGCCACTCTCGAGCAGGCCAGGCGGCGGGGGCAGCCCCGGCAGCCACTCGACCTGGGGGAGCTTGGCCAGGACCTCCTGCTCGGCCGGGCTGAGGGGCACGCCCGGGCTCCCGGGCAGTCCCAAGCCGGCGCCCGGCGCCACGGGGCCGAGGGCCCGGGGCTGGCCCGGGGGCGGTGGCAGCAGCCCGGGCCCGGCGGTAGGCGCGGCCGGGGCGAGGGGGACGGCCGTCGGGCGTCCGCGGAAAGGCACGTACGGCTCCTGGCCTTCCGGGGGGGGCTGCCAGGGGCCCTGGCCGGCGGCGGTGCCGGGCAGCAGCAGCCCGGCCGCGAGCAGCCAGGCCGACAGGGGCGAACGACGCGTCATCGCGCCTCCGTGAGCCGGGATTCGCCCTCGACCAGCCGGACCGGCCGGTCGAGGAGCGGTGCGGCGATCCGGGTGGTCTCGCCCGAGGGCCAGCGGACCGTGAGCTCGTCGAGCGCCGCGTGCTCGCCGAGGCCGAGGTGCAGCTCCAGGGAGCGGGTGCCGCCGAACCCGGTGTTGCCGAGGACCTCCTCCACGAGCACCCGCTCGCCGATCCGGGCGACGAGCCGGGCGCCGAGGGCCGAGCGGTTGCTGCGGGTCCCGACGAGGCGGAGCTGCAGCCGGTGCCCCTGGGGGGTGTCGTTGCGCCAGAGGACGCTGTGGCCGAGGATGCTCGCGAGGTGGGTCCCCGAGGGGACGAACAGGTCCAGGTCCCCGTCCCGGTCGAGATCGCCGCAGGTCGCGCCCCGCCCGGACAGCGAGGCGCGGTGGACGCCGGCCGCCCGGCCGACCTCGACGAACCGGGGCGGCCCGCCGGGGGTCGCCGGCCCGAGGTTGCGGTACAGGAGGTCCGGCTCGTCCCGGCGCGGCTCCGGCCCGCCGGTGCCCAGGTACAGGTCGACCCAGCCGTCGCCGTCGAGGTCCGCGGCGACGGGCGCGCTCGCCCCGCCGACGTACCCCAGGCCCGCCGCGGTCGCCACCTCCTCGAACCGGAGGTCGCCCCGGTTCAGGAAGAGGTAGCTCGGGTCCCCCGGGGAGAACTGGTCTCCCCCGTTCCAGTTGTTGAGGTTGGCGACGAACAGGTCGAGCCGGCCGTCCCGGTCGAAGTCCGCCACGGTCGAGCCGAAGCCGCCCGAGAGCGCGACCCGGGCCGCAAAGCCCACCTCCTGGAACCGGAGGCCGCCCGTGGGGTCCGCTCGCCCGGGCGCGCCGGGCGGGGGCGTGTCGTTGCGGTACAGGAGGTTCGGCTCGCCGTTGAGCGCGACGAACAGGTCGGGATCCCCGTCGTCGTCGAAGTCCGCCGCGACCGCGGAGATCGCGGGCCCGGCCCCGGCGATCCCGTGCCCTTCGCCGAGGGGGGCGAAGCGGCCCTGGCCGAGGCCGCGGTAGAGCTGGCAAGGCGCGCCGTGGTTGACCACGAAGAGGTCGAGCCGGCCGTCCCGGTCGAAGTCCGCGAACACGCCGGCGAAGCCCGCCGCGGGGTCGCCGAGGCCCGCGGTGGCCGTCGCGTCGACGAAGCGGCCCTGCCCCTCGTTGAGGAACAAGAGGTCCGCGTCCCGCCCGAGCCGGCCCGTCTGGAAGCCGCCCCGGGCGACGAAGAGGTCGGTGTCCCCGTCGTCGTCCACATCGGCCGCGGCCAGTCCGTAGGCGCTGTCGAAGAACTCGAGCCCCGAGCCCGCGGTGGCCTCCTGGTACTTTAGGCCCGAATCCCGGGCGAGGTGCAGGCGGGAGATCTCCTCGAGGAAGCCGACCAGGAGGTCGGGGAGCCCGTCCTCGTCGAGATCGGCGATGGCCGCGGCCCGGCCTCGCCCGGCGAAGTCCAGCCCGAGGAGGGGCGCGACGTCGGTGAAGCGCAGGCCGCCGGCTTCGGCCAGCGAGGCGGGGGCGGGGGGCGGGCGCGTGGCGAAGGGCAGGTCGACGGTGCCCCGGGTGTGCTCCCGGCGATAGCGCGCATGGGCCTCGTCGGCCTCCGACAGGCGCCCCAGCGCCTCCAGCGCGTGCATCCGGTAGAGCTGGATGCTCGGGTCCGCGGGGGCCAGCGCCGCGGCCCGGTCGAGCTGGGGCAGGGCCTCGGCCGGGCGGTGCTGGCGCAGCAGGGCGAGGCCGAGCCCGACCCGGGGCCAGAAGGCCTGGCCATCGGCCGCGAGGGCGCGCTGGTAGCTCGCCTCCGCCTCGGCGAAGCGCCGCTGGCGCGCGAGCACCAGCCCCAGGTGGTGGTGCCCGTTCCAGGCCTCGGGCATGCGCGCGACCAGGCGGCGGAAGGTACGCTCCGCCAGGTCGAGGTGCCCCAGCCGCAGCTCGATCACGCCGAGCAGCCCGAGGCCGGCCTCGTCGTCCGGGTCGAGGCGCAGCAAGGGCTCGAGCACTTGCCGGGCCGCGGCCGGCTCGTCCTGCTCGAAGAGGAAGGAGGCTAGGCGCTGCAGGGGCCGGGGCCGGCCGGGCCGGCGCTGCACGTCCTGGCGCAGCTCCCGGAGCAGGGCCGCGGGCTCGGGACGGAGGCCGAAGCCCGCCGAGAGGGCCAGGGTCTCGGGCAGCCCGTCCTGGACCAGTGCGGCCCCCTCCGTGCTCCGGGGCGGGGGCTGCGTCGGGCTCGACACGGAGGTGGGCGCCGACGGGGTGGCGCGCTCCGGCCGATCCACCCGCGACGCCAGCAGGGCGGCCAGGGCGCCAGCGAGCGCGGCGAGCAGGACGAGGAGCAGCAGGCGCAGGGACGGACGTTTCACGAGGGCAGTGTACCCGGAGCCACGGTCGGAGGCGAGAGGGGGAGGAGCCGGGGGGCGGGCTCGCCCCCCGGTCCGGGGAGCCGTTGGGTCAGCCCTGGCCCCGGACCCGGTACAGCACGGTCTCGCGCTCGCTCTGGGCCTCGAGGTCGCGGGAGGTGGGGACCGTGAACCGGGCCAGCTCCTCGAGATCGGCGAGGGGCAGAAAGGCCCGTCCGGGGTCGCCGAGTAGTACTTCGGTTCCCGTTGCGGCTGCGGCCCGCACCCAGCCGGCGACCCGCCCCGACATGGGCTGCTCGTAGCAGACGTCACCGGCGAGGATCAGGTCCCAGCCCGCAGGCGGCCGGTCGAGCAGGTCCTCGAGCAGGATCTCCAGCGTCACCTCGTTCAGCCGGGCGTTGAGCAGCAGCGCCCCCGCGGCCAGCGGGTCGATCTCGTTGGCTGCGACCCGGGCGGCGCCGGCCCGGGCCGCGGCGATCCCGGCCGCGCCGCAGCCGGCCGCGAAGTCGAGCACCCGCTTGCCCCGCACCGTCTCCGGGTGGTCGAGCAGGTAGCGGCCGAGGGCCTGGCTGCCCGGCCAGCAGAAGGCCCAGAACGGCGGCGGCAGGTTGCCACGGCCAGTCGCCTCCTCGGTCGCTTGCCACAGGCCGATGGAATCGTCGGAGAGGTGCAGCCGGAGCTCCGGGAGCAGGGGCGGCGAGCCCAGCTCCGTGTGGTCGCGGATGAACTCGAGGGTGCTCTGCGGGGCCATGGGGCGCCTCCGGGTCGGATCCTGCGCCGAGAGGTAGGGGAGCTGGGGGAGCGGGTCAAGGACAACCTCCTCGCTGTCACCGCACCGGGCTCCGTGCTACTCTGGATCGATCCGGTCCGGCGAACGCCTCCCGGAGCTGCGGTGAGGGCGTGGCCCGGAGGGAGCAGCGGCCCTCCCGGCGTGCCCCCGGCCGCCGCGCGGGGGGCTCGTCCGCAGCCCCCGGCCTTCGCCATGTCGGCCGGCGGGCGTTCTTCGAGGAGGCACCGATGCGTCGCGAGCTCGCCACCCTCTTCGCCGAGAAGGTCGTCGTCTTCGACGGCGGCCTGGGGACCATGTTGCAGCGGGCCGACCTCACCCCCGACGACTTCGAGGGCCGCGAGGGGTGCTTCGACGTGCTGGTCCGTACCCGCCCCGACGTCGTGGCCGGGGTCCACGAGGCCTACTTCCGGGCCGGCTGCGACGTGGTCGAGACCGACAGCTTCGGCGGCAGCCGGATCGTCCTCGCCGAGTACGGCCTCGCGGCCGAGACCTACGACCTCGCCCGGCGGGCCGCGGCCCTCGCCCGGGAGGTCGCGCACGGCTGCTCCACGGCCGCCCGGCCGCGCTTCGTCTGCGGCTCCGTGGGGCCCGGCACCCGCCTCCCGTCCCTGGGGATGATCACCTTCCGGGAGCTGCGGGACGGTTTCCGCCCGCAGATCGAAGGGTTGCTCGACGGCGGGGCGGACCTGCTGATCCTCGAGACCTGCCAGGATCCCCTGCAGATCAAGGCCGCGCTCGACGCGGCCCGGGAAGCCTTCCGGGCCGGCCGCACCCGGGTCCCGGTGCTCGTCTCCCTGACCGTGGAGGCCAGCGGCACCTTGCTCGTCGGCACCGATCTGCCCGCGGCCCTGGCGATCCTCGACCCCCTCGGCGTGGAGGGGATCGGCCTGAACTGCGCGGCCGGGCCCGAGGGCCTCGAGCGTCACGTCCGCTTCCTGGGGGAGCACGGGCCCCGGCTCGTCTCGGTGATGCCCAACGCCGGGCTGCCGCGCAACGAGGGGGGGCGGACCGTCTATCCCCAGACGCCGGCCGAGTTCGCCGCGCGGGTCGCGGCCTTCGTGCGCGACGACCGGATCGGCATCGTCGGCGGCTGCTGCGGCACCACCCCCGACCACCTCCGGGAGCTGGTCGCGCTCGTCGGCGGTCTCGCCGCCCCCCACCGGGAGACCATCCCCCGGGCCGAGGCCGCCAGCCTCTTCGGCGCGGTCCCCTTCGCGCAGACCCCGGCTCCCCTGCTGATCGGCGAGCGGGCCAACGCCACCGGCAGCCGGGAGTTCCGGGAGCGGCTCCTCGCGGACGACCTCGAGGGGCAGCTCGCCGTGGTGCGGGAGCAGGAGGGCGGCGGCGCGCACCTCGTCGACCTCAGCGTCGCCTGGGCGGGCCGGAACGAGGTCGCGGACTTCGCCCGCCTGGTGCCGGAGCTGGCTCGCCAGGTCCGGCTGCCGCTGGTGATCGACTCCACCTCGCCCGAGGCGCTCGAGGTCGCGCTCGAGCGGCACGGCGGTCGCTGCCTGATCAACTCCATCAACCTCGAAGAGGGGGAGGAGCGCGCCGGCCGGGTGCTGGAGCTGGCCCGCCGCTTCGGCGCCGCCGTGGTCGCGCTGGTCATCGACGAGCAGGGGATGGCCCTGACCATCGAACGCAAGCTCGCGGTGGCGGAGCGCCTGGTGGAGCTGGCCGGCCGTCACGGGCTGCGCCCCGAGGACCTGGTCCTCGATCTCCTGACGTTCACCGTCGCGTCCGGCGACGTCGCGACCCGGGGGGCCGCGGCGGCCACCCTCGACGCCCTGCCCCTGGTGAAGCAGCGCTTCCCCGGGGTCTCGACCGTGCTCGGCGTCTCCAACGTCTCGTACGGGCTGCAGCCCGGGCTGCGGCGCCCCCTGACCAGCCTCTTCCTCGCCGAGGCGGTCGCGCAGGGGCTCGACATGGCCATCGTCAACGCCCGCCTCCTGCTCCCCCTGCACCGCATCGACCCGGCGTTGCAGGGGATCTGCCGCCGGCTGCTCCGGGCCGAGTTCGTGACGGGCGACCCCCTCGCGGAGCTCCTCGCCTGGTCCGCGGTCCCGTCGCCGGACGTCCCGCCGGATGTCGCGGCGGGCGAGGTCTTCACGGACCGGGAGCTGCTGCAGCGCCGCGTCGTCGATGGGGTCAAGCAGGGGCTGCCCGAGCTCCTCGAACGGCTGCTCGCGGCGGGCGAGGCGCCCCTCGCCCTCATCAACGAGGTCTGCATCCCGGCGATGAAGGAGGTCGGCGACCTCTTCGGGCGCGGCCTCCTGCAGTTGCCGTTCGTGCTGCAGTCGGCCGAGGTCATGAAGGCCGCGGTGGCCCACCTCGAGCCGGCCCTCGAGGCTGCAGGGCAAGGGCTGGCTGCTGGTACCTTGGTCCTTGCCACCGTCAAGGGCGACGTCCACGATATCGGCAAGAACCTCGTGGACATCCTGATCAGCAACAATGGCTACCGGGTGGTCAACCTCGGGATCAAGGTCCCTGTCGAGGAGATGATCCGCGCGGTGCGGGAGCACCGGGCCGATGCGCTCGGCATGAGCGGCCTGCTGGTGAAGAGCACCCTGGTGATGCGGGAGAACCTCGCGGAGCTGGTGCGCCGGGGCGTCACGGTGCCGGTGCTGCTCGGCGGCGCGGCCCTCACCCGGGATTTCGTCGAGGGGGAGCTGCGCGAGGTCTATGGCCCCGACGTCCACTACTGCGAGGACGCCTTCGCCGGGCTGCGGGTCCTGGAGCAGGTCACCCAGCGCCTGGTGGCGGATGGCGCGGCGCGGGGGCCCTCCGGCGAGATCGTCCCCTACGCGGGGGTCCTCGCATCCTTGCCCCCGACCGTCGCGGGCGGCGCCCTGCCGGTCCCGGTCGCGGAGGAGCCCGGCGAGCCGCCTCCCGAGCTGGACCGGACGATCGTCCCCCCCACGCCCCCGAGCTGGGGCCGGCGGCTCACGGGCCCCCTGCCCCTCCCGCCGCTTCTGGACGCGCTGGACGAGACGACCTTGTTCCGGGGGCAGTGGCGCTACCGGCGCGGCTCCCTGGACCAGCGCGCCTACGAGGCCCTGCTGGCCGACCAGGTCCGCCCGGTGCTCGCACGCTGGCGGGAGCGCTGCCTGACCGAGGGGCTGCTCCAGCCGCGCGGCGTCTGCGGCTGGTTCCCCTGCGGCTCCCGCGGCCAGGACCTGCTCGTCCAGGACCCGGAGCAGCCCGCGGCCCCGCCCGTGCGCTTCGGCTTCCCCCGCAAGCGCAGCCCGCCGCGCTGGTGTATCGCCGACTTCTTCCGGCCCTGGGCCGACGGGCCGACGGACGTCGTCGGGTTGCTGGCGGTCACCGTCGGACCGGAGGCGACCGCGGCGGAGCAGCGGCTGTTCCAGGCCGGCGAGTACCGGGACTACCTGCACCTCCATGGCCTCGCGGTGCAGGTGGCCGAGGCCGCGGCCGAGCTGCTCCACCGCCAGCTCCGGGAGGAGCTGGGCATCGCGTCGGCCGCCCCGGCCGGGGACGCGACGCCGGACCGCCAGGGCTACCGCGGCTCCCGCTACAGCTTCGGCTACCCGGCCTGCCCGGAGCTGGCGGCCCAGGCCGAGCTCTTCCGGCTGCTGCGGCCTGCAGACATCGGACTGGCGCTCACCGAGAGCTTCCAGCTCGTGCCGGAGCAGTCGGTCACGGCCCTGGTGGTCCACCACCCCCAGGCCAAGTACTTTCGTCTCGATTGATCCGTGGCCGCCGCGGCGGCCTGGCCCGCCGACCGTCGAGCCAGGGGACCCTGGCCGGCCGGCGACCGCGAACCGGGCAGAGGAGCCGCCGACGATGCGCACGCTCAGGACGTCGATGCTGCTGGCCTTGCTCGCCGCACTGGGGATCGCCGCGGCCGCCGGCTGCGCGGAGCCCGCAACCCGGCGAGGCGGGGGCGAGGGGGGCGAGGGGGAGGGGGAGGGGGAGGGGGAGGGAAGCGAGGGCGAGGGCGAGGGCGAGGGGAGCGAGGGGGAAGGGGAGGGGAGCGAGGGCGAGGGGGAAGGCCCCCCCCCGCAAGACGCGGGTCTGGACGGCGAGGTCGCCCGGGATGCGGGCGACCCGGAGCCGGAGCCGCCGCCCGTGATCTGCAAGGCGGCCCCCTTCCCCGAGGTCACGTTCGTCCGGGCCACCGACCGCTGGGGGATCGGCCGCGACGGCCTGGCGGTGGACGGCATCCGGGTGATGCTCGCGGACCTGGACGCGGATGGCTACCCCGACCTGATCGTCCACGGCAGCTCCCACCTCCGGGAGGATCGCCTCGCCGCCCCCCCCCGCCGGCTGCGCTGGGTCCTGTTCAACCGGCCCGCGACCGACGGCACCGGGCGTCGCTTCGTCGACGCGACCGCCTCGTCCGGCTACCAGACCACGCGCGACGCGGGCGAGGGCCGCGCCTGTAGCCTGGCCGTGGCGGGCGACGTCGACAACGACGGCGATCTCGACCTGTTCTCGGGCGTCTACACCGAGAGCCTCGCCGCGGACGATCCCGGAGACCGCTCCGAGGTGCTGCTCAATCGGGGAGATGGTACCTTCGTCCTTGGCCCGGCGGGTGCCGCCGCGGGGCCCGGCCCCCGCGCCACCACCGCGGCAGCCTTCCTCGATTTCGACCGGGACGGGCTGCTCGATCTGTTCGTCGGCGGCTTCTACGGCACCCAGAACGAGCTGTACCGGGGGCTCGGCGAGGGGCGCTTCCAGCAGGTCACCCATCAGGTCGGCCTCACCGCCACGTCCGGCGGCGAGCTCACGGGGACCAACGCCCGCCCCACCTATGGCGTCACGGCCTGCGACGTCGACGACGACGGTGACGCCGACCTGCTCGTCAGCGCCTACGGGCGCCAGTGGAATCAGCTCTGGCTCAACGAGGACGGGAGCTTTCGGGAGGTGGGCCAGCAGGTCGGCTTCGCCGGGGACGAGCTGCGGGACTACTCCGACAACGAGTTCTACCATTGCTACTGCGCGACCAGCCGCACCTGCTCGGCGGCGACCCCGCGCATCGGTTGCACCGGCGGCGGCTGGTCCTGGACCCCCGGGGTCGACGACCACCCCTTCCGGCTCAACGGCAACAGCTTCACCACCGTCTGCGGCGATCTCGACGGAGACGAGCGGCCGGATCTGCTCACCGCGGAGATCCGCCACTGGCACATCGGGACCTCCTCCGATCCGACGGAGATCCTCTTCAACCTCCCGGAGGGGGCCGCGGGCTTCCGCTTCGAGCGGCCGGGGAACCTGCTCACCGGGCTGCACCGGCCCTGGCGGGCCGCGGACTGGAACGAGGGGGACATCACCGCCTCGTTCGCGGATTTCGACGGGGACGGGCAGCTCGACGTGTTCGTCGGCTCCTCCGACTATCCGGGCACGCGCGCCTTCCTCTGGCGGCAGCAGTCGCCCGGCTTCTTCAAGGAGCTCGCGGTGAACTCTGGCCTCTCCCATCCCTGGGCCGTCGGCCATGCCTGGGGGGATCTCGACGGCGATGGCGATCTCGACCTGGTGATCGCCTCGTCGGTCATGCGTGGCGGCCCGTGGGCGTCCCAGGAGGTCCACGTCTACGAGAACCAGGGCGCCGAGAGCAAGAACTGGCTGCGGGTCACCTTGGTCGGCGGCGGCACCGGGCGGGCGAATCGTTCGGCCATCGGCGCCCAAGTGACCCTCGCCACCGGGGTCCGGCGCCAGCAGCGGGAGGTAGCCGGAGGCTATGGCCACTTCGGGCTGCAGCACGATCTGACCCTCCACTTCGGCCTCGACGGCGTCTGCGAGGTGGACTCGCTCACGGTGCGCTGGCCCGACCGCGCGGGCACCGTCGAGGTGTTCCGGGACGTGCGCGCCAACTACCGGGTCGAGATCCGCCAGGGCGAGGGCCTCCGCTACGTCCGGGAGCCGCCGCCGGCCGCGCCCTGAGCCGCCCGGTCGGACGCCGCGCCGGTTTGACGTTGATATCCCCCGCCCGGACGTCGTAGACCTTGGCCTCTTCGGCATCGTCGCCACGGGCATTGACGGCGCCGGCTCAGGGACGCAGTCTTTCTGTTCAGGAGGTAGGGATGGCCGGACCGAAGTCGAGCGAGAAGGAAGAGGAGTTCTTCGCCCGTCAGGACCTCGAGCGGTTGCGGGCGCTGGCGCAGCAGCGGCGTGCCCAGGCCGAGGCCGAAGAGCTGGAGAAGCGCAAGCAGCTCCACTACATGCACTGCCCCAAGTGCGGCGACGACCTCGACGAGATCACCTACATGAGCATCAAGGTCGACAAGTGCCCATCCTGCGAGGGGATCTGGCTCGATGGCGGGGAGCTGGAGGCCATCCTCCAGAACAAGGACGCCAAGCTCATGGGGCGCATCCTCAAGGTCTTCAAGAAGTAGTCGCCGTTCCCGCACGTCGGGGGCGGTGGGGCCTAGTACCTCGACACAGCGAAGATGACCGGTCGAGCTTCGGGTGGCAACCGGCCTCCGCAGGGTGGCGACCGGCCTCCGCGCCGGTCGCTTTGTTCCTCTGCCCGCCAGGGCCAGGATTTGAAGGGGGAGGAGGCTGGTGCCGGCGCGGAGGCCGGCACCCACCCGGCAGCAGGCAACCAGTCAGAATCCCAGTGACGGGGTACTAGAACGGCGAGAACCCCCCCGCCTCCCAGAACTCGGCCGCAAGCTCGTCCTGTTGCTGCAGCAGGGCCCGGTAGTGGCCGGTCTCCCAGTCGGCCAGCTCGCCGAAGAAGGCCTTGACCCGCTCGTCCGTGGCCGCTTCCGCCTGACCACGGTAGAACTCCATGCTGCTGCGCTCGAGCTGGATGGCGATGGAGAGCACGCTCATCTCGTAGCCCGCCTCCTGGATCCGCGATTTCAGCTCCGGCGAGAAGATCGGGCTGGTCTCGCCGAGCTCCCGGCGTGCGCCGAGCCGGGCGCTGCCGGAGAGCTGGCCCGTGGCCAGAAGCGAGGCGTGGTGAGCCCGCAAGAAGGCCAGGTGGTCGAGCTCCTCCTGGGCCAGCACCTCGAGCAAGGTCCGTCCCCGGGGGTCGGTGGTGGTGCGGGAGGCGGTGGTGTAGAAGTGGTAGCCGTCACCCTCGGCCTGGATCGCCTGCTTCAGGGCCCCCACGAGCTGCTCGGTCGCCTGGTCCATCTCTCCCTCCTGCTGGTGGACAGCCTCTCCTTGTACACGTTCCTGCTCCCGGGCGCCACCGAGCGCGCACCTGGGCTTCAGGACACCGCGTCGACGCGGGCAGCCTCCTCGGCGAGCAGGCGGACCTCGACCTGGCGCGCTCCGCCTTCGCGCTGCAGCAAGGCGGCGAAGTCCCCGGCGACCTGCGCGAGCTGGTCCGCGCTCGCCAGCCGGCGGCTGGTGTAGATCACCCCGAGCACCCGCCGGGTCGCGGCGGTGATCTTCGCCTCGAGCGCATCCTTCACCGGGTTGCCCGCGGCGCCCCGCGGCCCGGCGAGGAGCAGCAGCCCGGCCAGCTCGATGGCCTGCCCCGCCGGGTTGAAGACGTAGCTCTCACCCGCCCGGCCGAGGCGCAGCTCCAGCCGGGCCGACGGCGCGTCGCCGAGGATCCGGTCCAGATCGAGTAAGGACATGGGCCAGCCCGTGCGCAGGGACAGCAGGTTGTTGATGTCCACGAGGTTGTTGATCCGTGGGAACTGGCCCTCCTGCGCGGCGTTGGCGAGATACTCGCTCGCCGGCTTGCTGCGGCCGGTGGGCCGGAAGCCGCCGTGGCGCAGCAGGTCGCGGATCTCCTGGCGGAGCTCCGCGGGCAGGGGACCGGCCTGCCGGCGGCGGGCGATCTCTTCGTCCAGGGTCTGCGCGAGCCGGTCGCTCGCCGGGCCCACCGTGACCCCGGTGGCCTCGAGGATCCCCACGCGCAAGGCCGGTGCCCCCAGCTTCCAGTCGACCTCGATCACGGGCGCTCTCCTGGGTGGTTCGAGAAGTGGTTATATAGCTCGAAATCGCTGTTTTCGTTGGTGTTCAGCGTGGCGGCGGCAAGCTGGCGAGCGCCTCGGGCGAGGCCTCCGGGCGCCAGCTCACCGCCTCGCCGGCCGCCGGCTGGCCGCCGAGGTGCCGGGCCGCTTCCCGGTAGAAGAGCGCGGCGATCAGGGCCTGCTGGTACCGTCGCTCGTCCCCTTCTTCCGCGGCCCCGGCCGCGGCGACCTCGAAGGCCCGGCTGAGCAGCCGGTTGAGGTTGGCGAGCAGCGTCGTCCGCTTCTCGCGGCTGAGGGGGCCCGAGTTGAGCAGGAAGCGGTCCTTGGCCACCAGGGCTCCCTCCAGGTCGCCCGCGCCGATGAGCAGCCGGCTGAGCCGGTACAGGACCCGGGTGTCGGTGGCGAAGGGGGGCTGGCTGGCCGCCCGACCGAGGGCCAGGGCGGCGCGGGGGAGATCGCGGCGCCGCTCGTAGTGGACCGCGATCATGTACTGCGCCAGCCCGTAGAGCTCGTCGCCCTTGGGGATCGCCGCGCACGCGCCGACCAGCTCGCTGGGCATGGTCCCCCCTGCGGAGAGGGCCATCCGGAGGATGTCGGGGGTGCACTCCATGGGCTCCGCGACCGCGCTGGCCGGCAGCAGCCCGAGGGTCAGCACCAGGGAGAGGGAGGCCAAGCAGTTGCTGGCGCGCATCGCAGACCTCCTCGCGGTCGGACCGGCGTCGGGCTCCGGCTCAGGAGACCTTGCGCGGTCGCATCCGCTCGACGCGTTCGAGCTCGGCCTCCTGGGGCAGCCCGGGCAGGATCCCCTGCTCCTGAGCGTGCTGCAGCAGCTTCTCGCGCAGCAGCCGCCGGCCGCGGAACAGCCGGCTCATGACGGTCCCGACGGGGCAGTCGAGGACCGCGGCGATCTCCTTGTAGGAGAAGTCCTGCAGGTCCGAGAGCACCACCGCCATGCGGAACTCCGGGGGCAGCTCCTCGAGGGAGCGGGTGACCACCTCGGAGAGGAGGTTGCCCTGGAGCTGGCCCTCGGGATCTCGAGCATAGAGGATCGCGCTCTCACTGACAAAATTGTCATGGATGCGAACCTCTTGCGCCGGGTCGAGGAGGCTGCGCTCCCGCAAGCGCCGGCGGTAGCCGTTGATGAAGGTGTTGTGCAGGATCCGGAACAGCCAGGCCCGGCAGTTGGTCCCCGCGGTGAAGCGGTCGAAATAGGTGTAGGCCCGCAGGTACGTGTCCTGGACGAGGTCCTCGGCCTGTCGGGGGTCCCGGGTCATGCGCAGGGCGGTGCCGTACAGGTCGTCCAGGTGCGGCAGCGCCTGCTCCTCGAACTGTTGCTTGCGGCCCTCTTCCTGCTTCATCGGCACCCTCCCCGACCCCTGGTTGGCGTCCGGCCCTCCTCGAGGCAGCAACCTGGCAAAAACTCTTGCAGCTTCCATGCCAGTCTCCGGGTGAAGCCATCCCGGCGGAGCAACCCAGTCTCAATGTAAGCACCTACCGCACTGGACGCCTGCCGAAAGGGAAGCTGAGGCGGCCCGTGACCTCCTCGCTCCCCGGAGCCCGTCCGTGCCTGCTTCCCCGTGGGCCTCCCGGCACGCCGCGCCAGGGTTGACCGGCGCGGCCGGGCTTGGCTATGGTGCGGTCCATGGACAAGCAAGCCGAGTTCTCCGAGCTTCTCCAACTGGCCAACCGCAGCCTCACGGAGGCCAAGCAGTTTGAAGAGTTCTGTGGCCGCCTGCGCTCCACCTTGGCCCGCTCCGGCGTTGGCGGTCGTCCCCTCCCGTTGGCCCGGTACCTAGCAGAGCGAGCCGCCGCGGCTCACTCCGGCGACGGCGACGAGTCCGCTGTAGTGGATCCGCTGATGGCCGACTTGCTGGCCGCGCTCGGTTTCTCTCGGGAGCAGGTCGCCTACAATCGGCCCCTGGCCCTCTCCGAGCGTGCAGTCCCTGACTACACCGTGCGCCTGCCCGAGCTGTACGGGACCGTCCCGGTGCTGGTCGTGGAGGACAAGGCCACCTCGGTCCGCGATTTCGACACCCGGCGGCGGGGCTATGGGGGTGTCGAGGAGTCCCCCCTCGAGCAGCTCCGTCGGTACGTGCGCTCGGGCGCCGTGCACGGTATGGCCGGCTTGCTCTGCAATGGCTGGGTGCTCGAGGGCTGGGAGTTCGGCGATCGGGGACCGGTCTGCCTCGTACGGATCGACCTGCAGGCGCTCGCCGAGCTCAGCCTCGCCGCGCCCGTCGACTTCCCTGGCAAGCAGCGCACGGCCCTGCGGGCCCTCTGGGACCGCTTCTCGCTCCTGGCGTTCATGCAGGCCCAGGACTTTGCCCGTCATCCGTGCGCACCGCCCCAGCTCCCTCAGCCAGTGGTCGATCAGCTCCAAGAGGCGCTGCGGAGACCGAATCCCGGCCCGGCGATCGAGCAGATCATCCTCGAGCACCACGAGGCCCACTGGCGGGCGCAGGCCATCGACGTGGCCAGCTCGCCCGATTTACTCGTCGAGTCGCTGCGAGGGTTGATCGAGCTTTTCGCCGAGGATGTAGAGCACCAGCTCCTCGACGCCTTGGAGCGCCAGGTCCGCTACGAGGTTCAGCTCCAGCAGGCCGAGCAGCGAGCCGACCTGGCCCATCTGCGTCAGCAGGTGGAGTTGCACCGCAGCAGCTTCGACCTCACCCCGGAGGAATACCGGGAGCTGTTCCTCGACGCGGTGGACGATTTCTGCCGGCGACCGCAGGCTACCAACCTGGCGCCGCTGGTCAAAGGCTGGGTGGGCAGCATCGCCGACCGGGTCCGCAAGGGCACGGTGCTGGAGGAGGTCCAGCTCGGTGGCCTCGACCTCGGCGGCGACCAGTCGGCCGTGGCCACCTCAGGGGCCAACGGGCGTAGCAAGAATGGCGGCGCGGCGGCGAGCCAGGCCCGCCGGGTGCTCCAGAGCCTTGGTGAGCACACCATCGAGCTCTGTCGCGCGGCGCTCGAGCTCTACCTGGAGCGAGAAGAGCTCGCTGGAACCTTTGCTAGCGCCAACCAGACGACGAGCGCCTACCGGGGTTGGGTCCGGAAGGTCTCCTCCAGCGTCATGGTCGGCGCGGTCGACGAGAAGCTGCACCGCGAGTTTGCACGACAGACCGCCTACGTCTACCTCATCCGGCTGCTGCTGGTGCGGATCTGCGAGGACAAAGGCCTGCTCAGCCGCAAGCTGAGCGATGGCGGCCTCTACCTCTGGGCCGAGCGGATGGACCGCTACCTCGATTATGCGTCGGGCCGCTCCTACGACTACTTGACCCGGATGGCCTTCGAGTCGGCCCAGAGCATCTACGTCCATTTCTATGGCGCCTCCTCGCCCTTCGACTGGTACCGGATGGACGAGAAGATGCTCGTCCGGGCGCTGACGGTGCTCAACGTCTTCGACCTGGCGAAGATCGACAGCGACATCATCGGCGCGGTCTATGGCCGCTTCCTCACCGAGGGAAAGCACGAGCAGGGGCGCTACTACACCCCGCCGACCCTCGTGCAGGCGATGCTCGATCAGGCCGGTTTCGTCGGCCCCCAGGCCACTGGCAAGCGGCTGGCTGATCTGGCCTGCGGCTCGGGGAGCTTCCTGGTGGAGGCCTGCCGGCGGCTCATCGCCACCTTCCGCGACGGGGAAGGCCGGATCCCCGACTCGAGCTTGCCCGCGGTGCTCGCCGAGCTGCAGCGCTCCCTATACGGCGTCGACCTCAACCCCTTCGCCTGCTACCTGGCCGAGACCAACCTGTTGATCCAGGTCCTCGACCTCCTGCGGCAAGCGCAGACAGCGGGGCTACAGCTCAACGTCGAGCGCTTCGCGATCCACTGCGCCGACTCGCTACTGGTGGACGAGGCCATCGCCGGCGCGGACAGCCGGGCAACCACGGTCCTGCTGGGCCGGGAGGAGGCCGAGGTCGAGCTGCTCAAAGCCCGCCATGGTCCTTTCTCCTCGGGATTCGATGTCTTGCTGGGCAATCCGCCCTATGTCCGGGCCGATGAGGAGGCGACCGAGTATCTGAAGTACCGACGGCTGCTCGAGGGGCAGGAGTGGTTCACTACCCGCCACCAGAAGTGGGACCTCTACGTCCCCTTCATCGAGCAGTACCACCGGCTGCTCGCAGATGGGCTCGAAGCCCGCAGCACGTTGATCACTATCGAGTCGCTGTCCACTGCCCCCTACGCGACCAAGCTGCGGGAGCTGCTCGCGCGACAGAGCACACTGCACGAGATCGTCTTCGCCCAGAAGCTGAAGCTCTTCAAGGACGCTGCGTGGCAGAGCAACCTGATCTTCACCTTCTCCCGGGGCGCGCCGCCCGCGGGGCACCAGACCCGACGGACGACCGCCCGCGGCCTCGATGATCAGGGGCGGCTGCAGCTCGAGCCACTCGACTCGCTGGTGCAGGCCGAGACTGACCCCGACACGCTCTTCTCGTGCCGAGCCCAGGTCGAGGTGGACCTGGACGGGACCGTGCCCTGGGAGCGGCTCTGCTATGTCTCGGTGGGGATGGTGCTCAACTCGGATGAGAAAATCGCGGCAGGGCAGATCGTCGATGTGCCTGCGTGCTACGACCCCCTGCGTTTCAGCGAGGAGCTGGTCGAGGATCGCGGAGCGGATGGCAAGCGTGTTCGGCACCAGGCTTTTCTCACGAAAGACTTGCTCGCTTCATCACCGGATGCGATCCATCGCCGACCGTTCGTTGGCTCCCGAGAGGTGCTCCGAGGTGGCATCGGACCGATCCAATGGCTGGAGTACGGCGAAGGTACGCGCTGCCCGTACCGGGTACGACGCCCAACCTTCCCTGAGCTGTACGATCGGCCCAAGGTGATGTTCGGCACATTTACCGGGGTGGCCGTGGACGATGGTTCGGTCGGCGCGGGCCAGTACCTCGTCGTCCCTGACTCGGTCCGGGTTGCGGTGCGCTGGTGTCGGCTCGCCGAGGTCGACAACCGTGCTTTATCCAGCGCGCGCAAGGAGCTGGCCGCGGCCTTCGATCCCGCGCTCTCCGATGGAGTGAGCGAGGAATACCTCTGCGCGCTGGCGCTGTCTGCTCCCTTGCAGAGCTGGCTGGCGGCGAACAGGCGCTCGATGAAGGATCACGTCTACCCCGACGACATCAAACGGCTGCCGGTGAAGCTGATCCCACTCGCTGAGCAACAGCCCTTCGTCGACCGGGTCCAGGAGCTGCACCGACTGTGGCGGGAGCTGGGGGAGCTGCAACAGCGGGGGTATGCGTTGGGGGAGCCACCGGGTCTCCCGGTCTGGGCCGAGGTCGCGCGCTTCCTGGCCGAGCACCCCCGGCTGCCGGCCCTGAGCTTGCTTCTGCTGCAGGCCCGCCAGCTCGTCCGGATCGAACCGGACTGGCTCGAGCGGGACCTGCGCCGCGCGCGGGCGGTGGGGGCCGAGGTCAAGATCGGCCGGGATACCGTCGCCCGTCCTGGCGAGGCGATCCAACAGCGGGAGGCCGTGGCCGACCTGCTGGCCCGCCTCTGCGCGGCCTTGCCGGCTCCCTGGGCCGACCGGCAGGACCGGGACCGGCTGCCGGCCACGGAAGAGGGGCTGCTGGCCCTCGCCCGGCACCTCGCTGCGGCCCAGGCAGCGGTCGAGGAGCGCCAGCAGCGTCTACAAGTGCTCCAGCAAGAGCTCGACGAGCTTGCCTGGGCCTTGTATCGGCCAAAGTTGACCACGGAGCCTGCCTGATGGCTGTACGAGTTGCAGGCGCCTGCGCGTATTGGTCATTCCGGTGCGGCGGATGGACCTTTCTACTCGTCAGTCTCCTCCTGCTCTCCGCCTCGCCGGCCGAGGCCCTGGTCCTCCCCGGGGCCTACGTCCTGGCCCGCTGCCAGGAGCGCCTCGCCAAGAGCGCGGGGGTGCGGCTGCAGCTCGAGATCGACGAGGCCGGGGACCTGTACCGGGAGACCTGGACCCTCGACCCGCGGGGCCGGCTGCTGGTGCCGCGCGGGAGGCCGCGGGTCGGGCTGGCCGCGCTCGGCCAGCTCTTCGGCGGCGATCTGCGGCGTCTGCTCGCCGAGCTGGGCGTGGACACCTCCCGGACGGCGCTCGGCCGCCTGGACGGTCGGGTGGTGGTCACCGTCGGGGCCCTCCACCGGGAGATCCAGCGGCCCCAGCTCTGGGTCGACCAGGAGACCTTCTTCCCCGTGCGGCTGCTCGCGGGCGGACGCGACCTGCTCTTGCGGGAGGTCGGCGCGCCCCCGACCCAGGGGCTGTTCCCCCGGCGGATCCAGGTGCAGGAAGGCGGGCAGCTCCTCTGGCAGGCCCAGGTGCTCGACCTCGGCAAGCTCCCGTGAGCCGACCTCCGGAGCCTCCCGCTGCTCCTCCCACACCGCGGGATGCCCCCGCGCCCGCGCCCGGCGCCGCGTCGCCGGCCGACCCGGCCCCGCCGGCCCTGGTGGAGGTCGCGCTCGCCCTCCCCCTGCCCGCGCCCTTGCACTACCGGATCCCGGGACGCCTCGCTGGCGAGCTCCGCCGCGGGATGCGCGTCCTCGTCCCCCTCGGTGGCCGCCAGGTGACTGGCTATGTTACCGATTTTCCTGGATCTTCCTCGGTGCCGCCCGGCCGGCTGCGCGAGGTGCTCGGGGCCCTGGACGAGGGGCCGCTGTTCGACGAGGAGCTCCTCGCCCTGGTGCTGCTCGCGGCCCGCTACTACGTGCAACCCCCCGGGGAGCTGCTACGCGCGGCCCTGCCCGCGGGGATCAACGTCACGGGCCGCCGCACGGTCCGTCGGGTCCCGGCCGGCGAGCCGCCGGCCACGACCTCCCCGACCGGCGGGACGGCCGCGGCCGCTCCCCGGTCGCGGGAACCCCAGCGTCGAGCCTTGCGCCTGGCGCTCGAGGAGCGCCCGGTGCCCTGCGACGAGCTCCTCCGGCGGGTGGGGCAGGGCTGCCGCCTCGAGGATCTCCTCGCGCTCCAGCGGGAGGGGGCGGCCCTGCTCGACTTCGATCTCCCCCGCCCCCGGGTGCGCAGCCGCAAGACTCAGCTCCTCACGCCGGCGGGCCCGGCCCGGCCCGCGGTCCACCTCGGCTCCCGCCAGCAGGAGCTGCTGCGCCTGGTCCACGAGCGCCCGGGGATCTCCCTGGCCGAGGCGCGACGGGCGATCCCCGACGCGGCCGCGGTCTCTCGGGCCCTGGAGGCCAAGGGCCTGATCCGGCGGGCCGAGGTCGAGGAGCTGCGGGATCCCTTCCTCGACGATCCGGTGGTCCCCGATCAGGCGCCCGTCCTCTCGGCCGGTCAGCAGGGCGTCCTCCAGGAGATCGGCCAGGCCCTGACGGCGCGCCGGTTCACGCCGTTCCTGCTGCACGGCGAGACCGGCTCGGGCAAGACCGAGGTCTACCTCGAGGCCATCCGCCTCGCCCGGGCCCAGGGTCGTTCGGCCCTGGTCCTCGTCCCCGAGATCTCCCTCACCCCCCAGCTCGCCGGCCGCTTCCGCGCCCGCTTCGGCGACCGCGCGGTGGCCGTACTCCACTCGGGCTTGAGCGAGGGCGAGCGCTACGATCAGTGGCGCCGGCTGCGGCAGGGCGAGGTGACCCTGGCCGTGGGGGCCCGGAGCGCGGTCTTCGCCCCCCTGCCCGCCTTGGGGATCGTCGTGGTGGACGAGGAGCATGATCCTTCGTACCACCAAGACGAGTCTCCCCGGTACGATGGTCGCAATCTGGCCTTGCTGCGGGGGAGCCGCAGCGACGCGGTGGTGGTCCTCGGCAGCGCCACGCCCTCCCTCGAGTCGCACTACCACGCGCTCACCGGCCGCTACCGCCGGCTGGAGCTGAAGGGGCGACCGACGGGCGGCGCCCTCCCCCGGGTGGAGCTGGTGGACCTGCGGCTGCACCGGCCGGCGCGCGGGGTCGTGCCCTTCTCCCGCCCCTTGCGGGAGGCTCTGCTGGAGACCCTCGGGGCCGGGGAGCAGGCGATCCTCTTCCTCAACCGCCGGGGCTGGGCACCGGTGCTGCTCTGCCAGGAGTGCGGCGCGGCCATCACCTGCCCGAGCTGCTCCGTGACCCTGACCCTGCACCGGGAGGAAGCCCGGCTGCGCTGTCATTACTGCGATCACCAGCAGCGGGTGCCGTCGCGCTGCCCGGCGTGCGCGGCCGAGGCCCTGGTGCAGCTCGGGCTCGGCACCGAGAAGGTCGAGGCCGCGGTGCGGGAGCTGCTGCCCGGGGCGCGGGTCGCCCGCCTCGACCGGGACACGGTCGGTCGCAAGGGGCTGGCCGGGCTGCTGCGCGCGGTGCGGGCGCGGGAGGTCGACGTCCTCGTGGGCACGCAGATGGTCACCAAGGGGCACGATTTCCCGGGGGTCACCCTCGTCGGCGTGCTCCAGGCCGACGGCGGGCTGCACCTCCCCGACTTCCGCGCCGCGGAGCGGACCTTCCAGCTCCTCGCCCAGGTCGCGGGCCGTGCCGGCCGGGGCGAGCGCCCGGGGCGCGTGATCATCCAGACCTACTCGCCCGAGCACCACGCCCTGACCGCCGCGCAAGGGCACGACCACCTCGGCTTCGCCCAGCAGGAGCTCCTCCTGCGTCGAGAGCTCGGCTTCCCGCCCTTCAGCCACCTGGTGGCGCTCCACCTCGACGGCCCGGACGCCGAGGCCACCCGGGCCGTGGTCGAGGGGCTGGGGCGGGAGCTGGAGGAGCTGCTGGTGCGGCCCGGCGCGCCACCGGTCACCCTGCTCGGGCCGGCGCCGGCTCCCCTGGAGCAGCTCCGCGGGCGCTACCGCTGGCAGCTCCTGCTCAAGGCGGCCTCCCGGCCCGAGCTGCGCACCTTGCTGCCGTCCTTGCAGGAGCTCGTCGCCCGGGCGCAGAAGCAGGGGCTGCGGGGCGCGGTTGATGTCGATCCGGTGTCCATGCTATAGGACGCCTCCATGGGCTCGCCCCGCCGCCGGGCGGGCGTTCTGCCAGCAGAGGGATGCAGCGATGGCGGAGACGACCGAGACCCGGACCGCGACGGGGCGCCTGGCCAGCCCCGAGCGGCTGGCGGCCAAGCACCAGCAGGCGCTCTTCGGGGACTACTTCCAGCTCCTCGAGCTGGAGCGGAGCGCCGATGAGCTCGCGGTCGCCCGGGCCCTGACCCGGATCGCGGCCGAGTTCGATCCCCTCCGTCTCCCGGCCAGCGCCACCGAGGAGCAGGTGACCCGGACCAAGCTCGTCGCTGCGGTGGCGCTGGACGCCGCGGCGGTGCTCGGCGATCGCACCCTGCGCGAGCAATACGCGAGCCGGCTCCGGCCGGCCCGGTAGTCCTCCCGGGCCGCGACCATCGCTCGACCCCGTGGCTCTTTTTTGCTGGCGCCATCGCCCGAGCGGCTGCAGGTTGATCCGGGCCGGCGGCGCGTTGGGTCTGCCGGCTCGGTCCAGGAGGAGCAGGCGAATGGCACTGCGGGAGATCGTCCATTACCCCCACGAGGCCTTGACCCGGCCAACGGAGCCGGTGACCGATTTCGGGCCGGAGCTGCGGCAGCTCGTCGCGGACATGGCCGAGACGATGTACGCCAACCATGGTCTCGGGCTCGCTGCCAACCAGGTGGCGGTCTCCCGGCGCGTGGTGGTCATCGACCTCGGCCCCGAGGAGCAGGAAGACGGGACGGTGCGGCCGGGGAAGCTCCACGTCTTCGTCAATCCGGAGATCGTCCGGCGGGAGGGCAAGATCACCTGGGAGGAGGGCTGCCTCTCCTTCCCCGGGCTGAACGTGCCCATCCATCGCGCCGCGGCCGCGACCGTCCGGGCGTTCGACGAGCACGGCCAGCCCTTCGAGCTCGCGGGTGAGGGGTTGCTCGCCGTGGCCTTCCAGCACGAGCTGGATCACCTCGACGGCATCACGATGATCGACCGCCTGGGCCGCATCGGGCGCAAGCTCGCCCTGCGGCGCTACGAGCGGCTGCTGCTCGACCCCGAGGCCGGGGACGAGCCCGGGGAGGACTGAGATGGGTGGAGCGAACGGTCGCCAGCGTGCTCCCGACGAGCTGCGCCTCCTCGAGATCGTGCCCGATCCCCTCGAATATCCGCCGGGTTCGGCCCTGGTCCGCTGGGGGCGCACCCACGTGCTCTGCGCGGTCAGCGTCGAGGAGCGGCTCCCCTCCTGGAAGGTCGGCTCGGCGACGGGCTGGCTGACCGCGGAGTACGCCCTGCTGCCCGCCGCCACCCACACCCGGACCGAGCGGGATCGCAACCGCCTCCGCCCGGACGGGCGCACCCAGGAGATCAGCCGTCTCCTCGGCCGCTCCCTGCGCGCCGTCGTGGACCTCGCCGCGCTCGGGCCGCGCACCCTGCACGTCGACTGCGACGTGCTCCAGGCCGACGGGGGGACCCGCTGCGCGGCGATCACCGGCGCGCAGGTCGCCCTGGCCCTGGCCCTGCGCCGGCTCACGGAGCGCCGGCAGCTCCCGCGCTCGCCCCTGCTCCGGCGGATCGCCGCGGTGTCCGCGGGGATCGTCGACGGTCAGCCCCTCCTCGACCTGGACTACGCGGACGATCACCGGGCCGAGGTGGACGTCAACTTCGTCCTCACGGACGCCGGGGAGCTGGTGGAGCTCCAGGGCACCGGTGAGAAGCGCCCCTTCACGTTCGCCGAGCTGGACGCGCTCATCCTCCTCGTGCGGGGTGCCCTGCCCCAGCTCGGCGCGGCCCAGGAGCAGGCCCTGGCGCGCGCCACCCGGACCTGAGGAGGGGGCGATGGCGACCTTGCTGCTCGCGACCTGGAACCGGGGGAAGATCGAAGAGTTCGGCGAGCTGCTCCGGCCGCTCGGGCTGCACGTGGTCGGGCTCGACCAGCACCCCGAGGTCACGCTGCCCCCGGAGACCGGCGCGACCTTCGAGGAGAACGCCCGACTCAAGGCCATCAGCGCCGCGCAGCTTGCCGGGCTGCCCGCGCTCGCCGACGACAGCGGGCTCTGCGTCGACTACCTCGGCGGAGCCCCGGGCGTGCTCTCGGCGCGCTTCGGCGGCGAGGGGCTGACCGACCGCCAGAAGTGCACGCTGCTGCTCGAGCGCCTGGCTGCGGCGACCGACGCGGAGCGCGGCGCCTCCTTCCACTGCACCCTGGCCCTCGCCCTCCCCTCGGGCGAGGCCCGCTGCGTCCACGGCGAGACCCGCGGCCGCATCCTCCGGGACCTGCGCGGCACCTCGGGGTTCGGCTACGATCCCCTGTTCCTCGTGCCCGAGCTGGGGCGGACCTACGCCGAGCTGAGCCCGGCCGAGAAGCACCAGATCAGCCATCGGGGCCGGGCGGCGGCCCAGCTCCCGGACCTGCTCGAGGCCTGGCCCGCGATCCGCACGGCCGGCGTGAGGTGAAATTTCCGGTTGACAGCACCGGGGGGCTCGGATAGAACTCGCAACCGCTCCCGGTGAGAGAATCGGGGCGTAGCGCAGTCTGGTAGCGCTTCTGCTTTGGGTGCAGAAAGTCGGAGGTTCAAATCCTCTCGCCCCGACCAGATTGACGCCCCTCGGAGGCCGGGTCTGTGGGGTTGCTGCGTAGACTCTGAGCGCCTGTAGCTCAGACAGGATAGAGCAGCGGCCTTCTAAGCCGCGGGTCGGAGGTTCGAGTCCTCTCAGGCGTACCCGGGGGTCAGTGGTTGCGGTGGGTATAGCTCAATGGTAGAGCATCGGACTGTGGATCCGAATGTTGAGGGTTCGAGCCCCTCTACCCACCCGAACGATGTGCTGACTGTCCGTAAAGTCCGTGAGCCTGGACGGCGGTCGGCAGGAGTAGAAAGGCGCCTGTAGCTCAGTCCGGATAGAGCATCGGACTTCGAATCCGCAGGTCGCAGGTTCGAATCCTGCCAGGCGTACCGAGAGAACCGAGAAAATTGAATTTTGCGCCCATAGCTCAATCGGCAGAGCAGCGGATTCTTAATCCGGAGGTTGAAGGTTCGATTCCTTCTGGGCGTACCGAGAGCCGCGGGGGGCAGGACTCCTCGCGGCTCGTTTCGCGAGAGTGGCGAAACTGGTAGACGCGCTGGATTTAGGTTCCAGTGGCCTCGGCCGTGGGGGTTCGAGTCCCCCCTCTCGCACTCCCACACGACCGCCACTCCCGCTTTCCTCGTGGCCCGGATTCGGAGGCAACACTCATGAAGGTGCGGCTAGAGCAGCCCAACCAGTACCTGCGGCGTTTCGAGGTCACCATCCCCGCCAGCAAGGTGGATGCGGCCTTCAACCAGGTCGTCAATGAGCTGAAGCGGCGCGCGCACATCCCCGGCTTTCGCGCGGGAAAAGCGCCTAACTCTGTGATTTTTCAGCGTTTTCGCTCGAGCATCGACGCCGAGGTGCTGACGACGCTCATCGATCAGCGGCTGATCACCGAGCTCCTCACCCAGCACCAGCTCAATCCGGTGAGCGAGTTCCAGGTCGATCCCGGCAAGCTGGCCCAGGGAGCCGACTTCTCCTTCGCCCTGCAGTTCGAGGTCTTGCCCGAGGTCCAGATCGAGGGGCTCGAGGAGCTCGAGGTCGCGGTGCCGCCGGCACTGCTCCAGGACGAGGAGATCGACGCCCGCCTCGAGCGCATGCGGCAGGCCGACGCCCAGTATCGCCTCGCCGAGGGACGACAGGAGGTCGCCGCGGGGGACGAGGTGACCATGGACTATGTCGTGGTCGTCGACGGGCTGGAGCAGCCCCTCGAGGAGCGCACCGCGATCAAGGTCCGGGTGGGCGAGCAGTCCCGTTTCCCCGACGAGGTGGAGGCGGCCCTGGCCAAGGCGGTGCTGGAGCAGGCGACCCCCGTGGGCTTCACCTTCCCGGAGGGCCACCCCAACAAGGACCTCGCGGGCAAGCCGTCGACCTTCACCTTCACCGTGCGCGAGATCAAGGAGAAGCTCGTGCCCGAGCTGGACGACGAGTGGGCCCGGGACCACGAGCAGGAGAGCCTGGCCGAGCTGCGGGCGTCGGTCACCGCGGAGCTCCGCCAGGAGAAGGACCAGGCCCGGGAGCACCAGGTCGAGCAGGCGATCCTCGGCAAGCTCGTGGAGAAGCACCCCTTCGAGATCCCGCCCGGCCTGGCCAAGGCCGAGGTGGACAAGCGCATGGAAGGCTTGCTGCGGATGTTCGGCGGCTCGGCCGAGGGGCTCGGTGAGGAGACCTTCGAGTCCCTGCGCCGCGCGACCCGGGACCGCGCGCACGAGGACATCCGCAAGGCCGTGCTGATCCGGGCGATCATCGGCCAGGAGAAGATCGAGGTCGCCGACGCCGAGGTCGAGGCGCGCATCGGCGAGCTGGCCCAGAAGGGCCCCGAGTCGCCGGCGAAGATCCGGGCCCGCTACGCCCCGGAGCAGGCCCGGGAAACCCTGCGGGCCGACCTGCAGGAGGAGCGGGCCCTTGCTTTCCTGAAGTCGAAAGTTAGGATCGTCGAGGCCGAGGTGCCGGCCACCACCGAGGCCTGATCCCGGGCACCACCGCACGAGCGTGGCGGGGGGCGACTCCCCCGCATCCCGGGCGGCGCCGGGCCGGGCCACCAGGTCCGCCCGGCGCTGTCGCGTCGCCGGCGAGCTCAACCATCACGAGGTAGCGATGACCTACATCCCGATCCCCACCGTCATCGAGCAGACTCACCGCGGCGAGCGGCCCTGGGACATCTTCTCCCGGCTGCTCAAGGACCGGATCGTCTTCCTCGGCACGCCGATCAACGACGACGTCGCCAACATCATCATCGCGCAGCTCCTCTTCCTCGCCTCCGAGGACCCGGAGAAGGAGATCAGCCTCTACATCAACTCGCCGGGGGGCTCGGTGACCTCGGGCCTGGCGATCTACGACACCATGCAGTACGTGCCCTGCAAGGTGTCGACCATCTGCCTCGGCCAGGCGGCCTCCATGGCCGCGATCCTGCTCTGCGCCGGTGACCCGGGCCGACGGTTCGCCTTGCCCAACAGCCGGGTCCTGATCCATCAGCCCATGGGCGGCGTCTCGGGCCAGGCGACCGAGATCGAGATCCACGCCCGGGAGATCCTGAAGCTGCGCCAGACCCTCAACGAGATCCTCGCCAAGCACACCGGCCAGACCCTCGAGCGGGTCGGGCTGGACACGGAGCGGGACTATTACATGGGGGCCTTCCAGGCGAAGGAATACGGCCTGGTCGACGAGGTGTTCACCACCAGGCGGAGTGTCGCGGCCGAGAAGGGTGATGGCTGAGAAGCGACGAGGGCATGGCGGGTTGACCTGCTCCTTCTGCGGGAAATCGCAGCGGGAGGTGAAGAAGCTCATCGCTGGCCCGACGGTCTACATCTGCGACGAGTGCGTGGCCCTCTGCAACGAGATCATCCAGGAGGACACCGGCCCCGCGGCCGGCTCCCCGCCTCGCGTGGCCGTGCCCAAGCCTCACGAGATCAAGGCGCTGCTCGACGAGTACGTCGTCGGGCAGGAGCGGGCCAAGAAGGTCCTCTCCGTGGCGGTGCACAACCACTACAAGCGGATCGACACGCCCGCGCTCCCCGACGTCGAGCTGCAGAAGTCCAACATCCTGCTCATCGGCCCCACGGGCAGCGGCAAGACCCTGCTCGCCCAGACCCTGGCCCGGCTGCTGCAGGTCCCCTTCACCATCGCCGACGCCACCAACCTCACCGAGGCCGGCTACGTCGGCGAGGACGTCGAGAACATCCTCGTCAGCTTGCTCCAGGCCGCCAACGGTGACGTCGCGCTCGCCCAGCGCGGCATCGTCTACATCGACGAGATCGACAAGATCGCCCGCAAGAGCGAGAACCCCTCCATCACCCGGGACGTCTCCGGCGAAGGGGTCCAGCAGGCCTTGCTGAAGATCCTCGAGGGCACGGTGGCCGCGGTGCCCCCCAAGGGGGGACGGAAGCACCCGCAGCAAGAGTTCATCCAGATCGACACCACCAACATCCTGTTCCTCTGCGGCGGCGCGTTCTGCGGCCTGGAGGAGATCATCGCCCGGCGGGTCGGCCGGCAGTCCATCGGCTTCGGCTCCGAGCCGACGAGCAGCGAGCAGCACGACGTCGGCGAGACGCTGCGGCAGGTCCAGCCCGAGGACCTGATCCGCTTCGGGCTGATCCCCGAGTTCGTGGGCCGGATCCCGGTGATCGCCGCCCTGCACGAGCTGGACGAGGAGGCCCTCGTGGCGATCCTCACCCGGCCGAAGAACGCCCTGATCAAGCAGTACCAGAAGCTGTTCCGCATGGAGCAGGTGCAGCTCCACTTCACCGACACCGCCCTGCGCCAGGTGGCCCGGGAGGCCATGGCCCGCAAGTCGGGCGCGCGCGGGCTGAAGGCGATCCTCGAGCGGGCGATGCTGAACGTCATGTACGAGATCCCCTCGGAGATCGGGGTCCGGGAGGTGATCGTCAACGACGAGGTCATCCGTCGGGACGCCGAGCCGGCCAAGGTCTACGACGACGACCGCGCCGCGGGCTGAGATCGCCCCTCGCCGTCCCCTCTCCGCCCCCCCCCACCGTGTCCCCCCGTCCCGCTGCCGTCTCCCCCGTCCCGCGCTCGCCCCGGCTCGCCCGCGTGGCGATCTCACCGGTCGGCCGGCGCGCCGGCCGAACAGTTGACAACCCTAGGAATATCCAATACAAAATGGATCGAGCAGGGACCTACAAAATGGGCCCGACGTGCCGATTTTTAGACCGAGGGACTCAATGGTTGCCATCATCATCAGCGAAAAGGGCGGTCCACAGCGTCGAGACGCCTATGACAAGTCAGAGATCACCATCGGCCGTGTCCAAGGCAACGATCTCGTACTCGCAAAAGGCAATGTCTCCAAGCGTCATGCCCAGATCGTCGTTAAAGATGGCAAGACTATCATCGTAGATCTCCAGAGCACGAACGGTACCTACGTCAACGGTCGCAAGATTCAGTCCCCCCATGTCCTGCGTCCGAGTGACAAGATCTACATCGGCGATTTCATCATCTCCCTGGATGCCCCCGAGGGAGCCGCGGAGGAGCCGGAGAGCAGCTACGCCCCCCCCGGCGAGCTGGGCGGCGAGCTCGGGCCGCCGCCGCCGCCGCTCGGGGCGGGCGGCGCGCTGCCGCCTCCCGCACCGCCCATCCCCGGACGTGGCCGGATCGGCGTGCCGCCCTCGCCGGATCCTGGGCTCTATGCGCCCGAGCCGGGCTCGCCGTCGCCCTTCGGTGATCCCGGCGCGCTCTTCCCGGAGCTGTCCGGGCCCGCCTACGGTGAGGCCGCCTCCGAGGCGGGCGGCGGGCTGATGGACCTCAGCTTCGACGAGCCACCGGCCGCCGAGGCTGGACCGGACCGTGCCGCGACCCACTCGCCCCCGGGCGGGCGCGATGGTCTGCTCCCGCCGCCCCCGCCCCTCGGCGCGGGCCCGAGCGCTCCCCCCGTCCTGCCGGGTGGGCCGGCCGTCCAGGTCACCCAGCCGATGCAGCCCCTGGGCCCCGCGTCCGGGCCGAGCTCCTTCGCCGCCGCCGGACCGGTCACGCCGCCCCATCTCCCCGCGGCGCCCCCGAGTGGCCCCGCCCCGGTGCCCCCCGCCCGGTCGGTGCCGTCCAGCCCGGCCGCTCCCCCGGCCGAGCCCCGGCCCGGACGCCCCGCACCGCCGCCACGGCTACGGGCCCTCGGACCGTTGCCCTCCCGGCCCCCCGAGGGGCCCCTGGGCAAGGAGCTGGAGGAGCGGCGGACCGTCCTGCGGGCCTTGCTGCAGCGGCTCGAGCCGGTGCTGGCCGGGCTCGAGGCCGAGGGCCTCTCCTGGGAGGCCTTCCGGGAGCGGACCGAGCGTGCGGCCATCGAGCTGCTCGGCGAGGTGGAGAGCCGCACCCGGCTGCCGGCCAACCTGCGCCGGGACGAGATCATCCAGGACGCCGTGGACGAGGCCACCGCGCTCGGACCCCTCGAGGAGCTGCTCCAGGACGAGACGGTCCGGGAGGTCATGGTCAACGATCCCCTGCACATCTACGTCAGCCACGGCGGCGAGCTGGAGCGGCAGCGCAAGGTGTTCTCGGACGAGGCCGGGCTGCTCGCCGTCATCCAGCGGCTGCTGCTCGACACCGGCGCCACCCTCGACGCGACCTCTCCCGGCGTCGACGTCCGCCGCAAGGACGGCATCCGGGTGACGGCCCTGCTGCCGCCCCTCGCCGTGCGTGGGCCGGTCCTCACCCTTCGGCGCAGCCAGCTCGAGCCGCTGGCCATGGACGATCTCGTCGCCAACGAGACGGTCTCGCCCGCGATGGTCGAGCTCCTCGAGGCGTGCGTGCGGGGCGGCAAGAACATCCTCGTGGCGGGAGGCTCCGGCTCTGGCAAGACCACCCTGTTGAACTGTCTGGGCGCCGAGATCGACGGCAGCGAGCGGATCGTCACCATCGAGGACACCTGCGAGCTCGTCCTCCCGCAGGAGAACGTCGTCTCCCTGGCGGTCCAGCCAGCCGCGCCCGGGCAGCCCGGGCTCGGCCACGGGGACCTGATCAACCTCGCCCTGCGGCTGCACCCCGACCGGCTCATCGTCGGCGACCTCACCGGCGAGGATGCGCTGGAGCTGCTCCGGGCCATGAACTCCGGCTGCGGCGGCGTCCTCTCCTCGGTCCATGCCAGCGACGCGCAGGGGGCCCTCGAGCGGCTCGAGACCATGTGCCTGATGAGCGGTCGGGAGATGCCCGTGCGGACCCTGCGCGAGCTCATCGCCACGGGAGTCGACCTGCTGGTGGTGCTGACCCGCTTCCCCGGGGGCGAGCGCCGGATGACCAGCATCCTCGAGGTCGCGGGCCTCGACGTCGACCTGGTGAACCTCGAGGAGATCTTCCGCTTCGAGGTGGAGGGGACCGACCGCGACGGCGCCGTGCTCGGCCACTTCCGGGCCACCGGCTTCATGCCGCGGCTGTACGACGACCTGCAGCGACGAGGCCTCGCGCCGTCGCCGGACATCTTTCGCTGAGCCTGAGGCTGGGCAACTGCAGAGGGTAGGTGGCAGGCAGTGTATACGCTGATCGTACTGACGAAGGATGGCACCGAGCACGCCCGGGTGCCCATCCAGAACGGGGAGCTGCTGATCGGCCGCAGCCGCGGCAACGCCGTGGTCCTGCCCTCGACCAGCGTCTCCCGACAGCACGCGCGGGTCTATACGGCCCAGGGGCGGATCTTCATCCAGGACCTGAACTCGTCCAACGGGGTGCTCATCGACGGGCAGCGGATCCCGGAGGCCGCCGAGATCCAGCCCAAGAGCCAGATCCGCATCGGCGAGTACTTCCTCTGCCTGCAGGTCGATGGTCAGCCGGCCGCCGCCTGCGCCCCGCCGGCCCCTGGCGGCATGGGGCTCCCACCGCAGGCTCCTCCTCCTCCCGGTCGCTTCGCCGGTCCCACCATGGTCGGCGGTCAGGCCGCACCCCCGGGCGCCCCGCTGCCCCCCCGCCCCCAGCCGGCCGAGGGCGCGGTGGACGACGGCACCTACGGCAAGCTGGTGGGGATCAACGGCTCCTTCACCGGCGAGGAGTGGATCCTCTCCGAGCGGGAGAACACCATCGGGCGTACCGAGGAGAACTTCATCCTCTTGCCCGATCCCTCGGTCTCCCGGCAGCACGCCCGGATCGTCATGGACGAGGCGGGCAACTACGTCGTCTACGATCTGCGCAGCTCCAACAGCACCGCGGTCAACCGCAAGCGGATCACCCAGTCCGTGCTGCGCAACGGCGACCTGGTCTCCTTCGGCAACGTCGCGTTCCGCTTCGTGGCGCCGCGCTCGGCCCTCGACGCGCTCTCCGGCCTGCCGCGCAAGCGCGGCTCCCGCGGCCTGCTCGTCGTCCTCGGGATCTTCCTCGGGGTGCTGCTGCTCGGCGGGATCATCGTCGGCGCCTTTTTGCTCAAGGACCTCACCGAGCGACGCGCCAAGGAGGAGCGTGCCAAGCTGGTGGCCGCCGCGATCACCTCGGCGCGTGAGCACATCCTCGCCAAGAACTGGACCGAGGCCCTGGTGAAGATCGACGCCGGGCTGGCCGTGGACGGGCAGAATCCGGACCTGCTCAAGGGCAAGGAGCGGGCCGAGGCGGAGCGCAAGTCCAAGGAAGCGCTGGACAAGGCCTCGACCCTCGAGGTGGAGGGGAAGCTCGACGAGGCCGTCGCCGCGCTCGACGGCGTGCCCAAGACCAGCGTCTACCGCAAGGAATCGCTCGAGAAACTCCTCGCCTTGAACAAGAAGGTGGACGAGCGCCTGAAGGAAGAGGGGCTGGCGGCCTGCACCGCCAAGGAGTTCGAGGACTGCCAGCAGAAGCTCGCCAAGTATCTCGACCGCAACTCCGACGACGCCGACACCACGGCTCGCCTCCGCTACGCCGAGGACCGGCTGCGGCGCAAGCGGATCAAGTTCGACCGCTGGGAGCCTCCCCGCAAGGAGGGGGACGAGGGCGGATCCCCTCCCTGAGTCGCTGCCTGCCCCGCGACCTGTCGGCAACCACCCCCGAAGGAGCCAGGATGAGCCCGGAACACGACGATCCGGTGGAGGCCTTCTACGCCAGGCGCAAGGGCGAGGGAGACCTCGCCCGGCAGGTCTCCTGGCGCGCGGTCTGGGACCAGGAGTACCGCTTCGAGGTGCTCTGCGAGATCTTCGATCGGACGCCCCCCGCCGAGCCGGTCTCGATCCTCGACGTGGGCTGCGGGCTGGGGGACCTGGTCCCCTTCCTCCAGCGGCGCCGGGACCGTGTCCGCTACCTCGGCATCGACATCTTGCCGTCCATGGTCGAGGCCGCCCGACGTCGCTTCCCGGGAGAGCAGTTCGAGGTCGTCGACCTCCTGAAGGCTGATCCGCCAGGGGCACCTTTTGACTACGTGCTGGCCTCGGGGGCCCTCTCGGTGAGACTTCCGGACCACGAGACCTTCGTGCGCCGGAGGATCGAGCGCATGCTGCGCCTGAGCACGCGCGGCCTGGCCTTCAACATGCAGAGCGC
>JAVEVO010000232.1:0-8770 GCA_034005005.1 Myxococcota bacterium
GACGAGCGCCAGCCGGAGCCGTCGCCGTCTCGCCAGACTGAACAATGGTGCCTGCAGCGCATTGTCCCCTTGCCTTCGCGGCGCGAGCCTGCCAGGCTTGCTGGGTCCAATCCCTGGAGCCACGCATGAGCAGGTCGGCCGTCCGCAGCATGCCCTCCCTACGCTCGGTCGTCGCCGTGGCCCTGCTCCTGGTGGCCTCTCCGGGCGAAGCGCTCGCGGGCCCGGCGGACCTGCTGCGCGACCGGCTGAGCGCCGCCTTCCCCGACCTGGCCCGAGAGGTCCTGGGCCACGGCGACCGCTTCGGCTTCGAGCTGCAGGCCGGCGCGTACATCGCCCGGCCCGACGTCCACCGGGGCACCGAGTACTCGCCCGTCGAGAGCCTGGAGGAGCAGGGGGGGCTGCTCCTGCGCCTCCCCCCGGAGGGCCGCGAAGCGTTCAGCTTTCTGCAACCCGACGGGTTTTCCGTGTCCGTGCGGCAGGTGGGTCTGCAGGGCCGCGCCGTCCTGGTGGACCGCGCCGTGGCCTACGGGTCGGGCGCGACCAGCGCCTTCTGGTCGGCCACCGGGCAGGGCTACAAGCTCTGGCTGCTCCTCTTCGGGGCCAGCGATGGTCCGGTGGCCTCCTGGCAGGTCGACGGCGGAAAGCTGGTTCAGCGAGAGGACCGCGTCGAGGTGCAGGACGCGCGCGGGCAGCCCCGGATCGAGATCTCCGCCCCCCGGGCCTACGCCGCGGACGGCCGGGCGATCCGGGTCTCGTTGACGGTGGCCGACGAGCGGATGACCGCAGTCGTGAAGGGGATCCAGGGCACGACGACCCTCCTCGTGGACCCGCTCTGGGTGTCGACGGGGTCGGTCACCACCGTCGGCCGGGACCCGACCGCGACGCTGCTGCTGGATGGTCGGGTCCTCGTGACGGGCGGGAACTCGGCCAGCGTACCCTCGCAGCTCTACGACCCGCGCGACCACTCGTGGACCGAGGTCGCCTCGCTGCCCGGACCGCGCTATCGGCACACCGCCACCTTGCTGCGCGATGGGCGGGTCCTGGTCGCCGGGGGCATGGCCGATGGCGCGATCTACTACGACTCCGCCTACCTCTTCGACCCGGACGCGGGCACCTGGACCGCCACCGGCAGCCTGTCCAACGAGCGGTACTACCACACGGCGACGATGCTGCCCGACGGGCGGGTGCTCGTCGCGGGCGGGGCTTCCCCTCCTCCTGGCGACCAGGTCCTCGCGACGTGCGAGATCTACGACCCGACGTCGGGGGCGTGGGCCACGACCGGGAGCCTGATCGGCAACCGGTTCACGCACGCGGCCACCGCGCTGGCCGACGGCCATGTGCTGGTGGTCGGTGGAAAGAACAGCTCGGGTCTCTCTTCGACCGAGATCTACGACCCGGCGCTCGGCACATGGTCATCCGCCGGCAGCATGAACTCGGCCCGGTACCTTCCGACCGTCGTCCGGGCTCCGGATGGCCTGCCGGTGGTCATCGGCGGCTACAACTCCACCGAGCTGTACCTTGGTACCATCGAGGTCCGGGAGTCGGGCGGCGCCTGGACGGTGCAGTCTGTCCAGCTCGTGCACCCGCGCTACTGCAACACGTCGGTGCTGCTGCCGAGCGGGAAGGTCCTCGTGATCGGCGGCTACAACCGCCCGGAGGGCTACCTGTCGAGCGTGGAAGCGTTCGACACGGTGACCCGGCAGGTCGAGTCGCAGCCTTCCTTGCCGTACTTCAAGGTCTACCACTTTTCGACTCTCCTGCCGGACGGCGAGGTGCTCGTCGGCGGCGGGACCGGCGGCTGCAACACCTACTCCTTCCTGTACCGGGCCTCGGCGGGCGTCCGGACGGACGGGCCCGCGCTGGTCGCGGGCCGGGCCGGCCACGCGGCGACCTTGCTCCTCGATGGTCGCGTGCTGGTCACGGGCGGCAGCGCCGCGAGCGGGCTGGCGCAGGTCCACGACGGCGTCCAGTGGGCGAACGCGGGGACCCACGGTGTGGGCCGCACGGGCCACACCGCGACGCTCCTGCCGAGCGGTGAGGTCCTGGTGGCTGGCGGGCAGGGCAGCTCCAGCCCGCTCTCCGACTCCTGGCTGTACTCCGCCTCGGGAAGCGGCTGGACCCAGACCGGCTCGCTCGGCACGGCGCGTGACAAGCACGCCGCGACCCTCCTCGGCAACGGGACGGTGCTCGTCACCGGGGGTCGGAACGGGACCACGGCCCTGGCCGCTGCCGAGCTCTTCGCCAGCGGGACCTGGAGCGAGACGGCCTCCCCGCTGCCCCAGGCCCGCCAGGACCACTCGGCGACGCTGCTGCGGGATGGCCGGGTCCTGGTGGTGGGGGGCTCGGGCTCCGGGGGGGCAGCGCTCGACACCGCGGTCGTCTATCTCGGGGAAGGGCAGACGCCCTCCTGGACCACGGTCGGGAGCATGACGCAGGGACGCGCGAGGCATTCGGCGACCCTGCTGCCGGACGGCCGGGTCCTGGTGGTTGGCGGCGACGATCAAGGTCCGCTGAGCAGCGTGGAGCTCTTCGACCCCATGACGAATGCCTGGACCTCCCGGGCGGCGTTGCCGGTTGCCCGGAGCGACCACGAGGCGATCCTGCTGCTGGACGGTCGGCTGCTCGTGGCCGGCGGCGTCGGGGCCTCCGGATACCTCCAGAGTGCGGCCACCTACGACCCGGCGAGCGACACCTGGAACGCGGCGCCGGACCTGTCCGCTCCCCGGAGTCGGCTGACCGCGACCCTGCTGCTCGACGGGCGGGTCCTGCTCGTGGGCGGTGAGGACAGCCAGGGCCCGGTGACGACCACCGACCTCTTCGACGAGGGGCGCGGGGCCAGTGCGGCCTGGGAGCCGGTCCTGGACGCGCTCGACGCCATCGCCCCGATGACGGCCACCCTGGACCTGACGGGCCTTCGCCTGACGGGTCTCTCGGATGGCGGCTCGGGCAACCGGGCGTGCTCGAGCACCAACTACCCGATCTTGCTGGCCGGACGCCTCGACAACGGCCAGCTCGAGTACCTCCCCGTGGACACGTGGGGGCCGAGCGCGGCGGTGCTCCCGGTGCCCGAGGGGCTCCAGCCGGGTCCGCACTGGGTCCGTGCGGTCGTCAACGGCATCCCCAGCGCCGCGCGCACGACGGTCGTGACCGAGCCGACGTGTCTGGACGGCTATCGGGACGGGGAGGAGACCGACCTGGACTGCGGCGGTCCGGACTGCACCAGCCGCTGTGCGGCGGGAGAGCACTGCGAGATCGGCGCCGATTGCGAGAGCCGCGTCTGCTTGGACGGGACCTGCCAGGCGCCGCGCTGCGACGACGGCGTCGGCAACGGCGAGGAGACCGGTGTGGACTGCGGCGGGGCCACCTGCCCGGGGTGTGCGACGGGACAGCCCTGCGACAGCGGCCTGGATTGCCTCTCCTTCGTCTGCGTGACCGGAGCCTGCCAGGCGGCAACCTGCGAGGACGGCGTCCTGAACCAGGACGAGACCGCGCTCGACCTCGTCGCCGGCGAGGAGTGCGGCGGGGCCAACTGCGCTCCCTGCGCGCCCGGGCTCGCCTGCGAGATCGACGCCGACTGCCTGAGCTTGCTCTGCGTGCTCGACCCCGTGCACTGCCCAGGGGCCTTCTGCTGCGCGGCGCCGGCTTGCGATGACGAGCAGCTCAATGGGGATGAATCCGGTCCGGATTGCGGCGGTACAGAGTGTCCGCCCTGTCCCGACGGTGTGCCGTGCCGGGTCGATGCCGACTGCCGCAGCGAGACGTGCGTCGGTGTCTGTACGGACGAAGCGCTCTGCAACGCCGCAACTCCGTGCTCGGTCGGGACCTGTGATGATCTCCTCTGCGCCGCGCCGACCTGTCTCGACCTCGTGGTGGACGGGCTCGAGACCGACGTGGACTGCGGCGGGACGACCTGCCCGCCGTGCCCGATCGGCGGGGCGTGCTTGCTCCCCGAAGACTGTGAGTCGCTCGTCTGCGCGGGGATCTGCCTCGAGTTTTCCTGCGGCAACCTCGTCGTGGACGAAGACGAGACCGACCTCGACTGCGGCGGGGACGTGTGCCTGCCGTGCGCCCTGGGGTGGCATTGCCTCCTCGGCGCGGACTGCGAGTCGGGCAACTGCCAGGCCGGGATCTGCGGTGAGGCGGGGCTCGTGGGCGGCGACCCGGTCCCTGGACTGAAGTCGCACACCGCGACCTTGCTGCCGAGCGGTCGCGTGCTGGTCGCCGGCGGTTTCGACGGCACCGCGGTCATGGACAGCGCCGAGCTGTTCTCGCCTTCGACCGGGAAGCGAGTGCCGACCGGATCGCTGAACGTCGCCCGGCAGGGGCACTCCGCGACGCTCCTCCTCGACGGACGGGTGATGGTCGCGGGCGGCGGAGACGAAGGGGGCACCACCTTCTTCGGCAGCGTCGAGTTCTACGACCCGATCGCCGGCACCTGGTCGCTCTCCGACTGCCCGCTGCCAGACCCGCTGGCCTTCCATACGGCTTCCCGGCTGGCCGACGGCACCGTCCTGCTCGTCGGGGGCCAGACCACCGCGCCGCGGCAGCAGGCCTTGCGCTTCGATCCCGAGGCCGACTGCGAAGACGCCTGGACCGCGGACCCGCTCCCGGAGAGCCGCTTCGCGCACACGGCCACGGTGCTGCCCTCCGGTGAGGTGCTCGTCATCGGCGGCTTCGTGGACGGTGCCGACCCCAGCGACGTCTCCGCGAGCGTGCTGCGCTTCCGCCCGGACCTCACCGCACACTGGTCGGCGCCGATGGCCAACCTCGGCGTGGCCAGGGTGGACCACACCGCGACCCTCCTCCCGGACGGACGGGTCCTGGTTGCGGGCGGCTTCAACGGTTCGGCCCATCAAGCCTCCGCCGAGATCTACGACCCCGCGGCGAATGGGGGGCAGGGGTCCACGGCCACCACGGGCCTCATGCCGCACGCCCGCGCGGGCCATAGCGCCACCTTGATGCCCGACGGCAAGCTCCTGGTCGCGGGCGGCTACAACGCGCTCGACGAGGAGCTCGACGCGGTGGACCTGTACACTCCAGCCAGCGGCACCTGGCAAGGCCTGAGCCCGCTCGAGCTGCACCAGGCGCGGCGTGGCCACACCGCGACGCTCCTGCACAACGGCAGCCTCCTGCTCGTCGGCGGTGAACCGCTCGAAGGGCCCTCCCTCGAGGAGTCCTTCCCCTATCTGCTGGATGGCTGGGAGACAACGGCCTCGCTTGCGGTCGGACGGACCGGCACGACCGCCACTCCCCTGCCCGACGGCAAGATCCTGGTCGCTGGCGGGTCGGACGGATCTGTGCTCGGCTCCGCCGAGGTGTACGACCCCGAGCTGGATCAATGGAGCCAGGCTGCCACGCTCCCCGCGCCACGGGCCTTCCACGAGGCGGCCGAGCTGACAGATGGCCGGGTCATCCTGGTCGGGGGTCGCAGCCAGGCGGGTCAGGTCGTGGTCGAGACCGCGCTCTTCCAGCAAGGAGCCACGCCCGCGTGGAGCGCCGGTCCGAGCCTGGCTCCCGGGAGGGTCTTCCACACCCTGACCCACCTGCTGGACGACTCCGTCCTGGTGGTCGGCGGCGAGGACGCTGCCGGCCTGCCGACGGCCACGGTGAGGCTCGTCGTCCTCGAAGGCGAGCAGGTCGTGGTCCGGGAGGTGAGCCCGCTGCCCAGCCCCCGCTCCCGCCATTCGGCGACGCTGCTGTACAACGGCCGGGTCGTGGTCCAGGGCGGTCTCGGCGAGAGCGGGTACCCGGAGGGGGCGATCGACGTCTACTCGCCGGAGCGGGACGAATGGGAGCGGCTGAGCGCCACCATGGCCTTCCCGAGGAGCCAGCACACCTCGACGCTCCTCCCCGACGGGAGCGTCCTGACCGTGGGGGGGATCCTCGGGGCGCACGCCACCTCGTCCGTGGAGCAGCTCGACCTGAGGACGGGCACGGTGTCCGCCGCAGCTCCCCTCCCGACGGCCCTCGCCGACCACACGGCCCACCTCGACCCGCTGGGGCGGGTCGTGGTGTTTGGCGGCCGGAGCGGGAGCACCACCCTGAGCTCGGTGTTCCTCTATGACCCGACCTCCCGCGGCTGGAGCACGCGCACCGCGCTGACCCAGCCCCGGGCCGACCACGAGGTGGTCCTGCTCGACGAGGGCGGGTTCCTGGTCGTCGGCGGCGAGAACCAGGGCGGCGTCCTGGCCACCACTCTCCTGCAGGACAGCACCCACGGGGTGCTCGCGGGCCTCGCGTCGCAACCCCTGGACCCGCCGACCGCGGTGGCTGCCAACGCGGAGTTCGAGCTGCAGGGCACCGGGTTTCTGGGGTTCGGCGATGCCTCGGGCGGCGGCGCGATGAGCTCCGCGAGCAACGTCCCCAAGGCCTTCTTCCACCGCCGCGGGAGGATGTTCGGCGTCCCGATCGACGATCCCGGAGATGACTCCCTCCGCGTGCTGGCTCCGCCGTACGCGGGGAGGCACTACGTCCGGCTCGTCACCAACGGCGCGCCGGGCCCGGCCTTCCACGTCACCGTGTTCTTCTCCTGCACGAACGAGGTCCGGGACGGCGGGGAGAGCGACGTCGACTGCGGTGGTCCAGACTGCCCCGATTGCGCGGACGGGATGGGCTGCCGCGAACCTGGGGATTGCGCCAGCCGGGCGTGCAGCGGTACGCCAGCGACCTGCCAGGTGCCGACCCTGACCGACGGTGTCCGCGATGGGACGGAGACCGGGATCGACTGCGGCGGTCCAGGTAATCCCAGGTGTACCGACAGCTTCGAGTGCCTTATCGACACCGACTGCCTCTCCGACAACTGCGTCGAGGAAGGAGGGGTCCGCAGGTGCCGCAGCTCCTGCGCCGACAATCTCCAGAACGCTGATGAGACGGGCGTCGATTGTGGGGGGAGCTGTCCACGTTGCGGTGCTGGCGCTGGCTGCCTGCGGGCGTCCGATTGCGCGGGCAAGGTTTGTGTGGAGCATCTGTGCGTGGCGACCTGCGCGGATGGCCAGCAGAACCAGGACGAGACTGGGGTGGACTGTGGCGGCGTCTGCGAGGCGCCTTGCCCGGCGATCCCCCCGCCGCCGGCCGTCGAGGTCGACCCGACCGTCGCCACGACGATCGATCAGCTCGCCGCGTCATTCCTCCAGGGCAACGAGCACCTCGACCCGGATCGACTGGCCATCCTGAGCGGCCGCGTCCTGAACGCCCGGGGAGAGTCGTTCCCGGGAGTGACCGTCGAGGTGGTCGACCACGGCGAATGGGGGACCGCGGTCACCCGCGCCGACGGGGAGTACACGCTGGCCGCCAACGGCGGCGGCTGGCTGGTCGTCCGGCTGACGTTCCCGGAACACCTCACCGTGGACCGCGTCGCGCGGGTCCCGTGGCGAGACTACGTCCGTTTCCCCGATGTCGTCATGACCTCCGCCTCGCGCAATCCGCGCGCGGTCGGGATGGATCCGGAGGGAGGCGTCCTCGAGAGCACCATCGTCTACGCCGACGCGGTCGAGGACATGGATGGCCATCGCCGGGCCCTGCTGCTCTTCCCCCAGGGCACGAGAGTGTTCTACGCGGGCGAAGGGGAAGGCGAGGGCGAAGGCGAGGGCGAAGGCGAGGGCGAGGGTGAAGGGGAAGGAGAAGGGGAAGGAGAAGGGGAAGGGGAAGGCGAGGGCGAAGGCGAAGGTGGCCTCACGGAGCTCACCGACGAATTCAAAGTCAGGGTGACCGAGTACACGGTCGGCCCGACCGGCGCCAAGGCGATGCCGGCCGAGCTGCCGCCGGGGACCGCTTACACCTATGCGCAGGAGTACCAGCTCTGGGTGGATGACGGACTGCTCGACGGCGTGCAGTTCCGTGCCGCCAACGGGACCGATCCGGGGAACGTCGTGGCCTATGTCGACAACTTCCTCGGGTTCACGGTCGGCAAGGGCGTGCCCTCGGGCTACTACGACCGGGCATCTGGCTCCTGGATCCCCTCGCCCGATGGCTGGATCGTGCGTATCGTCGGAATGGACGCCCAAGCCCAGCAGGCCACCCTGGACATCGACGGCGACTTCTTGGTTGATGACCTGGTCGACGTTGCTGAGGAGTTCGGGATGGATCAGGAAGAGCTCGATGTCGAGCTGGGCCTGCTGTACGACGCTTATCTCCTCGGCTTCGTGAACCCGATCGAGCTCTGGCGAGTCCCCATCGATCACTTCTCCCCGTGGGACTTCAACTGGAAGGGCGGCGTGCCGTCCAACCGGCCCGGACCGCCCGATCGCGACCCAGGTGACCGGGGCGGTCCCGATGACCCCTGCCGGGTCGAGGGCGCTTCCTTCATCGCCTGCGAGAGCCGGGTCCTCGGCGAGCGGATCCCGCTCGGCCAGAGCGGCTACGAGCTCGTCTACACCAGTGCGCGGGTCCCCGGAAACCTGAGTCCGAAGAAGGTCCACGTGGCCCTGACTGGCGAGACCTGGCCCATCCCCGGCGTGGTGGCGGTCAGCGTCCGGATGTTCGTGAACGGCCGGGTCGTCCACGACGAATCGATCCCTGCTGGTGACCTCGAGGCCAATGAGGTCCGCGAAATCCAGTGGGATCAGCAGGCACCCTGGCAAGATTCCGAGATGAAGGGTGGCCAGCTCGGCACCGTGATCGTCTGTAACAAGTTTGGCGCGTCGTACGCGACGTACGAGCAAGGGGAGCGATCCAGTACCCCGACTTTTGGGACAGTGGCCGTCTCCGTAGACCCCTCGGCGGGAAGTGAAGTCGGTGTGCGCTACGCCAGGATGGACGACGACTACGTCGG
>JAVEVO010000051.1:0-41156 GCA_034005005.1 Myxococcota bacterium
GCCCGACACCCTCGCGGGGCTGTTCACCCTCGCGGGCTTCGACACCGTGGACGACGACGCGGTGATCGCCCCCTTCGGCGCGGGCTGCGCGACCATCGTCCAGCGGCCCTTCCTCGAGGCGCAGCGGCCGAACCCCCGGGCCGTGCTCGGGCTGTTCGACGTCTCGGCCCGCCCCTTCGTGCCGCCCGAGACCCTCTGCTTCTCCGTGCCTGTGGGCAAGCTGCAGGAGATGGTCGCGGCCATGGACGAGAGCTTCCTGATCACTCCGAGCTGGGCCGCGGTCCAGGCGCGGCTGCGGCCCGCAGAGCCGTGACTCACTGCGAAAGCAGCTTCCGGAGCTCGTCCTGGAGGACCTTGCCCGCCGCGGAGCGAGGCAGCGCGGGCACGAGGTGGAACTCCCGGGGCAGCTTGAAGCGGGCCAGCCGCTCCTCGAGGAAGGCCACGAGCTCCGCCGCGGTGAGGACCTGCCCGGGCCGGGCCGCGACGAAGGCCACCGGCCGCTGTCCCCAGGTCGCGTCCGGCACCCCGAAGACCGTGGCCTCGGCCACGCCCGCGTGCTCGGCCAGGGCGTTCTCGAGCTCCGCAGGGTAGATGTTCTCGCCCCCCGAGATGATCATCTCCTTCTGGCGGCCGTAGATCGTGACGTAGCCCGCCTCGTCCCGGGACGCGGCGTCCCCCGTGCGCAGCCAGCCGTCCACCAGGACCTTCGCCGTCTCTTCGGGGCGATTCCAGTAGCCGGCCATGACGTTGGGACCACGTACCCAGAGCTCGCCCCGCGCTCCGGGGGGCACGTCCGCGCCCTGGTCGTCGACGATCCGCAGGCTGACGAAGTGCACGGCCTTGCCGACCGTGCCCGCGTGGGTGAAGCAGTCCTGGGGGTCCATGCCGGTGACGCCGGCGGCGGCCTCCGTGAGCCCGTAGCCTTGTCGGAAGAGGACCCCCCGCTGGCGGTAGACCTCGATGGTGTGCAGGGGCAAGGGCGCGCCCCCCGAGGTGAGGACCACCAGGGAGGAGAGGTCGGTCGTGGCGAAATCCGGGTGCGCGGCCAAGAACTGGTAGATCGCGGGCACCGCGACCATCCCCTGGACCTTGTGGGCCTGGATGAGCCGCAGGGTCTCGCCGGCGTCGAAGCGCGCCTGCAGCACCACGGTCCCGCCGATGAACAGCACCGGCAGCACCGAGCCGAGGAGCCCGCCGACGTGGAACAGGGGCAGCAGGGCCAGCCCCACCGTGCCGGGCAAGAGCCCGAGCGCGGTGGCGTTCATGGTCTGCCAGAAGGTGTTGCCGTGGGTCAGGACCACGCCCTTGGGCAGCCCGGTCGTGCCCGCGGTGTACAGGATCAGGTGTGGGGTGTGCGCGTCGACCGCGGCCGCGGGGAGGCCCGGGGGCAGCCCCGCGGCCGCCTCCGCGAGGAGGGCCTCCGTGTCGCGTCCCGCCTCGAGCCAGCGGGTCACGGGCTGCGGTTCGGCCCGCAGCTTCGCGACGAGCGTCCGCAGGTCCGGGTCGCCGAAGAGGATCGTGGCCGCGCAGTCCCGCAGCATGAAGGCCAGCTCCCGGGCGGTGAGGCGGTGGTTCAGGGGCACCGCCAGCGCGCCGAGCCGGGCGGTGGCCAGCACCAGCTCCACCAGCTCCACCCGGTTGCCCAGCAGCAACGCCACCCGGTCGCCCGGCTGGACGCCCAGCCCCTGCAGGGCCGCGGTCAGGCGTGCGACCCGGTCCTCGAGCTGCCGGTAGGTCAGGGTCCGGGCGCCGGCGACGAGGGCCGGGCAGTCGGGGCGCCAGCGGGCGTTGGCCCAGGTCCACCGGCTGATGTCGAAGCTGCTCTCCATGGGCGCCTCCTTGGGCTGTCGGTCAGGCCGTCAGGTCCCGACAGAGAAACTCGGTGATGGCCGCGTAGGTCTGCACCCGCCGCGGGCTGGCCAGGATCGAGGTGACGTGGCCCGCGGGCGAGACGAACTCCTCGGCGAGGGGGGCGCGGACCCGGGACAGCAGCGGCCGGGCCGAGGCCGGCGGCACGATGTCGTCCCGCTGCGCGACGACGTTGAGCAGGGGGACCTGGAGGTCCTCGAGCCGGACGGTCTGCCCGGCCACCCGCCACTCGCCCCGCCAGAGGAGGTTGTGCTGGTACAGGTCCTCGACGAGGCTGCGCAGCACGCCGCTGGTCACGGGCAGGTGGTCCGTGGTCCAGAGGTCGAGGGCCTGGTACAGGCGCACGAACTCGGCCTGCGAGCATCCCTCCCAGAGGGTGCGGGCCCGGGTGATCAGGGCCCGGGGGTCGAGCAGGGGGAACGCGCCGTAGACGAGCGCGTCGGGGACCACGCCGGGGAAGGCCCGCAGCAGGGGGCCGAGGTCGGGCGCCGCGGTCGTGGTCCAGGTCGCGAGCAGGCCCGGGGCCGAGAAGTCCACGGGCGTGGTCAGGGTCACCAGGCGGGCGACGTGCGCCGGGAAGCACACGGCGTAGACGAGCGCCAGGGTCCCGCCGAGGCACTGGCCCAGGAGCGCGACCCGGGCCGTACCCGCGTGCCGGGCCGTGCGCTGGACGGCCCGGTGCAGGTGCCGGGCGATGAGCTCCGGGAGTCCGGGCGCCCCCTGCCCCTCGTGGGGGTCCTTCCAGACCATGACATAGATCGAAAGTCCCGCCTGGGTGAGGGCCTCGACCAGGCTGTGCCCGGCCAGGAGGTCGAGGACGTACCAGCGGTTGATCAGGGAGGGGACGAGCAGCACGGGCTCGTGCCCGGCCGGGGGCCCGGCCGCGGGGAAGTGGAGCAGGGTGAACTGGCGCTCCTCGTGGACCGGGGTGCCCAACGTGGGCTGGATGTGCAGCTCCCGGTACAGCCGGGCCTGCGCGTCCCGGCCCAGGGCCGGCGAGCTGCCGAGGACCTGCAGGAAGGTCGCGAGCTGCGCCCGCGCGGTCATGCCCCGACCTCCTCGGCCGCGGCGGCCGCTCTCCCGGCCGTCGCCGCCCCCGCGGTCCCGGGGTCGCCGGCCCTGGCGGCCGCGTCCCCGGACGTCCTCGCCCCCCCGGTCCCCCCGGTCCCCATCGTCCGGGCGGTCGCGAGCTCGTCCTCGAGCTGCAGCAGCCGCTCCTCGAGCGCCTGGAGCAGGGCCAGGGTCTCCCGCTGGCCGGACCGGGTGGGCAGGCCCCAGCACCCGAGCCAGGCCTCCCCCAGGTCCTGGCAGGTGCGGCGCACCCCGCCGAGCAGGCCGAGGAACCGGCTCGCCGGTCCCAGGAGGACGGGGTCGCGCACCAGGCGCTGGAGGTTGCCGATCCAGAGGTCCTCCAGGGCCTTGTAGCCCTGACGCACGGGGCCGTCGTCCGCTTTGCTCATGCGTTCCTCCGCGCCGGTACGGCTGGCCGCTGGCACTCCCACCCTGCCCGCGTGCTTGCCGGCAGGGTCGCTCCTCCTCACTGCGGGTACCAGATCACCCACCAGACCTCGTCGGCCTCGCTGCGCAGGGCCACGGTGCCCAGGCACTCGTGCACGAGGTAGGTCTGCCGGCTCTCCCAGGTCGCGCCCTCGTCCCCGAGGCGGCGGGTGAGCTGCAGGTCGAGCTGCAGCACGTTGTCGAGGCTCATCCCAGGCAGGGTCAGCCGGCCTTGGCCCGCCAACTCGACCCGGTACGCGTCGACCAGGGCCAGCTCGGCCAGGTCCAGGCTGCCGAGGCGGCTGCCCGGCGCGGGCGCGACCTCGGCCTGCCAGCGGGCGCCCCGGACCAGGGGGAAGCGCAGAAAGGGCACGGCCCGGTCGTAGGCCAGCAGCAGCAGCTCGGGCTGGACCGACGCGACCCCGAGGATGTCCACCGCCATCCCGGTCGCGGCCAGCACCAGCAACGAGGGCACGGCCTCCCGCTCGTCGGGGGGGGCCTCGTCCGGGCCGAAGGGCAGGGCCACGGTGCCGCCCGCGAGCCGGTCCGCGCACCACAGCCCCGCGGGATCGAGCAGGGGGACCTCGTGCACGGAGTCGAAGGTCGCGTCCCGGAAGTCCCAGAGGCGGAGCCCGCCCGCCTCGGGCAGGCCCGCGACCGGCGGTCCGGGGCTCGCGACCAGGGCGTAGGGCGCGCGGCGACCGGGCGTGAAGTCGAGCTCGCCGGCCGCGATCACCCCGTCGTTGTCGCCACGGCAGGTGGGCAGCGGCGGCACGCCCTCTCCCGGCCAGGCCGCCGCGGGCGTGCCGTCGACGCAGCCGCCCAGCAGCAGCAGGGTGGCCAGGGCCCCGGTGAGCCAGGCGCCGACGGCGGGGGACCCGGGGAAGGTCTTCGGGGGCATCCGCAGCACCTCAGAACACCCAGCCCAGCAGCCCGTGGAGGCGCTGGGCGGGGCGTGCGTCGAGCCCCAGCTCCCGGTTGTCGAGCCCGGCGAGGGGGAAGAGCAGCCCGTACTGGAGGCCGCAGACGAGGCCGTCGGGGCTGGCGTAGCGCAGCGCGAGGTCGGTCTCGAAGCCCAGGGGGGCCTCGGCCGCCGGGGCCGAGGTCGCCTCCATGGCCTGGGAGTAGATGCCGACGAGCTCCAGGGTGAAGCCCCGCCAGGGGCCGAGCTGGACCCGCGGGCGCAGGTAGAGCGCGTCGGTGACGGTGCCGACGAGCTCCCGCCACAGGATCAGGTCGACGTGGTAGTCGGGGCTGAAGCGCAGGTTGTCGATCCGCCGGTCCTCGGGGAGGGCGAGCTGTGGGCCGTCGAGGTCGCCGGCCCGGGCCCGGTCCTGGGTCGTCCGGGGGCGGGCGCCGAACCCGGGGGCCGGGTCGCCCGAGGCGAGGCCCAGCTCGAGGCCCAGCTCGAGGCCGGCCCGGGGGCGGATCGTCTCCCGCACGACGCCGCCGTACTGGCGGGCCGTGACCGGATCCGTGCGCATCCCCGCCAGCAGGCTGGCGTCGTCGAAGGAGGCCGACAGCAGCACCAGCTCCAGCTCCAGCAGGTGGGTCGGGCCCGCGAACGCGAGGAAGCCGTCGACGAGCACGCCGGAGAAGCCCCGGGCCACCCGGGTCGCGGCCGTCGGCGCCAGCCCCGCCTCGCCCGTCGCCCCCGGGTAGTCCACGTCCTGCCAGCGGTACGCGACGACGAGCCCGTAGTCCAGCACGTTGCGGCCGCCCGCGCGCAGGACCTCCCGCACCGCGGGGGTGGCGGTCCGCAGCAGGCTCAGGGAGAGGGAGCGCACGTCGTCGTCCGGGTCCGCGTCCACGGCCTGGCCGCCGCCGCCCCAGGGGTCGAAGCTGGCGCCGGTCGCGGACAGGCCGTAGGCCAGCCCCAGGGAGTGCTGCAGCACGGGCACCGCGAAGAGCAGCCCGTCCACCGTGTCGCCCCCGTCGCAGTCCAGGCAGCTCCCGTCGTTGGCCACCACGCCGAGGCCCCAGCCGACCCCGAGGCGCCCGGCCAGCAGCAGGCCGAAGGGCGTCAGGGCCTGCCCCCAGGCCTGCTTCACCACCAGGGAGTCGGCCGGGGCCTGCTGACGCGTGGCCGCCGCGTTCAAGGCGGCCCAGCGGGTGGCGAGGTCCGGGGTGCTGCCCAGGACCAGGCCGTCGAGCAGGTCGAGGCGGGCGTGCACACTCAGCTCCCAGCCCAGGTCGAGGCGGGGCTCGAGGCGGAGGCGGAGGTTGCCCGACGTCAGGGTGTCCTTTCCTCCCGGATCGCTGGCCGGGAGTGGATAGAAGGTCTCGCCGGTCGATGGGGTCGGCCCCCGGTCGAGGTCGAGGTTGGTCAGCACGTCGCTGCGCAGCCGGAGGTAGCCGTCGAGGGCCAGGCCCGGGAAGCGATCCTGCTCGGTGGGGGTGGCGAAGGGGTCGCGCACCGCGCCCAGCCCCCACTCGTCGGCCCGGGCCGGCCCGGGGAGGAGGAGGATGCCCGCCGGCAGCAGCGCCAGGAGCAGGAGGGCGCCCGGGGTCCGCCGCGAGGGGCGGGAGCGGGCACGGGGCAGGTCACGAGGCGTCATGGCTGCAGGAACTCCTCGATCAGCCCGACGAGGGTGCCGGCCCGCTCGAGCATCGGGTGGTGGCCCGCCCGGGCCAGGGTGTGGAGGCGGGCCGCGGGCAGGTCCGCGGCGAGGCGTGCACCCCAGCGAGGCGGCGAGACCCGGTCGGCCGCACCCCAGACGAGCAGGGCCGGCTGGGTGATGGTCGAAAGGCTCGGGCCGAGCTCGGCGAGCCCCATGCCCCGGACCGTGGCGAGCGCGGCCGCAGTCACCCCGGGGGTCTGCTGGAACGCGCGCAGGTGGTCGAAGTGCTCGGCCCGGACGAAGCGCGCCGGGTTGTAGAACCCCCAGGTGTAGCGGGCCTCCAGGCCCTGGTCGTAGGCCAGGCCGAAGAGGACTTCGCCGAGGACCGGGAGCTGCGACCAGCGCAAGAAGCCGTTGAGCTGCTCCTCGTAGACGAAGCCGGCGACGAGCACGAGCTTGGCCACGCGCTGGGGGTGGCGACGGGCGACCTCGAGGGCCACGGAGCTGCCCCAGGAGTGGGCGACCAGGGTCGCCGTGGGGACCGCGAGCCGGTCGAGCAGGGCGACCACCAGGTCGGCCTGGGCCGCGCGGGAGTAGTCGCCCGCGGGCTTGCTCGTGCGTCCGAACCCCTTGAGGTCCATGGCGATGGTCCGGTGGTGCCGGGCCAGGTCCGGCTGGATCGCGGCCCAGGAGAGCAGGCCCCCGCCGAACCCGTGGAGGAAGACCAGCGCGGGTCCGGCCGCGGGCGCCGTAGGCGCCAGCTCGCGGTAGTGGACCGTCAGCCCCTGGACCTCCACGAAGGAGCAGGACTCGCCCGGGTAGACCACCGGCCCCTGCTGGAAGGAGAAGCAGCCCGCGCAGAGCAGGGCCGGCAGGAGGCCGAGCACGAGGGGGGGCGTGCGCATCAGTCCTGCCCCGCCAGCCGCTCCAAGGCGGCGGCCCGGCCGAACAGCTCGTCCTCTTCCCCGTCCTCGCTCACCACTCGGGCGACGATGCCGTTGCACTCGCTGAAGAAGGTGTGGACGATCTGGGAGCTGCCGAACCAGGTGAAGGGGATCTCCTGCTCGACGTGGGTGATCACCTGCAGGGCCCGGAAGCGGCCCGCGGGCGTGGTCACCTCGCCCGCGGCCGCGACCCGGACCGTGTAGGTGTCCGTGGTGAGCACCGGCGACCAGCCCCAGTAGCCGCTCCCCGAGCTCGTGCTGACCCAGGTGCTCCCCGGCTGCAGGGGGAAGCGGTACAGCTCCACGGGCGGCGAGTAGGCCGTCTGCATCACGCCGGCGCTCTCCGAGGCCGAGCCCAGCAGGAAGAGCCCGGCGTCCGTGAGTTGGAACAGGCCCAGCCAGCCTGCTTCCCGGTCGAGCACGGTGGCGTAGCTCGCGTCGGGGAAATCCTCGGCGTACCAGGCGCCGGCCACGGGGAGCATGGCCACCGGCGCGCCTACGTCGCCGGCCTGAGCCGCGGAGAAGTCCCAGCAGCGGCCCGCGGGGCAGGGCACGCCCTGGAGATCCACGGGGATGAGCCCTTCGCTCCCATCGTTCAGGAGGAACTGGGCCGAAAGTCCCGGAGCGAAGAGCACCTCCTCCCGGGTGATCACCCCGTCACCGAGGGGGTTGCACCGCGGGGGCTCGCCCTCGCCCTCGCCCTCCTCGCCCTCGCCCTCCTCGCCCTCGCCCTCCGCGCCCTCGCCCTCCGCGCCCTCGCCCTCCGCACCCTCGCCCTCCGCGCCCTCGCCCTCCGCGCCCTCGCCCTCTGCGCCCTCGCCTTCTGCGCCCTCGCCCTCGCCCTCGCCCTCGGTCCCTTCCCCCTCGCCCTCCTCGCCCTCGCCCTCCGTGCCCTCGCCCCAGGGCCGGCCCTCCCGGTCGAGGCAGCGGCCTTGCTCGCAGCGGGTGCCGTCCGGGCACTGGAGGTCCCCGAAGCAGCGCGGGACGGTCAGGCGGACGACCTCGGTCGCGGGGGAGAAGTCCTCGGCCGGCTCGTTGAGCGGCGAGAGGACCCGGGCGACCGCGCCCAGGCACTCCGCGACGAAGAGCACGGTGCGGCGGGAGATCGCGTAGGCCGCGCCCTCGACCTGCTGCACGCTCTCGAGGCGCTGGCGGAGCACCGGGACGTCGCCGGCCGGGAGCCGGACGGTGCCCGCGGCGTCCACCGTGAAGTGGTAGCGGATGGTGAGGCTCGTGGGGAAGCCGCCCAGGGTGCCGGTGGTCCGGGTCTCGGCCGACCAGCGGTCGCCGACCCGCAGGGGGAAGCGGAAGGCCTCCACCGGCTCCTCGTAGACCAGCAGGGTGAGGTCCCGCTGCTGGCTGGCCAGGCCGAGGAGCAGCAGGCGGCCGGGCTCGCGCCGGAACACCGCGAGGGTGCCCGAGGAGCGGTCGAGCAGGGACGCGTAGGTCGCCTCCGGGAAGGAGCTGGCGTACCAGCTCCCGGTCGGGTCGAGGAGGCTCTCGACGACCTCCGTGCTGCCGAAGGCCGCGGACCGCAGGTCCCAGCTCTGCGCCGCGCCGCCCGCGGCTGCCCCCGCGAGGTCCACGGCCACCGCCTCGTCGGGCGGGCTGGCCAGGTACAGGGCGGCCAGGCCGGGGCGGGCCACGAACTCGTCGTCCGCGATCACTCCGTCGCCGTCCGCGGTGCAGGCCGGCGCGACGCCCACGGGCGCGCTCCCGTCCGGCTGGCAGAGGCCGCTGGCGCTGCAGCGCCCCCCGGCGCCGCAGTCGGCCGCGCTCCGGCAGAGGGGGGAGCCGAGGAGCTGGAGCTGGCGGACCCCCGCGGGGAGCCGCTCCCCCGTCGCGGGGCCGACGGCCGTGGCGTAGAACCCCCCGCACTCTCCCAGGAACTGGACCGTCGTCGTGGACTGGGAGAAGCCGGCCGCGGGGAACGACCGGGTCAGCAGGGTCGCGAGCTGGACCACCGGCAGCCGGCCCAGATCGAGCTGCAGGTCCCCGGCGACGAGGACGTGGGTCTGGTAGCGATCGACGACCTCGACATGGGCGCCGAGCAGGGTGCCCGTCGCGGTCGCGGTCGTCTCCCAGCTCTCGCCGGGCACCACCGGGAAGCGCAGGGCGACGACCGCGGGCGTGTAGACCAGCAGGGTCGTGGCCGCCGCGGGATCGGCCAGCCCCAGGAGGAGCAGCTCGTCCGCGGTGAGCTCGAAGAAGGCCAGCAGGTCGGCCTCGCCGGAGAGCCGCACGACGTAGGTGGCCGTGGGGAAGTGGCGGCCCGCGGGCACGGCGGCCGGTGACCAGGCCTGGACGAACTCGGGCTGCCGGTTCGTGGCCGGGGGATCGTCGAAGGTCCAGACCCGCCGGCCGGCCGTGGGGCCGGGCGTACCCGCGAGGTCCACCGGGATCAGGACCCGTCGGTCCGCCGGTGTCAGGGTGACGAAGGGGGCGCCGATCCCGGGGCCGAGGGTGAACTCGGCCCGGGTGACCCGGCCGTCGAGCTCGCTGCGGCAGAGCCCGCTGCCGCCGCCGTCGGGCTGCTCGCCGGCGTCCTCGGGGGGGCCGCCGTCGGGCTCGCCCTCGCCCTCGCCCTCCCCGAGACCCTCGCCTTCGCCTTCGCCCTCGCCTGCGGGGACGCACCGGGCCTGGGCATCGCAGCTCTGCCCCGCGCCGCACTGGTCGTCACGCCGGCAGCCGGGAGTGCAGCGGCCCGCGAGGCAGGCCTCGTCGGCGGGGCAGTCCGCGTGCATCACGCAGTGGTCCGGGGAGGCCCCGGAGCAGCCGAGCACGCCGCCCCCGAGGAGGATCGCCAGGCCACTCCCGGCGAACGCGGGCAGGCCGCCCAGCAGCAGGCTCAGCAGGCCGCGCCGGAGACGGTCCGGCCAGCAGGGGGACGCGGGGTGATTCCGGTTCATCCTCTCTCTCCACGGGCGATAACGGGCCCGGGTCGGCGGGGGGGGCCGAGCAGCCCGCCCATGAGCAAGGCGACGGTCGCCGTGACCGGGGGGTCGCTGCCCGGGGATGCGGACCCGTCGCGTGCACCCTGCCCGACGAAGTGGCCGACGCCCAGGAGCGCGAGGCCGAGGGCCAGGGGGTCGAGGGAGCGCACCTCGCCCCGGGCCATGGCCTGGGCCAGGGACCGCTCGTAGCCCCGGGCGAGGGTCAGGTAGTAGCCCGCGCCGATCTCCCGGGAGACGAACTCGGCCTCCTGGACCACGCGGTACATGCGCCCGTGCCGGCCGATGAAGACGAAGAACGCGCGCAGCGCGAGCACCTCCTGGGCCAGCCGGTGCTCGACGCCGTCGACCGCGGCCGCCACCAGGGCGGTGAGGCGCCGGGTGGTCCGGTGGACCAGCTCCGCGAGGAGCTCCTGCTTGCCCGGGAAGTGCAGGTAGAAGGTCCCCAGCCCGACTCCTGCGGCCTCGGTGAGCCGCGCGACGGTGGTCTCGTGGTAGCCGAGGGTGCCGAAGAGCTCCTCCGCAGCCGCGAGCAGCCGCCGGCGGGTCGCCTCGCCGCCGCCGGGAGGGCTCGCGGCGTCCACCGTCGGGGCCGGGGGCAGCAGCGGCTCCCGCCCGACGGCCCAGGTCCAGCGCGCCGGGTCCGCGTGCGGGGGGGCCATGCCGTGGAGGACGAACTGCACCAGGCTGGGCAGGGGCTGATGCTCCAGGCCCCAGACCCCGCGGGAGACGACGTTGAAGTAGACCGCGCCGAGCACGAAGCGGGCCAGCAGGGCCGGCGCGATCCCGGGCAGGTCGAGGAGCCGGGGCAGCTCCACCTCGAGCTCGGTATAGAACGCGGCCGCGGCCGCCCCCGCGGTCGGCTCCGCCTCCCGGAAGAGCTGCAGCAGGCCGATCTCCCGCCGCAGCAGGTCGTGCAAGGCGGCCACCACCGCCTCGATCCGCCCCCGTCGGTCGTGGCCGCGGGCCGCGGCCCGGCGGAGCTCGGCGAGGACCAGCCCCTGGAAGCGGGCCAGCAACTGCCCGAGCAGCGCGTCCTTGTCCGGGAAGTACTGGTAGAAGGTGCCGTTGGCGACGCCGGCCTGGCGGCAGAGCAGGCTCACCGAGCTCCCCCGGTAGCCGTGCGCCAGGAAGACCGCGCCGGCCGCGTCGAGCAGGCGCTCGACCATCCGCTGGCCCCGGGAGGTGGTCGGGGTGCGGCGGGAAGGGGCGGCGGGGGCTTCAGGCATCCGAATCAGGCCTCAGGTTTTGGTGCGCCATGCCAGGTCGTCAGCATCGATCGTGGCCAGGAGCACCTGAACGATCTCTCAGATAGCAGATCGGGCCGGACCGGGTCAAGGGGGATCGGCCGGGGACCGGGGGAGGTGCGTCCGCGGCCCGGGTGCGTGGGCGCGCGGCCTCGGGGAGGGTGACGGAGTGGGGGGGGTGACGGAGTGGGGGGCTCAGCCCTGGGGCGCGTACTCGCTGGGCTTGGGCTTCATGCCCAGCCCCTGGCGGGTGTCGTGGTGGAACGTGTGCACGACCTCCCCCCCGCGGCGGATCTCCCCCTGCCAGGAGATGTGCACCCGGTAGGCCGCGTCGGAGGTGAAGCCGAGCTTCACGGACACCGTGTCGCCGAGCTCGGTGGGGAAGGGCTGCAGCGGGAAGTGGACGTGGCCCCAGTGGGTGTCGTGGCCGGGGCCGGTGCGCAGCACCACCGAGGGGGAGAGCACCGCGTCGAACCAGCCGACGAAACCGAACAGCCGCGAGGGGTTGGTGATCGTCAGCTCCACCGTGTTGTCGAGCTGGTACTCGCCGCCCTGGGTGCCGAGCACCGCGGCCAGATCGGTGGTCCCCGCGGGGGGCTGGCCCATGCCGAGGTAGAGGTCCGCGTAGAGCGCCGGCGGCCCCATCAGCTCGTCGGGGTAGACCAGGGTGACGTAGGCGACGTCCCGGGCGAGCTCCGCCGCGGGAGTGAAGTCCACGCCGAAGTGCTCGCCCTCCCAGAAGGAGACCTCGGTGAAGCGCGGCAGGAAGACGGGCGCGAGCCACATCTGCACCCGGTTCGGACACAGGTAGCCGTCCGGCTTGCAGAAGCGGCGTGCGTCCACCAGGACGTTGAGCATCTGGTCGGAGACGAAGAAGTTGCCCAGGCCCTCGCAGAGCACGACGTCCGCGGGCTCGGGGAGGGTGACGGTGCGGCTGTCGGCCCGGTGGAAACGGATCTGGTCGAAGCCGTTGTGGCGGGCCACGGCCTCGGCCGCCTGGATCGCGGCGGCCGGGTCGAGCGCGTCCACCCGGGCCGCGCCGGCCTGGCAGGCTAGAAAGGAGAGGATGCCGCTGCCCGTGCCGACGTCCACCACCGAGCTGCCCGGCCGGACGATCTCCCGGATCGCCTCCTGGAAGGCCTCCATGCGGATCGTGTCCTTGATGTAGACCCGGTGGTAGTTCATCGCGGTGAAGTGGCCTCGGCTCATGCTCGTCCCTCGTGGCTGGGGGTGGTCGACGGTCGGCGAACGCCGCGTCGCCGGCTCAGGTCGGCGGCGGCACCAGGCTGACCCAGCGGCTGCGCACCAGGTCGCCCAGGAGGTTGGTGAGGACCGGCTCGGCCTCCGCCGGGGGGAGGTCCAGCAGGGGCGGTGCCTGCCGGACCCAGTCGCCGAGGGTCTCGCACTCGGCCAGCCGCCGCAGCAGCGGGAAGACCCAGCCCTCGAGCTCCGCGGCGCGCCAGGGCGCGCCGTCCGCGAACTCGGCGCGGGAGGGCAAGGCGTGCCCCGTGGCCGGCACCCAGCGGGCGACGAAGCGGAGGTCCGGGTCGAAGACCGCGCGGTGGTCCGCGAGGCGAGCCAGCCAGCCCGGCTCCGCGACCCGCAGGACGTTGGTCAGCCCCCGGGCGACCCGCTCCGCTCCGACCGCGCGCAGGTTGGCGACGTCGGCGGTGGCCACCGGCGTGCGGGTCTCGGGCGGGACGTCGGGGGGCGGGGAGTCCGGCTGCAGGTGCAGGGTCATGTGGGTGATCTTCCAGATCCCCACGGAGTCGAGGAACTGCTGGTAGGCTCGCACCCGCTCCGCCAGGGTGGTGTTCGTGTCCTGCTCGCCCGCGGCTCGCAGCACGTGCTCCTCGGCGTAGATGCGCAGGAAATCGTCGTCCTGCTCGAAGAGGATGCCCCGCAGCCGGTCGCCCGACCACTCCCGCACCTTCTCGACCGGGCCGCGCTCGTCGTGGTAGATGATCTCGGTCATCATCTGGAGGATCCCGCCCTCCTCCAGGTGCTGCGGGCAGTCCCGCAGGATGACGTGGACGATGTCCTCGCCCTGCACGCCGCCGTCCCGGAAGAGCACCTCGTACTCGGGGTTGGGCACGAAGGGCGGGTTGGCGAGGATCACGTCGAAGCGCTGCCCCTGGACCGGGTCGTACAGGGAGCCGAGGTGCAGCTCCATCCGGGCGAAGACCCCGTTGAGGTGGGCGTTCATCCGGGCGAAGTCCAGGGCCCGTGGGTTGATGTCGACGGACACCACCCGGCTGGCCCAGCGCGCGGCCAGCACGCCCTGCACGCCCGAGCCCGTGCCCAGGTCGAGGACCGTGCCGCCCGGGCGCTTCTGGGTCTGGGTCACCAGGTTGTAGGTGTCGTGGCCGAGGGGCATGATCCGGCCGATGTTGTCGTCCGCGGCCCGGAAGCGCCGATCGGTGAAGATGAAGGCCCCGTCGATGGGCGACAGCAGGTAGCGGCAGCGGACCACGCCTTCCTCGGCGACCGCCATCACCCCGCCCCGCACCAGGCCGATGAGCAGGTCCTTGCCGAGGGCGGCGATGACCTCGCCCGTGTCCACCGGGTCGTTGACCAGGAACAGCCGGACCAGGGTGGCCAGGGTCGGCTCGGCCCGCAGCAGGCTATAGCGGTACAGGGAGTGGGCCTGCTCGAAGAACATCCCGAGGTGCGGGAGGTCGAGGGCGGCCGCGGCGGCCTCCTCGGTGTAGTTCAGGGAGCGGAGCCGCTCGCCGAGGGCCGCGAGGACCTCGGGTGTCGGGACGATGGAAAGGCCGGCCATCCTCACCCTCCTTGGGCGGTCGTGGGAGTCGGGTTATCGCTCAGGTCTTCGGGGCTTGTCAACGGACCCGGGCGCGGGAGGTTCCCCGGTGTCCGCACGGCCCGGCTTGCGCGCACCGCGGCGGACGAGCAGCGCCTGCACCACCCGGATGCGAGCCAGCGCTTCCTGGACGCGCTGCTCCCCGCAGTCCGCAGTGAGGCCGGCGTGGAGCTCGCGCAGGTCGGGGGCAGCGTGTCGCGCAACCGGGCTCTGGATCAGAATGAGGCGGTGTGCGGGAGGGATCAGGCGATCACCCGCAGTCCCGGCCGGTGGAGGTGGGGCGGGGCGGAAAGGCGGCGGGGGTTCCTGTCAGTCCGCGGCCCGGGTCCCGTGCTCGTCACGATGGACGCGGTAGCTGCGGGCGGCGGCGTCCATGCCGAAGCAACGTTCCCCGAGCCGCAGCGCAAGCCCGCGACGGCCGTGACCGCCCCGACCATGGAGCCACTCCCGGCCGTCAAGCTGCAGGGTGTGACGATCGATCAGACCGTGCCCCTCACCGGGACGACGCCGGAGACCGGCAAGTAGCTCATCGCGAGCTCGACTGCGCGCCGGAGGCCCCCCCGGAGGCCAGGACGTTGCACCGGGGCCCAGGCAGAGCTCTAACTCACCACGAACGCAACACCTGGAGGCCTGGAGGTTGCACCGGGGCCTGGGTAGAGCTCTACCTCACCGCGAACGCAACATCCGGAGGCCTGGAGGTTGCACTGGAGCCGGGGTAGAGCTCTACCTCTCGCTGAACGCAACACCTGGATGCCTGGAGGTTGCACTGGAGCCGGGGTAGAGCTCTACCTCACTGCGAACGCAACATCCGGAGGCCTGGAGGTTGCACTGGAGCCGGGGTAGAGCTCTGCCTCACCGCGAACGCGCCCTCCGGAGGCCAGATGGTCGCGCAGAGGCCGGCGACCTCAGCCCCGTCCCGGCCGGACCATGATCACGGTGGGGATCCCGGCCGGCGTCGGCTCCGCCAGTTGCCGGTCCTCGAAGCCGAAGGCCCGGTAGAGGGCCCGGGCCGCGTCGCCGTCCGCGCAGCCCGGAGCGAAGGTCTGCACGGTGACGGGACGCCGGGCGTCGAGCCGCTGCAGCGCGGCGGCCAGCAGCAAGCGGCCCAGCCCCGTGCCCCGACGCTCGCCGGCCACGACGAGCCAGTCCACCGTGTTCGGCTCCGGCGACACGACGATGCCGCCCACGACCCGCGTGGCACCGTCACCGCCGGGAAGCACCGCGCAGAGCGCTCGCTCCTGCGTCATCGCCTCCTCGAGCGCCAGGCGGAACTCCGGCACCTCGACCATCGGCCCGAAGAGATGCTCGACCTCCCGGGCCAGCTCCAGCCAGCCTGCGAGATCCGCCGGACGAGCCGGACGGAGGGACACCACGTCAACTCCAGCACGAGACGCACACTTCTTCCCCATGGACTCACCGCTCCAGATGGATGCGCAACACACCGGCATGAGCACAAAATACCAGGATCGGGGGTCGATCTCTCGCGATCCGGGGAGGAGTCCGGGGAGGGAGACCGCACCCCTCCTCGGGGAAACGGCTCAAACAGCCAAGAAGAATCCCCTCGAATGGCTCGTCAATCCACCAGGCCCAGCACCTCGCGCAGCTCCTCGATGGTGAAGGGCTTCGCCAGGAAGGGCACCCCTCCCGGGATCACCCCGTGGTGGGCGATCACGTCTTCGGGGTAGCCCGACATGAACAGCACCGGCCGGCCCGGCTGCTGCGCCACTAGTACCCCGTCACAGGGATTTTGATCAGTTGCTTTGGTGGGTGCCGGCCGACAGGTCGGCACCTGCGCGACCGGCGCGGAGGCCGGTCGCCACCCGAAGAGTTGAGTCCCGTCGAGTGGTGTACGACCTCGCAGGCCCAGTTCCATGCCGGCCACTGCTCCTGAGTGCTCGTCAGCCGACCCTCCGTCCGTCCTCCGACCTGCTCCCCGTTCCCGGGGCCCTGTTCTCCGGCGAGGGCACGGCTTTGAGCAGCTCCCTCGACGCGACGCTGAAGTAGCGCTGGTTGTCCTTCCACTCGTCGTCCTGCTCCTGGAGCATCGCCCCGAGCAGGCGCAGCAGCGCTGCCAGGTCATGTCGTCGAGCGTGGCCACCAGCGTCCGGCGTGGCCCCTCGTGCGCGTCGAAGATCACCGGCAGCGTGTCGCGCAACCGGGGTCTGGAGCAGAACGAGGCGGTGTGCGGGAGGGATCCGGCGATCACCGGCAGTCCAGGCCTGCGGAGGTGCGGCGGGGCGGAAAGGCGGCGGGGGTTCCTGACCGTCCCCGCGTTGCGCGAATAGGTACTGGTCCGGGGGAGGATCCGCCCTCGTCCGCCATGCCGCTCGGCGTCGACCCGAGACCGAGCCGGGAGATCCTGGGCGGCAAGCAGGGCCGGGCGCGCCCGGCCGCGGCCGCCACGCCCGGCGGCGGCCGGTCTGCGCGGAGGCTTGGCCCCGTCGCCGGGAGAGGCTATACAGGCCCGGTGCGCACGGGTGGTGCGCGGCGGCAGGGGAGAAGGACATGGCACGTGAGGACAGGCCGGAGGGCGATCCGGCCGCCTGTCAGGAGCTGCTGGTCCCGGGACCGGTGGACACGGAGGGCCTGGTCGATCGGCTGGCCCGCTGCCTCGGGCAGGACCTGCAGCGGCACGCCCAGCGTCGCTGCGGCAACCCCGCCGACGCCGAGGACGCGGTCCAGGACGCGCTGGCCACCGCCCTGCGCTACCTCGGCGGCTTCCGGGGCGAGACCTCCCTGCGCTCCTGGCTGTTGCGGCTGGTGAGCACCGCGTGCATCCACCAGCGCCGCGGGCGGCGCAACGATCCGGCCCTGCACTCCTCCATCGATCTCCCCGAGGGGATCGGCCCGCTGCTCGCGGACCCCCACCCGGTGGCCGAGGAGAAGCTGCTGGTCCAGGAGAAGCTGCGGGCCGTCGCGGCGGTGCTCGGCAGCCTCACGCCCGAGGAGCGCACCCTGCTCTTGCGGCACGAGGGGGACGAGGTGCCCCTCGAGGTCCTCGCCGCGGAGAGCGCGCAGACGGTGGCCGCGGTCCGCTCCCGCCTGTACCGGGTCCGGCAGCGGCTGCGCGGGCAGCTCGACGTGCTCCTGCACGGGGACGCCCCCTCGCCGGAGGCCCAGCCGTGAGCGCGGGCCGACCCGCGGGGGCGCCCGTGACCGTCGTCCAGCGCCGCCTGGAGGTGGACACCCGCCCCCTCGGCCGCGGGCTGCACGAGATCACGCGGGCCGTGGCGGAGCTGCTCGCGAGCACTACGGTGCGCACCGGGCTGCTGCACCTCTTCGTGCAGCACACCTCGGCCTCCCTGGTGATCCAGGAGAACGCCGATCCGACGGCCCGTGCCGACCTGACCGCCTGGCTCGATCGGCTCGCGCCCGAGGACGACCCCCGCTACTCCCACACCGCGGAGGGTGCGGACGATATGCCGGCCCACCTCAAGAGCGTGCTCACGGGCTGCGCGGTGCAGGTCCCCCTGACCGACGGCCGCCTGGCCCTGGGCACCTGGCAGGGGATCTTCCTGTGCGAGCACCGGCAGCGGGGCGGCCGGCGCTCCCTGGTCGCGACCTTCCTCGGCACGGGCTGACGCGCGCGGCCCTGGCCAAGATGAATGTCGAAATTCTACATTGACAACGAACGCCACCTCCCCTATGGTGGCTTTGTCGTCGGGGTTCCCCCCCCCATCCCGACGATCGAAAGGCTCCTCCCCGGAGCCTTTCGTGTTTCTTGGCCCCGCTACCCCACCACCCCGCTCCCCTGCCGGTCGTCCAGAGCGCTCGGGCGCTGTCCGGTGAGGTGCCCGGTGGCGGGTCGGGGGCGCCCGGTCAGGCGGGGGGCGCCCCGTCGCTGGCCGGCGGGGCCTCCGGGGCGAGGCCGGGCCGGGGCAGGTCGCGTCCCCGCACCACGAACCAGAGCGTACCGAGCACCCCGCAGCCGCAGGCCGTCAGCAGGTTGACCTCCGGGCCGAGGGCCCACAGGGCTGCGCCGCCGAAGGCCGCGAGGGATACCACCACGTCCCGGATCAAGTAGTACAGCCCGAACACCGCCGCCTTCCGCCCCTCCGGGGCCAGGTCCATGATCAGCGCCTTGCGGGTCGGCTCGCCGAACTCCTTGAGCCCCCGGACGACGAAGGCCCCCAGCAGCGGCCAGAACGAGTGGGACAGCAGCAGCACCAGCGGGAACGCGGTGAAGAAGCCGAAGGTGATGACCACGAACGGCTTCTTGCCGAACCGGTCCGCGAAGTAGGCCACCGGAACGTAGATCAGCAGAGCGGTGAGGCTCTCCACCGCGGACAGCACGCCGAACTCGAGCTCGGTGACCCGCCCCGTGACGAGGCGGGTCGCCCAGATCACGACGAACGCGTCGGGGATGCGCTCGCAGAAGCGCACGAGGATGTCGGCGAGCAGCAACTGGCGGAGGTCCGGGCCCAGCTCCCGGAAGAGCCGCCGGGGGTTGGCCTCCGGCGGCCGTCCGGTCGGCCGGGGGTCGTCCGCGATGAGCCCCTGCTGCAGGAAGAGGGCGACCACGGCCAGCCCCACGGCCACGCCGAAGGCCACCCGGATCCCCGTGGCGACGCCCCAGGAGGCGATGCAGACCCCGCCGAGCAAGGGCCCGAGCATCTTCGGCACCCGCCGGACGAGGGAGTGGAGCGACACTCCCATGGTGCGCTTGCTCTTGGGGACCACCCGGGCGACGAGTTCCATGGTCGCGGGCAAGGAGATGGCCGACCAGGAGATGAAGAGGGCCGCACCCACCAGCACCGCCCACCAGGCCGGCACCAGGATCACCAGGAGGTAGCCGAGGATGGACAGCAGGTTGAACACCAGCAGCGCCCGCTTGGCGCCTAGCCGGTCGCTGAGGTAGCCCCCCGGGAAGGCGTACAGGGCGGAGAGCAGGTCGTCGAGGCCCGCGAGCAGGCCGATGGCGAAGATCGCGGTCGCCTCGCTGGTGAGCTGCTGCAGGTACAAGGGCAAGAAGCGCTCGCCCATCCGCTCGCCCAGGCCGACGAGCACCACCATGCCGAGCATCCCGACCATGCTCCGGCGCAGCCCGAGAAAGTCGATCACCCGCTGGCCGAGGGGGCGTGCCGTCTCTGGTGCCGCCATCCTGCCTCTCCGGCCACCGGGATCAGCGCCCGTGGCCGTCGGGGATGATGCCGGATCGACCGGCCGTCCGTCCACCGTGACGCAGCCTCCGGCGCGGCCAGCGGCTGCGGCCTGCGATCCGGGCGCGGGCCCCGGGGCGGCTCACTCGGCCCGGCGGCCCTCGGGAGCGGGGGGGGAGGCGCCCACGCGGCCCACGGCCCGGTCCAGCTCGGCCCGGGCGATCCAGTACTTGGCGAGCCCCTCGTAGAGGGCGGCCTTGGCCTGCAGGTAGGCGACCAGCCCCTCGATCAGGTCCTTCGCCTCGCCGGTGCCGGTGGAGTAGGCTGCGCCCGCGAACGTCATCCACTTGCGGGCCGCGCGCTCGGCCCGGGCGTCCAGCCCGACGGTCGCCCGCTGCTGCGCGAGGGTCTGGTGGGCCAGGCGGACCTGCATGGGGATGCCGGTCTCGGCGAAGCGGCGCAGGGCATCGACCTGCTCGCCCGTGGCCGCGGCCTGGCGCGCCCGGGCCGAGGCCTTGGCCGGATCGATGTCGAACTGGAGGGCCAGGCCGACCCCGCCGAACAGCTCGTTGTACGGGTCGTTGTGGTAGGGGTTCGGCGAGTCGTGGCGGGTGGGGGTCCAGGAGGCCCGGAGCTGGCCGGCCACGGCCACCACGGGCCACTTGGCGAGCCGCTCGGCCTCCTCCCAGGAGAGCGCGGCCCGCCGGCCGTGATCGAGCTGCGCCCACTCGGGGCGCTGCTGGGCGGCGACCTGCAGCAGCTCGGCGAGCTCCGGCAGGGGCTGCCCCTCGTCGATCTGCGGCAGGGTCGCGTCGGCGAGCTGCAGGGGGGCGTCGGCCGGCAGGGCCAGGGTGTGCTTGAGGGCTGCGAGGGCAAGCGTGGCACCGGTCTGCGCGGTGAGGAGCATCTTCTCGAGGGTGGCCCCGGCGTAGTCGAGCTTGGCCAGGTCGGCCCGGGTGACCTTACCGGTGGCCTCGGCGAAGCTGCGCTGCCCTTCCTCCTGCGCAGTGGCCAGCAGCCGCTGGGCTTGCTGCAAGGCGGGCTGGATCGCGAGCGCGTGCAGCCGCAGGTGGTAGAACCGGTGCACCTCGACGGCCACGACCCCCTGGGCCTCGCGCACTCGGGCCCGCTGGACCTCCACCAGGTGGGCGGCGGCGCGCTCCCCCGCCTCGGCCCGGCCGAAGGTGTACAGGGGCTGGGCGAGGATCGCCTGCAGGCTCGTGTACGGCCCCCAGGCGCCGATCTCCTGCCACTCGTAGCGGTAGGAGTCGATGTCCCCGGGTCGGTCGAGCTGGACGCTGAACATGGGAGCCAGCAGGGCCAGGCCCTGGAGCTTGGGGTAGTAGACCGCCTGGATCTCGGCCAGCCGGGCCTGGTACTCGCGCACGCGCGCCTCGGCCTCCCCGATCGCTGGCGAGCGGCCCAGCGCGAGGGCCACGCACTCGTCGACGCCGAGCGGCCGGGAGAGATCGGGGGGGGGCGAGGCGGCCGGCAGCAGCGTCGCGGCCAGCACCGCCCAGGTGCCGAGCATCACTTGGCCTCACGCCGCTTGCGGACCTCTTCCTGGTAGCGCTCCTCGACCCGGCGCAGCAGGCCCTCGGCCCCTTCCTTGCCGATGATCCGGCCGAACTGGTTCTGGTAGTCGCCGATGAGGGAGTCCCCGTCGAAGCTGACGTCGACCAGGCGCAGCGCGCCGGCCTTCCCGGGGCGCCAGTGGAAGGTCATGGTGATCTCCAGGTCCTCCTGGGGGTCGCGGGCGGTCACCAGCACGTCCCCGCCCTCGCCCTTGGCGGGCTTGGTCGTCGCCCCGATGGTGTACTGGCTGGTGCGGAAGAAGCTGCCGCCGCCCGAGTAGGCGATGATCCGCACCAGCTCCCGGAAGCGGGTGCCGATCTTGGTGAGCTGCTCGGGGGTGAGCTTGGCGCGGTGGGGCTCGAGCGCGGCCGCCCCGATGGTCTCGAGGTCCAGGAGCTGGTCGAGCTTGGCGATGGCTGCGGCCTCCGCGGCCGGGACGGGGGTCTTGTCCCCCTCCAGCGGGACGCGCTGGACCGCGGCGAACGCGGTCACCAGCGCCCGGGTCTGCGCGCTGGGGTCGGAGTCGGCGGCGACCGGCGTCGCGGCGGGCGCCGGGGTGGCGGCGAGCGCCAGGCTGGCGAGCAGGGGCAACAGGCTCATGAGGCACCTCCTGCGGACTGGGACTTCTGGAGGAAGCCCAGCCGCTTCTCGAGCAGGATCAGGACCGCGGGCAAGAAGACGAGGCAGGCGAGCAGGTTCATGGCGATGCCGAGGAGCGCGGTCTCGCCGAAGGAGCGCACGCCGGGGTGGGTCGCGAGGACCAGGCTGCCGAAGCCCAGCCCGGTCATCAGGAGGGCGCCGGCGACCCCGCGCCCCGTCTCGTGGAGCACGAGCCCCAGGGGCTCCCCCGCGGCGAGGCGGACCGTGAGGTGGGCGCCGCCGTCCACGCTCAGCCCGAACAGCACCGGGATCATCACGATGTTCACGTAGTTGAGCTCCCAGCCGAGGATCGGGAAGAAGCCCAGGGTGCCGATCAAGGTGGCCACGGCGGGCAGCAAGCACGCGAGGGCCTGGCGGAGGTGACCGAGCAGCACCCACAAGCACAAGAAGATCAGCACCATGGCCAGGGAGAGGACGACGGGCCCCTCGCTGACGACCATCTCGATGACGTCCGCGAGCAGCATGGGTTCGCCAGCCGCGGCCAGGCGGCGGCCGTCGGGCAACCGCAGCTCCCGGACCTGCTTCGCGAACCGCCGCACCGCGTCGCCGTCCTGGATCCGGAAGTTGGGGAACAGCAGCACGAAGCCCTGGTCCAGGGTGGCGTTCGGCCCGATGAACTGTCGGGTGATGTCCGGGGGGACGTCCGCGCGGGTGAAGGGGGGCGTCCGGGTCAGGCGCTCGACCTGCGCGAACCGCTCGCGCATCTCGGCCGGCAGGGCGTCCGGGTCGATCCGCGCGAGGATCTTGCCGATCCGCTGCAAGGACGCGTACTTGGCCTGTTGGTCCGCGGGCACGAGGTCCGCGAGGGTGGCGACGAAGTCGATGGTCCGGGCGGGCCCGAGCCGGTCCTGCTGCTCCCGCAGCATGGTGGCCACCTGTCGCTCCTGCTCGGGGTCGTCCGTGGGGATGGCGGCCGGGTTCTGGTCGTAGCCCAGCAGCTTGTTGACCCGGGCGTCCATCTGGAACGTCGGCAGCGAGCCGTCCTCGAGCGCGGACATGTCGTAGTTGAAGCGGATCGCCGGGAAGAAGGACAGGGCGAGGAGGAGCACGCCGACGGAGGCGATGGCCAGGCCCGGCGCCCAGGAGCGCCACCAGCGTGGGCCGCTCGTCGGTTCGGGCACGGGGGGCGGCTGCCACCCGAGCCGCTCCGCGAGGGCCAGCAAGGCGGGCAAGGTCACGGCCCAGGATATCATGACGAAGGTCATGCCCACGGCCGCGAGGATGCCCAGCTCGCTGAACGCCCGGAAGCGGGAGATGCCCAGCCCGGCGAAGCCGACGACGGTGGTCAGCCCGGCGACCGTCACCGCGCGGCCGGTGTTGCCGAAGGTGGTCTGGATGGCCGCGGTCAGCCCGCGCCCCCGGGAGCGCTCGCCCGAGTAGCGCGTGAGGAGCTGGATGCCGTGGGCGAACCCCATGCCGAGCAGCTCGGTGCCCACGAACGCGGTGAGGATGTTGAGGGTGCCGAAGGCCAGGCCCGCGAAGCCAAAGGTCCAGGCGAGCCCGACCAGCAAGGGCCCCAGCACCAGGCCGATGGCGCTGACGCGGCGGAAGTTGATCCACAGGAAGCCCAGCATCAGCACGCCGGCGAGGAGCGACGTGTAGGTCAGGGACCAGACGATCTGGTCCTGGGCCTCGACGCGCTTGGCGAAGCGCCCGGCGTAGCCGACCTTCAGGTCCGGGCTGATCGCGGCGAGGTCCAGCCGGCTTATGGCCTCCCGGATCTCGGCCATGACCCGGCGGCACTCCGCGAGGTCGCTCGCGGAGACGTTGGGCTTGACGTTCAGGTTGATGAGCTGCGCCTGCGGGTCCAGGTAGTAGACCTCGGTGAGGTGGCGGGCGAGCCAGGCGCTGGCCGTGTTCTGGCCGACCGCGGACGCCAGCGCGGGCAGCTCCAGGGGCGGCGGCTCGGGGTCCTCGAAGTTCAGGTACATGGGGTTGCGGCGCCGCTTCTCCCAGTCGTAGCGGGCCTTGATGGTGCCCTCGAGCTCGGCGAGCTGCGCAGTCTCCAGGTAGTAGCCGGCCCGGTCGCGCAGGAAGTCCACCGGGCGCTTGTAGTCGACGTAGCTCACCGAGGGCAGGGCCGCGAGGATCGGCGCGGCCAGCTCGGCGAACTGCTGCAGGGCGGCCGCGTCCGCCCCGTAGCCGACCACGCAGGCGTAGCCGACCCCGCCGGTGCGCTCTTCCAGCAGCTCGAGGTCCTGGACGCTCGGGAAGGATTTCGGGAGCAGGCCCTTGAAGTCCGCGTCCAGGGACAGTTGGCTCGCGGCCAGCAGCCCCAGGACCGAGAGGAGCCCGACCGCGAGGAGCGCGGTCAGGGGCCGGCGGTGGGAAGCCTCGGCGAGACGGGTCAGGCCGCCTTCCAGGGCTTCGGGGATCCAGTTCGCCCGGAACGTGCTCATGGCCAGGGGTTCTCCGTCGCGGCGTCGGGGGCCATCCCGTCGGGCCACTCTACAACATGTCGGGGGGGGACGCTATTCCAGTGGAGCAACAATATTTCATATAAACCCGATGGTGCGCAGGAAGGCCTGGTGGGGCGCTCAGCCCTTGGCCGCGCTGGGGCAGTTGGGGTGCTGGCGCAAGAGCTGGCCGAGCTGCGCGGAGCGGCGCACGAGCTCCTGGCGCAGGAGGTGCCCGATCAGCTTGGGGGGGGTGGCCGGGAACCGCGCCAGGTTCTGGACGAGCAGGGTCGAGTGGCAAGGCCGGGCGATGAGCTGGGCGACCGTCGCGGCGTCGAGGGTCAGGCCGACCAGCAGGGTGAGGCAGCGGCCCTCCGTGGTGACGATCAGTGCGGCCCGTTCTTGCGGGGTGGCCGCCGCAAAGCGCGTGCGCAGGGCGGCGCGCGCGTGGCTCTGCGCGGGCGCGGCGTTCTCGCGGCTGAGGTTCACCCGGTAGAGCTGGGGCAGGGCCAGCCCGTTGAAGATCCGGCGGAGCAGGGTCTCGGGGCACTGGACGTTGCGCAGCAAAAGGCGGCGCACCTGCTCGTCGCGGCAGAACTCGCCGTGGGTGCCCAGGAGGTCCAGCCCGCGTCCGTCGCGGTGGTGGGTCGCGATGAGCCGGGCCTGCTCGAGGCCCGTGCGGGGGTTCTCGAGCACGCCCCGGATCACCTGCGGGTCGGGGTCCAGGCACCAGGCGCCGAGCTCCGCGCCGGTGGCGCTGCGGGCCCGCTGGATCCGGACCGCGCGGGGCAGGCCGTGGAGCTCTCCCTCGAAGAGCCGCCGGAGGGTGCCGGGAGCAGGCGCCGGGGAGGCCGTCGCGGGCCCGTCCGGCATCTGCGGCCCGTCCGGCATCTGCGGCTCGTCCGGCATCTGCGGCTCGTCGGGCAGCCACGGCTCGTCCGGCAGGGGCGGCTCGTCGGGCATCTGGGGCTCGTCGGGCATCTGGGGCTCGTCCGGCGTGACGATCAGCCCCTGCGCGAGGAGGCGGTCGAGGGCCACGAACGTCTGCAAAGGGGAGAGCCCGGCCGCGCCGGCGAGCTCGGCGGGGGTGTGCTGGCCGTCGACGACCCCCAGCAGCCGCCGCATCTCGGGGGTGAGGCCGGGGCCGTCCCCGTGCGCGCCGGGCCGGCGCCGGGGGAGCCACCGCGGCGGACCGGGGGGGGTTCGTGGATCCACGCCATCCTCCTCGAGCTCTGGGTCGAAGGTACCAGAGCTTTCGGCGTGACCGCCCGCCGCCGGCGACGCTCTCCCGGGGCGCTCCCCGTTTCGGCGAGCAACTCCGCCAGTATGGGGGATCGGCTGTCCGGGAGCAACGCGCCCTGGCCGGTCTGGCGGCTCGGCGCGCCCGGCGCGGGCGGGTGGCAGGGAACGCGCTTGCCATGTGACCGCTTCCAGGCAAGAGTGCATCCGTCCCGGCGGCCTGCTGCCCGACGGACGAGAGAGGAGGCGGAGCGATGATCTATACGACCGAAGTGGAGCACATGACCTGCGTGGCCAAGGGCCCGAACCACGGCCCGGCGCCCATCCCGCAGGAGGGACGCTGGGTCCAGTCGCGCGAGATCAAGGACATCTCGGGGCTGACCCACGGCGTGGGCTGGTGCGCGCCGCAGCAGGGCGCGTGCAAGCTGACCCTCAACGTCAAGGAGGGCGTCATCCAGGAGGCGCTGGTCGAGACGCTCGGCTGCTCGGGCATGACCCACAGCGCCGCGATGGCCTCGGAGATCCTCCCCGGCAAGACGATCCTCGAGGCGCTCAACACCGACCTGGTCTGCGATGCCATCAACACCGCGATGCGGGAGCTCTTCCTGCAGATCGCCTACGGCCGCACCCAGACGGCCTTCTCCGAGGGCGGCCTGCCCATCGGCGCGGGCCTCGAGGACCTCGGCAAGGGGCTGCGCAGCGTCATCGGGACGATGTACGGCACCATCGCCAAGGGGCCCCGCTACCTCGAGATCGCCGAGGGCTACGTGACCCGGCTCGCGCTCGACGCCCACGACGAGATCATCGGCTACGAGTACGTCCACCTGGGCAAGATGATGGATGCCATCACCAAGGGCACCGACCCCGCCGAGGCGCTGAAGAAGGCCACCTCGAGCTATGGTCGGTTCAACGAGGCCGTGCGCACCATCAATCCCCGGCACCAGTAGGAGTTTCCCATGGCTCTGTTTGAAAGCTACGAGCGTCGCATCCCGCAGATCGAGAAGGTGCTCGCCCAGTACGGCCTCGCCTCCCTGCCCGAGGCCCGGCAGCTCAGCGAGGCCCTCGGCGTCGACATCTACGGTCTGGTGCGGAGCATCCAGCCCATCTGCTTCGAGAACGCCTGCTGGGCGTACATCCTCGGGGGGGCCATCGCCCTGCGCAAGGGACAGACCCGGGCCGTGGACATCGCCAGCTCCCTGGGCGAGGGCCTGCAGGCCTTCTGCATCCCCGGCTCCGTCGCCGACGACCGCAAGGTCGGCCTGGGCCACGGCAACCTGGCCGCGATGCTGCTGCAGGAGGAGACCAAGTGCTTCGCCTTCCTCGCCGGCCACGAGTCGTTCGCCGCGGCCGAGGGCGCCATCGGTCTGGCCCGCAGCGCGAACAAGGCCCGGCAGGAGCCCTTGCGGGTGATCCTCAACGGCCTGGGCAAGGATGCCGCCCAGATCATCAGCCGGATCAACGGGTTCACCTACGTGCAGACCCAGTTCGACTACGCCACCTCCACCCTCCGGGTGGTGCGGGAGATCGCCTACTCCACCGGGGAGCGTGGCAAGGTGCGCTGCTTCGGGGCCGACGACGTGCGCGAGGGCGTGGCCATCAACCACTTCGAGGGCGTCGACGTCTCCATCACCGGCAACTCCACCAACCCGACCCGGTTCCAGCATCCGGTGGCCGGGACCTACAAGAAGGAGTGCCTCGAGCAGGGCAAGCGCTACTTCTCCGTGGCCAGCGGCGGCGGCACCGGCCGGACCCTGCACCCGGACAACATGGCGGCCGGCCCCGCGTCCTACGGCATGACCGACACCATGGGGCGCATGCACTCCGACGCCCAGTTCGCCGGCTCGTCGTCGGTCCCTGCGCACGTCGAGATGATGGGCTTCCTCGGGATGGGCAACAACCCCATGGTCGGCGCCTCGGTGGCCGTGGCGGTGGCCCTCGCCCAGGCTCTGGCGAAGTAGCCCGGCTGGCCGTCGCCTCACCCGCCGCCGAGGCGGAAATCCTCCTCCACCAGCTCGAGCTCGTGCACCGTCGCGTTGGCGACCGTCGTCACCGCGCGGTCCGGGGCGACGGCCTCCAGCACGGCCCGCAGGAAGCCGCCGTGGCTCACGACGAGCACCGGCGCGTCCGGCCGGGCGAGCTCGCGGGCCACCCGCCGCAAGGCCGCCAGGGCGCGTGCCCGGAAGGCCGGGAAGTCCTCGCCCCCGGGCGGCGTGTTCCCGGGGGCGCCCTCCCAGCCGGCCCAGTGCTCGGGCCAGCGGGCGATGCACTCGTCCCGGAGCCGCCCCTCGAACACCCCGAGCTGTCGCTCCCGCAGCTCGGGCAACACCAGGGCCACGGGCACGCCGAGGAGGTCGCCGACGATCGTCGCGGTCTCCCGGGCCCGGCGCAGGTCGGAGCAGGCGATGGCCCGCACCCGCCGTGCGCGCAGCGCCTCGCCGAGCTGGCGGGCCTGGTCCCGGCCGACCTCGTCGAGGGGGACGTCGGTGTGCCCCTGGATGCGGCCGGCCGCGTTCCAGCTCGTGCGGCCGTGGCGCACCAGCAGGAGCGGCAGCGGGGGCGCCGCCGGGACGGCTGGCGTCGACGGCGGGGATGGTGGAGACGGCGGGGACGGGGGCCGGGCCGCGGCAGGCGCGTTCATGATCGCAGTGTAGCCGCGTCGCCCGGTCGCGGCGAGCCCGCGAGCGGGAGGACTTGCGCGCGCGGGCGTTTCGCGGCAGGGTGGGCCGAGCGGCGATGCCGGCCTCGGCCGGCGGAGTGACCCGGCTGCGGTCCGCGTACCGCGGCGCAGGAGGTGGAGATGGCGAACGCGATGGATCGCAAGGGCAAGCGGATGCTGGACAGCTACCAGCCGCAGCAGCGGCTGGCCGGGGTCGTCCGCATCCGGAACGAGCGCAACGGCAAGGTCTTCCTCGTCGGCTGTCCGGACCTCCATGGCCGGGCCGACAAGTACCGCATCCAGCTCATCGGCGGGATGCATCCCAACCGCGAGCTGCAGCAGGACTTCAAGGAGCTCGGCGCGGACGCCTTCACCATCGAGGTCATCGAGCAGTTCACGGTCTCCGACGAGCTGAGCGAGAAGGACGTGCTCAACGAGCTGGCCGCACTCGAAGAGATGATGGTCGAAGAGTACGAGCCGTTCGACGACAAGGGGTACAACAAGCGGGGTCGACCCATCCGCGGCGTCTAGTACCTCGACCCAGGGGTTCTGAGCAGTTGCTCGGGTGGGTGCCGGCCGACAGGTCGGCACCTGCACGACCGGCGCGGAGGCCGGTCGCCACCAGATGCTCGACCGGTCATCTTCGCGGTGTCGAGGTACTAGGTTCGGGGCGCGGGCGCCTGCCAGCCGCGCAGCTCGTAGGCCGCCAGGGCCCCGGCCTCGTACAGCAGGCGGCCGACCAGGGCGGCCCGCCGGGTGCTGGGGATCGGCTGCGGGGGCGCCGGGTGGAAGGGGTGGGGCGCGGCCGCGGGCGTCACCGCGAAGCCGACCGCGGCGAAGGCCCGCTGCGCCCGGCGCAGGTGGGTCGCCGACGTCACCAGCACGATCCGCGGCAGCCCGTCCGGGCGATCCCCCGGGCGACGGGCCGCGGCCCGACGGAGCAGGTTGCGGCTGAACACGGCGTTCTCCCAGGTGGAGCTCGACCAGCCCTCCTGGCTGACGTGCTCCGGCGGCACTCCCAGCGCGCTCGCCAGCTCCGCCATCTGCCGGGACTCCACCCCCGAGAACAGCAGCCGGGGAGCCACCCCTTGCCGCCAGAGCCGCACCGCGGTCACCGTGCGCTCGATGGAGGAGCCCGCGAGCTCGCTGCGGGGCCCGAGCCCCCCGCCCAGCACCACCAGCAGGTCGGCCGCGCCGGGGCCGGGCCAGCCGCGGGCCTCGGGCAGCAGGAGCCAGCGGGCCCCCAGCTCGGGCAGCGGCGGCAGGGTGCAGAGCAAGGTCAACAGCAGGGCGAGGCTCGCCACCAGCCGCTCGGTCGCGGCGCGCCGCCGGACCCAGGCCAGCGCGCAGCCGATCCCCAGCAGCAGCACCAGCCAGGGGGCCGGGTCGAGGAGCGGACCGAGCACCTTCACGAGGCCGGCTTCCGGCGGGTGCGGGCGGGATAGTACTTTTGCTCCAGCTCCTTGAAGAACGGCGCCCGGATGAACTCGTAGCCGTCCTGGAGCGCCTGGCAGGTGCCCTCGAGGTGGTTCAGCGCGTCGTCGCTGACGACGCTGCACAGATCGTCGATCGCGTCCGCGAGGGCCTCGACCTGGACGACGGCCCGGAGGAAGGACCTCGGGCCCCCGACGTCGACTCCCGCCGCGGCGAGGTCGTCGAGCAGGGCCGCGAGATCGTCGTTCGAGGCACTGAAGCCGTTGGTGATCCAGAACTGGATCCCGTTGCGGCGGATCTGGCTGTCGAAGAAGGTGAACAGCACCGCGGCCCGATCGGGCAGGCTCAGGGCGTCCAGCCCGTCGGGCAGTGACCAGAGATCGCCCACGTGGTGGGCGTGGGCATACAGGCGCTTCGGCTCCTAGCTGGGCGGGCGCTTCCGGCGGGTCGTCATGGGGCACCTCCTGGTCGGGTCCTTCGGCCTCTCCATTCAGTATCGCCGGGCTGGCGACAGGCCGTGTCGCTTGCCGACCCGGGGCCGTGTGCCGGTGCGGAGGCCGGCACCCACCCTGAACTCAAGGTACTAGATCCGCCGGCCGAGCGTCGTCGCGGTCAGGCGCCCGTGCTTCACGCCCCGCACCGCGAGCAGGGCGTCCGCGATCTGCTGGACCTGGGCCGCGCGGCCGCGCACCGCGATCACCTCCAGGCAGTTGTCGTGGTCGAGGTGGACGTGTAAGGTCGAGAGGATCAGCTCGTGGTGGTCGTGCTGGATGCTCGTCAGCCGGTCGCCCAGCTCCCGGCGGTGGTGGTCGTAGACGAGGGTGAGGGTGCCGACGATCTCCTCGTCGTTCTCCCACTCCTCCCGTACCAGGGCTTCGCGCATGAGGTCGCGGATGGCCTCGGAGCGGTTGCGCCAGCTCCGCTTGTCCGCGAGCGCCAGGAACTGCTCCAGCAGGTCGCTCTCCACCGAGATGCTGAAGCGGGCCAGGTTGCTCATGCTCTCTCCTCCCTGTCGGCCAGCCGGCGGAGGCAGCATAGCACGGAATGGTCGCCGTGCCTGCCCCCGGGAGCCCGCGGCCGGGCTCCCTTGCCCTCCGGCCAACCGGCCAGTATGTTGCGGCCGATCCTCGGGATCCTTTTCGGAGGTGGCAGGATGCAGCGGCAGGCACCATTCGACGGTCGTTCTCTCGCGGTGTGCTCGCGGTCGAACCGCACGACGCGCTCGGCGCTGCTGGCGCTCTTCGTGTGCGGGCTGGGGCTCTGCGGTGCGTCCGGGTCGGCCCGGGCCGGCGAGAGCTGGACCTCCCCCTTCCCCGGCGTGCGGGTGCTCGAGAAGACGACCGCGGATCCCCTGGCGATCTGGGTCGCGGAGATCGACCTGTGTCATCCGGGAGTCTTGCTGCGGGGTACGTCCCCCGCGGCCTCGCCGGCCCGGACCAGCGTCTTCGGCGCGGGCCAGGGCGTGCAGGTCGCGATCAACGGCGGCTTTTACAACACCGCCAATTACGCCGCGATCGGGTTGACCATGGGCGCGGGCCAGCTCTGGGAGGGGACCGCGGACAGCAACAGCACCTCCTTCCTGGCGGCCGGCCGGGAGAACCGCGTGCAGCTCAGCCTGCCCGAGGAGATCGTCGCCCGTCCCGCTCCCTGGGTGCGGGACATCGTCTCGGGCATCGGCGCGGTGCTGCGGGACGGCAACGCCGTCCAGGAGTACCAGGTGGACCACTACACCACCCGGCAGCCCCGCACCGGCCTCGGCCTCTCCCGGGACGGCCGCACCTTGTACCTCGCGGTGGTCGATGGGCGGTCGGGGTCGTCCCTCGGCGTCACCACGCAGAAGCTCGGCAGCATCCTGAAGGACGTCGGCGCCTGGCAGGGGATCAACCTCGACGGCGGCGGCTCGAGCACCATGTGGGTCCAGGGGCGCGGGGTGGTGAACCGTCCCGCCGATGGCAGCGAGCGGACCGTCAGCAACCACCTCGGGGTCTTCGCCCAGGACGCGCCGGGCCAGCCCTCCCTCTGCTGCACCGCGGCCCCCGTGGACGGCGCGGACGGCGTCTTCGGGGATCTGCCGACCACGCACTGGGGCTACGCCAGCGCGGTGGCCTTGCTCGAGGCCGGGATCACCTCGGGGTGTCAGCAGGACCCCCTGCTGTTCTGCCCGGAGTGCCGGCTGAAGCGGGACCAGATGGCCGCCCTGCTGGTGCGCGCCCTGGGGGACGAGCCCTTGCTGCTGGCCCAGCCCACCTTCGAGGACGTCGCGGCCGGAGACTGGGCCTACGGCTACATCGAGCGGCTCGTGCAGCGCGGGATCACCGCGGGCTGCTCCCAGGCGCCGCGGCTGTACTGCCCCGCGGAGTCCGTCTACCGCTCCCACGCGGCGATCTTCCTGACGCGGGCCCTCGGCCTGGCCGAACGCAACCCCGCGCAGCCCTCCTTCACGGACGTGCCCGCGGACCATCCGGCCTATCGGTCCATCGAGACCCTCTTCGCCGCGGGGATCGTCAACGGCTGCGCGGAGAATCCCCGACGTTACTGCCCCGATCTGGCCATTACCCGGGTCGCGGCCGCAGCCATGATCGCCCGGGCCTTCGGGTTGCTCGAGCCGGGCGAAGGCGAGGGCGAGGAAGGCGAGGGCGAGGGCGCGGAAGGCGAGGGCGAGGGCGCGGAGGGCGAGGGCGAGGGAGAGGAGGGCGAGGGCGAGGGCGAGGAAGGCGAAGGTGAGGGTGCGGAAGGCGAGGGGGAGGGCGAGGAAGGCGAAGGGGAGGGCGAGGAAGGCGAAGGGGAGGGCGAGGGTGCAGAGGGCGAGGGCGAGGGCGCCGAGGGCGAGGGCGCGGAGGGCGAGGGGGAGGGCGCGGAGGGCGAGGGCAACCCCGGCTGGATCTGCGAGCCCGGCAACTACGTCACCTGCGCCTGCCTCGAGGGACGGCTGGGGCGCCAGTTCTGCGCGGCCGACGGCATGAGCTGGAAGCCTTGCGAGTGCCTGCCGGAGGGGGCGGAAGGCGAGGGCGAGGGCGAGGCCGGCGAGGGCGACTCCCTCGATGACCAGGGTGCCGAGCTGGGCTGCGCCTGCCAGACCGCCGCGGGGAGCCGGGTGGGGCTCGGCGGGCTGTTGCCCCTGCTCGGCCTGCTGCTGGTGCGGCGCCGAGCATGAACTCCGCCCTGGTCGGCCTGCTCTTGCTGGCGGTGACCTCGTCGGGGGCGGCGCCGGCACCAGCCGGCGAGCCCGCCTCCCCGAGCCTGGGGCCCTGGCAGGCCGTGGCCCTCGGCCTGGTGGAGGGGGTCACCGAGTACCTGCCCGTGTCCTCCACGGGGCACCTGATCCTGACGGCGCGCCTGCTGGGCCTGGGGGACACGCCCGAGGAGCGGGAGGCGGCCGACGCCTACGCCATCTGCATCCAGGCCGGCGCCATCCTCGCGGTGCTGCTGCTGTACCGGCGCCGGGCCGCCCAGTTGCTCCAGGGGCTGGTCGGCCGGCACCGGGAGGGCCGCCGCCTGCTGCTGCACCTGATCCTGGCCTTCGTGCCGGCCGCCGTGCTCGGCCTGCTCGCGAGCGCGGCGATCAAGGCGCACCTCTTCGGCCTGTGGCCGGTGGTCGCGGCCTGGCTCGGCTGGGGCGTCGTGCTGGTGATCGTCGGGCGCCGCGGCGGCCTCGCGGCGGCCGGGCGGCCGGGGCGCGGGCTGGAGGAGCTGACCTGGAAGGCCGCCCTGGCCATCGGCCTCTGGCAGACCCTCGCCCTGTGGCCGGGCACCTCCCGGAGCCTGGTGACCCTCCTCGGCGGGCTGGGCGTCGGCCTCTCCCTGGCCGCGGCCCTCGAGTTCTCCTTCCTGCTCGGCCTGGTGACCTTGAGCGCGGCCACGGCCCACGATCTGCTGCGCCACGGCGACGCGATGGTCGCGTCCTTCGGCTGGGCCACCCCCCTGCTCGGCTTCGCGGTGGCCACCGTCGCGGCCCTGCTGTCCGTGCGCTGGCTGGTCGGCTTCCTCGACCGGCGGGGCGTCGGGTGGTTCGGCGTCTACCGGATCGTGCTGGCCCTGGTGGTCGGTCTGGCCCTCAGCGCAGGTTGGCGGGCTTGATCCGCAGCGGCTCGAGCTCCTTGCTCGCGGGCAGCGGGAGCGCGTGGTGGGTCGGGTCGGGCTCCGGGCAAGCGTCGGAGCCGCAGTAGGCCACGGTCAGCAGCAGCACCCGCTCGGCCTCGTCCAGGGCGCCCCGGACGAGCCGGGCCGCATGGAAGCACGGCTCGGGGCAGATGGTCGGGTCGGCCGAGGGGACCGTCTCCGCGCCCGGGCAGCGCGGGCCCGTGGACCAGGCCGGGACCTCCCGGCGCAGCCGGACCTTGCCGCTGGACTCCGTGACGGTCAGCAGGGGCTCGCGATACTCCACCCGCAGGCTGCCCAGCCGTACCTGCTGCGCGCCCGCGGGGGCCGCCCCCGGGTCGGGGCAGCTCTGCGCGCCGCCGGCCGCGAGGTCGTGGGCCAGGGGCACCCAGCCCCCGCCGACCAGCTCCTGGTTGAGCTTGGTCAGGCGGGCCCGGACCTTGCCGACGATGGCCGGGATGCCCGCGTCGGCCTCTGCCGCCGCGAGGACCTCCCGCTCCTGGACGACCTCGTCCGTGGCCACCCGCCGCCAGACGAGGGTCAGGTTGGGGCGGCCGCGCAGCCCCTCCTCTTTGCGCAGGGCGTGCAGCAGGGTCTTGCCGTCGCGCGCCAGGGCGGGCAGGCCCGCGGTGACGAAGCCGAGCTCCCCGTCCTGCTTGTAGCGACGTTCGTCCACGGCCAGCCCGACCGCGTCCGGGGGGAGCAGCAGCGCCTGGAAGCGGGGGTCCGACCGCAGGGACGCGAAGTCGGCGTCCGCCCCGGCGGTCAGCAACTGCCGGCGGCACGCGCCGCAGTCGGCCCGCGCCAGCTCGGTGAGCTGGGCCAAGGCGTCCGAGGTCCGCCCGGCGAGGTGGAGGTTGCAGGCCAGGTTGTAGCGGGCGACCACGTGGCCCGGGTGCTCCAGCAAGGCGAGGGTGAACAGCTCCACCGCGCGGGCGTACTGCCGGGCGCGGTACGCGGTCAGCCCCTGGTCGTTCCAGACCTTGGCCGCGGCGCGGCGTGCGGCGTCGGGTCGGGCCGTCCCCGCGGCCGGATAGGGGGGGATGCCCACGGGCGGGGCTGGTGGGGCCGGCAAGGCCGGCGTCGCGGCCGGGGGCGGGGTCGGCGTCGCGGCCGGCGGCGGTGGGGCCGGGCTGGCCGCGGGGGGCGGGCCCGGCGCGGGAGGCGGCTCCGGACCGCAGCAACTGGCGAGCAGCAGCAGGGCGAGCAGGAACGGCGTGGCACCGGGGCAGGCCCGAGGGCCGGGGGGGGTGGACATGGATCTCCTCCTGCAGCGGCTGGGGTCGAAGCGCCCGAGCTAGGAGCCTGTTGCGCAAAGCGTTCTGCTGCGGCGGCCGATGCATCGGCGCATGGTGCGTCAGCACCGGCCGATCCGTCCTCGACGTACCGCAAGTACGCCTGCGGCGTCTCGGCTCGGTGCTTCCTTCCCTGCGCCGCGCCTCGACCGCCTCACGACGGACTTTTCCGCAACAGGCTCCTAGCGGATCCTACTGCGGGCCGCGGTCGGGGCTCAAGCCCCCGGCCGGGCGCGCGCCGGTGGAGTGGCTAGGTGGAGCCGACTGGGCTACCCTGGGGGATGTCCGTGAGCGACGCCGGCGCGTCGGCGCGGCCCGACCGCCCACCCGGCGGCCGTCACCTCCCGGGGAGTCCGATGCGTCACCCTCGCCGCCCGTCGCCCCTCTCGCCCGGCCGCCTGCGCGTGGTCCGCCCGGTGCTCACGTTGCTCCTCGGCCTCGGCGGCCTCTCACCGGCGCAGGACGCGGCGGCCACGATCACCCCCTTCGCGGAGGCGGTGGACGGGGCCATCGACGAGGCGCAGCGCTGCCTGCGCAACGCCCAGCGGGCCGACGGCTCCTGGTTCTACGACGGGGACGAGTCCAGCGGCACCGGCGTCACCGGGCTGGTCGCGCTCTGCTTCCTGGAGAAGCGGGCCAGCGCGGACTTCAACTCGCCCAACCTCGGCTACCGGGGGATGGTGGCCGCGGACCAGGACCGGATCCGCCAGGCGGTGCGCTTCTTGCTGGACAGCGATCCGGGCCTCGTCCCCGGCGGGACCCCTTACACCTACGGCACCGGCAGCTCCCTGATGGCCCTCACCCTGTACCTCAACACGGGCGGGCCGGCCGACGTCGGCGGCCCGCGCCTCGTCGGCGAGGCCATCGCGGCCGGCGCGGCCAACCTGGCGCGCAACCAGGCCGCGGACGGCACCTGGTGCTACGACACGCCGTTCTGCGCGGACCTCTCCAACACCCAGTTCGCGGTGGCCGGGCTGTCGGCCGCGGCCTCGGTGATCCCCGGCGCGGACGCGCCCCTGGCCGCTGTCCCCGGGTTCTTGCGCCGGAACAGGCTGCCGGACGGGGGGCACCACTACTACCTCCCCCTGACCGTCACCTCCACCCACGCGCTCACCGCCTCGGCGATCTGGTGCTACCGCCTGGCCGGGCTGGCCGCGTCGGATCCCGATGTCCAGCTCCCGCTGCGCTGGCTGCAGGGCCGCTACGAGTACGACCGGCAGGACAACTGGTACCCTAGCTTCTATTACTACCTCTGGGCTGCGACCAAAGGACTATCCGTCTCCTGGGACGACGGGTCCTCCCCGGAGGCGATCTTCGGCGAGCAGGTCGGCGGGGTGCGAGACCCGGCCGCGGTCGATCCGCGCTTTGCCGGGGAGCCCGCCGGGTACTACTTCGATTTCGCCAGCCTGCTGCTCGAGGAGCAGCAGGCCGACGGCTGCTGGCCGACCAACCGGCCGAACTTCTCGCCCGGCACCGATCCGATCCCCGACACCGCGTTCGCCTGCCTGGTGCTGGAGCGGGCCCTCGGGGGCGTCTGCCTCGACCGCGACGAGGACGGGCTGTGCGAGACCGAGGACAACTGCCCCCTGGACTTCAACCCCGAGCAGGCCGACGTCGACCACGACGCGATCGGCGACGGCTGCGACAACTGCCCCACCGACGCCAACATGGACCAGGCCGACGGGGACGAGGACGGCATCGGGGACGCGTGCGACAAGCAGCTCTGCGTCCCTGCCGGCGCCGAGGTCTGCAACGGGCGAGACGACGACTGCAACGGGCGGGTGGACGACGTGCCCGGTGCGGGGGAGCGCTGTGCCACCGGGCTGCCCGGCGAGTGTGCGCTGGGCATGACCGCCTGTCGCGGGACGGAGCTGCTCTGCCACGGAGCGGGGAGCGAGGACCGGGTGGAGGTCTGCGACGGGCTGGACAACGACTGCGACGGCCGGATCGACGAGGACCTGCTCAACGCGTGCCGCCGGTGCGGCGAGCTGCCCACCGAGCGGTGCAACGGCGAGGACGACGACTGCGACGGCCAGACCGACGAGGGGGACCTCTGTCCCCCCGGCGATGCCTGCCGGCACGGCCGCTGCGCGCCTCCGTGCGACGCGCAGGGGGAGTGCGCGGACGCGGGCCGGACGTGTCGGGAGGGCCATTGCCAGCTCTTGTGCGCCGGCGTCGTCTGCCCCGACGGGCAGCTCTGCCAGGCCGCGGACGGACTCTGCGTCGATCCCTGCGCGGACCTGGTCTGCGAGGTCGGGGAGTGCTGGCGCGGCCGGTGCGGGACCTGCGCGGAGACGGGCTGCCCGGCGGGGCAGGTCTGCTATGCGGGGGGCTGCCAGCCCGATCCCTGTCACGAGGTGAGCTGCCCCGACGACCAGGCCTGCCGGGAGGGAGAGTGCGTCGCCACCTGCGGGACGATCTCCTGCCCGCTGTTCGAGTCCTGCCTGGACGGTGTCTGCCAGCCGGACCCGTGCGGGGGCCTGCCCTGCCTGCCCGGGATGGTCTGCATCGCCGGCCGGTGCGTCACGGATCGGTGCGCGACGTTGTCCTGCGGTCCGGGGCAACGCTGCGTCCAGAATCGCTGCCGGGACGACCGCTGCGCGCTCACCCGCTGTCCCGCGGGCCAACGCTGTGAGCTCGTCTGCCAGGACGCGGCGTGCATGCCGAGCTGTCGGCCCTGGCCGGCCCCCGGGGTCGGGGAGGGCGAAGGCGAGGGCGAGGGCGAGGGCGAGGGCGAGGGTGAGGGCGAGGGCGAGGGTGAGGGCGGGGCCAGGGACCGTGACGGGGGCCTGGGGGAGGATCTCGGCGCGGGGGCGGCCGCGGCCGGCTGTGCCTGCCAGGAGGTGCCGGGGGCGGGGGCGTGGTGGCGCCGGGCGCTGGGCTGGTGGTGGCTGTGCGCGGGGCGGGGATGGCCGCGGTGAGCGAGCCCGACCGGACGGTGGCCGCGGCCGGTCGCTGGCTCCTGATGATCGGGGGGCTGGTCGCGGCCGGCGTGCTCGGCCTCGCGGCCGTGCTCAGCCCGGCGGATCTGGCCGCGGGCGAGCCCTATACCTGGTTCGGTGTCGCGGCGCCCGTGTGCCCGGGCTGCTGGCTCTGCGGGGCCTCCCGCGCCTTCTCGCTGCTGCTGCGCGGGCAGCTCGCGGCGGCCGGCGCAGCCAACGCCGTGGCCCCGGTGCTCTTCGTGCTCGATGTCGGGCTGGCGCTGGCGGGTGGCGTGGCGCTGGTCCGGTGGATTGGGAGGTGCTGGTCATGGGAATGGCGACGCTCGTGCTCCTCGGGATCTCCCTGGTCGCGGTGCTCCTCGGGCTGATCCCCTGTCTCGGCTGGCTCAACTGGTTCGGCGGCGTGTTCTGCATCGTCACGGTGATCCTCGCGATCATCGGCTTCGCCACCGACAAGGACCCGGAGCGGGGCACCAGCCGGCATCCGCTGATCTACCTCCTCGGGCTGGTGGGCGGGCTGGTCCTGGCGGGCGTGGCGGCGCTCCGGCTGCTCCTCGGCGGCGGGGTGATCTGAGCTAGTTCGACGGATCGCAGGTCCGGCCCTGGTTTTGGACGTCCTCGAGATACCAAGGGAAGTCTGAGACAAGGCCCTGCCACGAACAGGCGCGGTCGCCCGATCGAGCGCCCCATTTGCTCTCGCCGAGCCGCAGAGCCGCAGAGACCGCAGCCGGGAGCTCCTCTGCGCCTCTGCGGCGCTGCGAGAAATCCTTCGGCGCTGGTCATGGCGGCGGGGTGATCTGAGCGCGGGGCCCGGGCTCAGTAGCAGGCCGGAGTGGAGACCTGCGTGTTCTGGTCCGGGCCATCGTCCCGCTCGACCGTGGTCGCGGTCCAGTCCTTCCCCGGCAGCTTCAGGTAGGCCTGCACCCCTTCCCGGGGCGGCACCCCGTCCACCTTGTATTCGGTCTGGAGCTGGCCGAGGGTGAAGACGAACTGGACGCTGGTGCCGCAGTACAGCAGCCCGTCGTAGCGCGTCTGCAGCGCGGACAGCAGGCAGGTGAAGACCCGGTCCCCGGCGGTCGCGTCGCCCTGGGTGCCGTCGTCGGTGCAGGCGCGCACGAGCCAGCCGTTGTGGCTGCCCTTGATCCCCACCTCGCTCTTGTCCGGGAAGAGCCGCTGCTCCCCGGCCAGCGCGTTGACGTCCAGGGTCAGCTTCAGGTCGATCTTGCCGTGCTCGGGGAGGATCAGGCCGGGGGCGTCGAGGGTGCGGCCAGTGTCGGTGGGGCGGATCTGGAGCGTGCCGTTGGTGTAGCCCTCCGCGCAGGGGTAGGAGGCGTTGTTGCACGACCAGATCCAGTGGCCTCCCCCGTACTGCACCCCGTACTCGAGGGTCGTGGGCACCGCGGGGGTGCTGGTCCGCACGCGCACGCTCCAGACGTGGTCCCCGGCGGTGGCGCCGATCATCTCGTGGCCTTCGGGCAGGGGGCCGTCGTCGTACAGCCTGGGGAACGGGCCGCGCCAGTCCGGGTCGAGGAGCACCACGGGGCTGTCGGGGGACTCCAGGCGGAAGGCCCCCTTCCATTCCAGCCCGGCCTCCTCGTCGAAGACCCGGTTGGCCCGGTCGTTGACGAAGATGGTCAGGCAGGCGTAGCTCGCGGGGCAGGTGTGGTCCTCGGGCTCGGTCGTGCTCCCGCCGCCATCGACGCAGCCCACCCCTCCTCCGCCCAGCAGGGCCAGCAGCAGGCCGCCGAGGATCCGCTTTCCGTGAGGCATCTGCCAACCTCCTGGGGGGCAGCCTAGTACAAGGTGGCGGGCCTGTCGATCCTCTCCGTGACCGGCGTGGTCGGCCTCGGGCCGGTTGCCAAGCGGGCCGGTTCAGCGTATCAGGAGGCGGGGCAGGATCCGCCGGGGCGGGTCCCGGTCCCCGAGGCCCGCGCCCCCGGAGCATCGACGAGCGAGGAGGCAGGTTGCGATTCCCAGGGCCCCGAGTGGCGAAGTACTACTTCCCGGTGACCGAGAAGAAGACCGCAGTCACCCCGCCCGCCGAACGGCTGGACGGCGGGGCCTGGTACGTGGTCGGGCTCGACGAGGTGATCGTCGACCTCGAGGTCCAGGGCGTCCCGCCCGAGCTGCTGCCGGAGCTCGGGCTGGTCCTGGGCGAGTCGGTCCAGCTCAGCCCGCTGGCGATGAAGGGGCTGCTCGAGGAGATCCTCCGGCGGGGGCTGAGATGGCGCTACGCCGCGGGGGGCACGGTCGCCAACACCCTCTGTAACTACACCCACCTCAGCGGCGAGCCGGCCCTGCTGCTCGGGGCGATCGAGTCCTGCATCCGTCCGGGCAGCGCGGCCTTCGCGTACGTCGCCCAGACGCCCAAGGCGGTCTCCCTCGAGCACCTGCTGGCGCGTGACGGCCAGGTGGGCATCGCGGTGACCTGCTTCACCCCGGACGGCGAGCGCTCCTTCGGCGTCGCGCCGGGGATCTCCGGCGACTACCCGGCCGAGGCGGTGCCTGCGCACGTGGTCCAGGGAGCGGCTCTGGTGCTGACCTCCCTGTACTGCCTCGCGGATCCCCAGCGGCCCATTGCCGGCGCCGCCATGCGGCTCATGCAGCTCGCCCACGAGGCCGGGGTCCCCGTCGCCTTTGGCCTCGGCACCGCCTCCCTGGTGCGGCGGATGCGCGAGGAGCTGATCGCGGTCCTGAAGTCCTACGTGACGATCGCCGCGATGAACGCCCGGGAGGCCGAGGCCCTCACCGACGAGGTGGATCCCCTCCTCGCGGCCCAGCGACTGCTCGAGTGGGTGGACGTGGTCGTCCTCACGGAGGGGGCGCGGGGCCTGACCCTGGCCGGCCACACGGACGAGTCGGTGAAGCGGGCGACCCGGGAGTCGGTCCGCTCCAAGACGATCCCCGAGTACAACCGCTGGGAGTTCAGCCGGCTGGTACGACGCCGGGACTGCCTCCAGCCGCTACCGATCTATAGTCACATCCACCCCTACCTTGGTGGTCCCGAAGTACTCTCCAACACCAGCGGCGCAGGCGACGCCGCGCTCGCGGCCCTGCTCCACGACATCGCGGCCAACCGCTACCACCGCGAGTCGGTCCCCGACAGCAAGAAGCACTCCGCGGCCATCCCCTTCCTGAGCTACTCCTCCCTCTCGCGCAGCGCGCAGTACGGCAACCGCGTCGCCTACGAGGTCCTGCGCTCCTGCTCCCCCCGCCTCGAGGGCCCCGTCGGCCAGGACCAGGAGGAGCTCTTCAACGAGCCCCCCCCGCCGGAATAGTCCTCCGCCCCTGCCCAATCGATCCACCTATCTTTCACCAAATGAGCCATTTCGATTGTAGATTGATCGAGAAAGATCCATTTTATGTAACAAAATTCGATTAAAACGATCAATAGATCTTTTCGGTCCACACAAAAATCAAATTGTCAAGCAAAACACACAAAAAAACATGATTCATCATAAATATGTATCACCAAACCATCAGTATATATAGATTTCAGATCGATATTTAACTATTAAATCATCGTCAGAAACACATATAAATCAGTATTCAGATATCATGCCAACTTAATAAATAATTAGCATTTGCTAGTATTGTAATATCTTATTCCAAACAAGATTTCACCATCAAGAATCAAAAAGGAACCATCAAACCCACCAAGGGATGCCCCGGCCGCGCCAGTCACGTCCCCCGAACCCCCTCCCCCGCAGGGGGAGGCTCATCATTGATCACATCTTTTGAGACGGGTGCAGATCATCCCGGTGAGCGAGCAGCGAGGCCTTGGCACAACTCCCCGCACGAAAAGAATTTTCTCGCAGAGCCGCAGAGCCGCAGAGGGCTCAGCCAGCTGAGCACTTTTCTCTGCGAACTCT
>JAVEVO010000052.1:0-41123 GCA_034005005.1 Myxococcota bacterium
GAAGGCGAGGGCGAGGGCGAGGGTGAAGGCGAGGGCGAGGGCGAGGGCGAGGGCGAGGGCGAGGGCGAGGGTGAAGGCGCGGAGGGCGAGGGTGAGGGTGCGGAGGGCGAGGGTGAAGGCGAGGGCGAGGGTGAGGGTGCGGAGGGCGAGGGTGAGGGTGCGGAGGGCGAGGGTGAGGGTGCGGAGGGCGAGGGTGAGGGTGCGGAGGGCGAGGGCGAGGGTGCGGAGGGCGAGGGCGAGGCGGGGGGCCTCTTCTTCAGTGAATACGTCGAGGGCTCCAGCCTCAACAAGGCCCTCGAGATCTTCAACACGTCCGACGCGGACATCGACCTCGCGGCCCAGGACTGCGTCATCTTCAACTCCACCAACGGCGGGAGCTCCGAGTACGAGCTGGCGCTGGCGGGGGTCGTCGTCGCAGGCGGGACCTGGGTGGTCTGCCACGCCCAGCTCGACGACGGGGGCCAGGCCCATTGTGATCAGCGCGCGGCCCACAATGCGCTGGGCTTCAACGGCAACGACGCGCTCGTGCTGCGCTGCGGCGACCAGGTCCACGACGTGTTCGGCCAGGTCGGCCTCGACCCGGGCGATGCCTGGACCGGTGAGGGCCTGAGCGCGGCCAACAGCACCCTGCGCCGACGCTGCGAGATCCGTCACGGCGACGTGGATGGGACCGACGCGTTCGACCTCACCCCCGAGTGGATCGCGTTCCCGCAGGACACCTTCGACGACCTCGGACGCCACTGCCAGGACGATCCGGGCCCCGAGCCCGGCACCGCGGGTGCGGAGTGCGACGACGCGCGCCTCTGCGGGGAAGGCCTGCGCTGCATCGGCCGTCCCCAGGACGTGGTGGACGACTTCGGCTTCTGCCGGGACACGACCGCCTTGCCCGGTGAGGGCGCCTCCTGCACGTCCGACACCGCGTGCGCCGCGGACCTGGTCTGCGCGGGCAGCAGCCACCTGGCCGAGGGCTTCTGCGTCCCCGCCTGGATGGCTGGGACCTTCGCCGGCTTCGGCGACCTGGCGATCCCCGACGCGTCCGCGAACGGCGTGACCTCGGTGGCCGTCGTGCGCGGCCTCGCCACCGTGCCCACGGACATCGTCCTCGACCTGGTGGTGACGCACCCCCGCCCCGCGGATCTGCGCGCGGAGCTCACCGACCCCAACGGCCAGGTCGTCCCGGTCCCGCTCCCGGCCGACCCCCCGGAGGCGAACCTGCACTTCCACGACGTGGTGCCCGGCTTCCCCATGGACGACACCGTCAACGGGGCCTGGATGCTGCGCGTCTGGGACGCGACCGCGGACGAGACGGGCCACCTCGAGACCTGGCAGCTCGAGCTGGTGAGTCGCTGGGACTGAGCCCGGGGCGGAGACGTCTCCTCTGGACCGGTGGGTCCCGGCCTCCGTGCCGGCACCAGCCTCCCGCCCCTGCTGATCCAGGACCTGGCGAGCAAGGAAGCCAAGCGACCGGCGCGGAGGCCGGTCGCCACCAGAAAGGCAGATCGGGCAATGGATTCCGACTAGTACCCCGTCACAGGGATTCTGATCAGTTGCTCTGGTGGGTGCCGGCCGACAGGTCGGCACCTGCGCGACCGGTGCGGAGGCCGGTCGCCCCCCGAAGCTCGACCGGTCATCTTCGCTGTGTCGAGGTACTAGGGGCAGGTCCCGGCCGGGGCCGTGCCGGTGCCGCAGCCGTCGGGCGCGAGGGGGAAGCCGCGGAAGCCGGCGTCGAAGGCGCCGACGGAGCTCTCCTGGATCAGGTTGCCGCCCGACGCGGAGCTGCCGCCGAGGTGCATCCCCTTGGCCGTGCGTCGGATGTTGTTGTCGACGACCCGGCTCCCTTCGCTCCAGATTCCGTAATTTTTGCAGGAAAAAATGGTGTTTTCTTTGATTTGACACCCATTCAGGCACTGAATGCAGGTCATTCTGGACGATGAAACCGCGTTTCCGTCGACGATCGAGCCATCCTCTGCCATGATGCTGTTGGAGTTGGTCGCATTGATCGTGTTCCCGGTGACGATCGAGCGTTCGGCGACGACGATCCCGCCGGCCGCGGCCCGATCGATGGTGCAGTCGGTGATCACCGACAGCTCGCCCGCCAGCGCGATGCCGTTGCGACCGCTGTTGAAGACCATCACGCGGGCGATCCGGGCCGGTCGGGAGCCGATGACCGCGATGCCGTCGCCGGCCATGCCGTCGATCGCCCCGTCGTGGACCACCAGGGCCGAGTTGCCATTGCTGCCGATGCCGGCACCCGCGCCCGGCTTGTCGGTGGTCTGCGGGCAGGTGATGGTACCTTCGGCCGAGACCTGGCAGGAGTTGCTGCCCTGCAAGCCGAATCCCCCGAGATCGAGGGTCACCACCCCGCCGTTGGCGGTGATGTCGAGGACCCGGGTGCTGGCGTCGGGCTGCGTCAGGGGGCCCGTGAGCCGGTAGCTGCCCGGCTGGCTGATGGTCACCGGATAGCCGGGCAGATCCCCCGGGGTCACGCCGCCCGCCAGGGCACGCGTCGCGTTGATCTCGACCGCCGCGCCCTCGGCACGCGCCGCACCGGACGGGAGGAGGAGCAGCGAGAGGACGAAGAAGGAGCCAGGACGAAGGTTCGAGCTCACCGGCGGCCTCCCGGAGGCGGCCCGCGACCTGGCGGGACGCCTCGTGAGTAGCAGGACGGGACCGGTCGGGCCGCCGTGGGGCTGCCCGTGGACGACACCTCCACGCTACCAGCGCGGCCGCCAGAAGTCCAGCCACCGCCCACCGCGAAAGGCCCTTCCGCCGGAGGCCGCCCGGGGCCATATTGTCGGCGGGATTCTGAAGCCAGGAGCCGAGCTTGCGTCGCGCCCGTCCCCCGCTCCACCTCGTCGTCTCGGTCCTCGCCGGCCTGCTGCTCTTCCCGACGCCGGGCGCGGGTCAGCCGCTGCCGGACGCGCCCCCGCCCGCGCCCGCCCCGGCTCCCGCCGCTGCGCCCGCCCCGGCGCCAGCCGCCGCGCCCACCCCGGCGCCAGCCGCCGCGCCCGCCCCGGCGCCGGCCGCCGCGCCCGCCCCGGCCCTCCCGCCGACCCTCGTCCCCCCCCAGCTCACCCGCTTCGTTCACGCGGATTACCCCCCGGCCGCCCAGGCCGCGGGGCAGGAGGCCGCGGTCGTCCTCCAGCTCGCCCTCGACGCCCAGGGGGCCGTGCAAGAGGTGACCGTGCTGGCGCCCGCAGGAGACGGCTTCGACGAGGCCGCGGTCGCGGCGGCCCGCCAGCTCGGCTTCACCCCGGCGACCGTCGAGGGGCAGCCGGTGCCGGTGACGATCCGCTTCACCTACCGCTTCGTGCTCGAGACGCAGCCGACGCCCGCGCCAGCCACGACCCACACCGCGACGACGCCGGAGGCCGATGCGGCCCCGGCCGCGACCCCACCGACCCTGCGGGGGCGCGTGCTGCGGCGAGGGAGCCGGGAGCCCTGGCCGGGGGTCGGCGTGCAGGTGGCCGAGCTGGAGCTCACCGCGGAGACGGACGCGGACGGCCGGTTCGCCCTGGCGCTGCCTCCCGGCCGCCACACCCTGCGCCTGCTCCACCCCGACCTGCTGCCCTACTCGACGACCGAGGAGGTCGGCGCCAACGAGGTGCTCGACGCCACCTACTATGCCGAGGCGAAGCCGACCAGCCACTACCGCGCCGTGGTCACCGCCTCCCGCCCGGCGAAGACCGTCACCCGCACCACCTTGCAGAGCGTGGAGCTGGTCAAGGTGCCGGGCACCTTCGGCGAGCCCTTCCGGGTGGTGCAGGCCCTCCCCGGGGTCGGCCGCACCCCCTTCGGCCTCGGATTCCTCATCGTGCGTGGCTCGGCCCCCGCGGACACCGGCTTCTTCATCGATGGCCACGAGGTGCCCTTGCTGTACCACTTCCTCTCCGGGCCGGCGGTCTTCCAGGCGGAGCTGGTCTCGAGCATCGACTTCTACCCCGGCAACTTCCCGGTGAGCTTCGGCCGGAAGCAAGCCGGGCTCGTCACCGCCCGCACCAAGGACGCGGAGCCGGGGGAGCAGGTGCACGGCCTGGTCAGCCTCGACCTCCTCGACGTGGAGGCGCTGGTCAAGGTCCCCCTGGGCGAGGAGCAGCAGGTCACCGCTGCGTTCCGCCGCAGCCACTTCGACCTGTTTTTGCCCCTGTTCACCAACGCGGTCAGCCCGCGCTACTGGGACTATCAGCTCGTCGGCAGCAGCCGGCTGGGGGGCTCCTGGCGCGGTAAGCTGACCCTCTTCGGCTCCTCCGACACCCTCGACTTCAACTACGAACCCGAGACCCAGGACGACCCCGGCAGCGCCATGGAGGCCGCCATGGGGATCCGCTTCCATCGGGTCCACGCGTCTTTGCTCCGCCCGGTAGGAGACGGCGGCAAGCTGGAGCTCTCCCTCAAGGGCGGCGTGGACACGGTCGAGCTCGTCGCGGACAGCAGCCTCGCCGAGGTCGACCTCTGGGAGGGCACGCTGCGCGGCGAGCTGACCCTGCCCCTGCGCCGGGACCGGCTGACCCTCCACGCGGGGGTCGAGCTGGACGGTAGCTGGCTCGACACCGAGATGGACATCGCCGGCAGCCTCGAGAACTGGACCGACTGGCCCCATCCCTGGGGCAGCGGCGAGGATCCCCAGGAGGGTCGCCTCGGCTACTCCTTCGACGGGCAGGCCTTCGCGCCCGCGGCCTACGCCTCCCTGGAGCTGGAGTTCGGCCGGCTGACCCTGATCCCCGGGCTGCGTGCCGATGTCTTCCACTACGAGGACTGGACCCGCTTCGTCGTCGATCCACGCCTGATCGTCCGCCACCAGCTCCTGGAGACCCTCAGCCTCAAGGGAGGGATCGGCCTGTTCCACCAGCTCGAGATCGGTCAGCAGACCGACAGCAACTTCGGCAGCCCGGACGATGTCGAGGCCCCCTATGCAGTCCAGTACTCGGTCGGAATCGAAAGCAAACCACTGGAATATTTCGACATAGATGCGTCATTTTTCTACAATGACTATCGCAATCAGCTCCATCGGGCCGAATCCACCGAGACCGACGGCCTGGCCACCGGGGCCCAGGGCTACTCGAGCGAGGCCCGGGGGCGGGCCTACGGACTCGAGCTGCTGCTGCGCCACCGCCCTCACCACGGCTTCTTCGGCTGGATCGCCTACACCCTCTCCCGCGCCGAGCGGCAGGACCCCGGGCGCCCCTGGACGCTGTTCGCCCTGGACCAGACCCACATCCTCACCGCGGTCGCCTCGTACGCCCTGAGCGCCCGCTGGAACGTCGGGCTGAAGTTCCAGCTCACCTCGGGCATCCCGACGACGCCCATCCTGGGCGGGGTCCTCGACGCGGACACGGGCGACTACTCGCCGATCTTCGGCCGGCCCGGCGAGGCGCGGGAGCCCCTCTTCCACCAGCTCGACCTGCGCGTCGACCGGCTGTGGCTGTTCGACCGCTGGAAGCTCACCGCCTACCTCGATCTGCTGAACCTGTACAACTCCGCCAACACCGAGTTCACGGTCTACAACTACGACTACTCGCAGTCGGGGGGGGTCACGGGCATCCCGATCTTCCCGTCCCTGGGCGTCAAGGGGGAGTTCTAGCCATGACGCGACGACCGGTGACGTGGCTCGCCAGCCTGCTGCTGCTCGGGGTGTCGACCGGCTGCGGCGTCGACTTCGAGCCGGCGAGCAAGCTCGAGAAGCTGCGGATCCTCGCGATCCGCCTGACCCCGCCCGAGGCCCGCCCCCTGGAGACGGTGACGGCCGAGGCCCTGGTCTGGGTCCCCGCGAACGAAGCGGGGGACCGGCCGACGCCCGAGTACGCCTGGCGGGCCTGCCTGCTCACCGCCAACCTCCTCGGCGGCGGCCTGGGGGCGAGCGCCGCCGAGACGACGGAGAGCTCGTGCTTCGACCTGCCCCACACCCTGACCCTGGACGAGGTGCTGGAGCTGGCCGCCAGCGGCGAGAGCGACCCGCTGGCCGGGATCTCCCTGGGCGACACGGCCATCGACCTCGGCCACGCGCCGACCGCCACCCTGCTGGCCTCGCCGCTCCCCAGCTTCGACGCCCCGGCCTCCTTCTGCCCGGCCCTCCCGGAGGAGGAGCGGATCGACCGGGGCGGGCGAGAGCTGTGGCTCGCGGGATTGCGGCTGACCGTCAGCCTGCGGGTCGGGCTCCCCGACGGCGCCACGGCCACCGCCAACAAGCGGCTGCTCATCCGCCCGGACCCCGCGACGATCCCCGAGGCGGAGCAGGGGCGGCCGTTCCGCAGCCCGCGCCTGTGCGATGCGGACTCGCCGACCGCGGACCCCTGCGGCCGCAACGACAACCCCGAGCCCCCGGCCCTGCTGACCCCCAACGGCGAGTGGTCGGGCGAGGGGCCGATCCCGGTCCGGCGCGGCGAGCGGATCAAGCTGCGCCCCGTGCCGCCGGAAGCCGAGCACCAGCAGCCGTACCTGATCATCAAGAGCTGCGGCGAGCAGGTCACCGTCCCGGGGCTGCAGGCCACGGGCGGCGAGGTGGCGCGGCTGGAGAGCCGCTACTGGTCCTGGCTCGCGGACGGTGGCGGGATCGTCGCCGACACCACCAGCCTCGCCGCGGACCTGGGGGATCGGGACTCGGCCTGGGACGCCCCCACGGACCTGGCGGCCGGGGACCGGTTCACCCTGGTGGTGCTGGCCTGGGACGGTCGAGGCGGCGTCTCATGGCAGCAGTTCCCGCTGCAGGTGCTCCCCTGACCCCTCGTCACGAGGCCGGCTCCGCGTGCCGGGCGCGCGCCACCGCGCAGTAGGAGGGAGCGCCGGTCACCTCGCCCGTGGCCGCGAAGGCCGCGCCGCGACAGCCGCCCGAGCAGCTCGTGCTGGGGCAGGTCCCGCAGGGTGCCGCGAGGTCCGCTCGCGGGAGGCGGCGCGCCGGGGAGGTGGAGAGCGCCCCGAGCTGCTCCACCAGATCGGCGGCGACCGTCGGCGGCTCCCCGGGGGCGGCCGACCGGAAGAGCCAGCCCTGGGCGAAGGGCGGGAAGAGCAGCCCCGGGCAGGGATACAGCCGCCCGTCCCCGGTGACGTAGGCGACCCGCTCGCCGGCCACGCAGGTGAAGCGCCCGTCCTCTGCCCACGGACCGATCCCGTGGTCCAGGAGCAGCCGGCAGGGGTAGCCCTCGTCCCGGGCCGCGGCCCGGAAGCGGGTGATGAAGAGATCGAGCTGTTCGGGCGAGGCCTGGAGCCGACGCCGGACCGCGGGGGCGGCCGCCCGGCCCGCCGGGACGAAGGAGCAAAAACGCAGGCTGTCCACGCCGAGGGCCTCGGCCAGCCGCAGCAGCTCGTCGAAGCGCACGATGTTGCGGGGGGTGACGAGCGCGGCGATCTGCACCATGACTCCGGCCTCGCGCAGCAGCCGCACCGCGCGCAGGGCCTGGTAGTAGTCCGCGGGCGAGCCGCCTCGCACCGCCACGTGGTCCGCCGCGTCGGCCCCGTCGATGCTCACCTGGGCCGAGCCGAGCCCGGCCCGGCGCAGGGACTGCGCTCGGGCGCGATCGAGCAGGTGGCCGTTGGTCACCAGCCCGAACCCGCGCAGCCCCGCGGCCATCCCACGCCGCATCACCGGCTCCAGGTCGGCGCGCAGCAGGGGCTCACCGCCGGAGAACGCCGCCTTGCGCACGCCGGCACGGGCGAGCGCCTCGCACAGGGCCCCCAGGGTCTCGCCGGGAGGATCGGGCTGGGAGGCCGTGGGCGAGGAGGCCGTGTAGCAGTGCGGACAGCGCGAGGTGCAGCGGCGGGTGACCTCGAGCCCGACGAAGAGCCGAGAAAAAGGAGAATCTCCTATCATTTCGGCTTGTTCAACGGTTCACCCGGGAGCGGCGCCGGACGCGGAGCACCGTCCCACCCGCCCATTTCGTCCGCTGGCGACGGATAGTTTTGATTGCACTGTTCGATGCCCCGCCTCACGGCGTCAGGCAACACGGCGCCGGCTCAGTCCGGGATGCAGTAGGTGTCCGGTGGCTCGGCGGGCATGACGCAGAACATCCCCTCGGGGCACTGCCGCTTGGCGCGACAGGTCTCGCCCTCCTGGCAGTCCTCCTCGCCGTCGCAGGGAGTCGCGGGCACGCACACGCCCCGGGGCTCCATGGGCAGGATCGAGAGGATCACCTCGACATCGCAGATCTCGTCCTCGGCGCACTCGGTGTGCGTCGTGCAGCCCTTGGTGCAGGCCTCGGTCCCCTGACAGTCCTCGTCGAGGCAGTCGATCCGGCCATCCTGGTCGTTGTCCCGCCCGTCGCCACAGTCCTCGAACGGCGCCGCGTACTCGGCGAAGCAGAAGGCGCTGCAGTCGGGGTCATCGCAATCGATCTTGCCGTCACGGTCGTTGTCGATCCCGTCGGCGCACACCTCGACGGGTGCGCCGTACAGCTCGACACCGCACACGTCGCGGCAGTCCTCGTCGAGGCAGTCGACCGCGCCGTCGCGATCATTGTCCTCACCGTCGAAGCAGTCCGTCTCCGGGGCGGCGTAGAGGATCCCGACGCAGTCCTCGTGCTCGGCGCAGTCAGGGTCCGCGCAGTCGGTCTTGCCGTCCTGGTCGTTGTCCTCGCCGTCGGCGCAGTCCTCGAAGGGCGCGGCGTACTCGGTGGTGCAGAAATCGCTGCAGTCGGGGTCCGCGCAGTCGGTCTTGCCGTCCTGGTCGTTGTCCTCGCCGTCGGCGCAGACCTCGAAGGGCGCGGCGTAATCCGTGTTACAGAACTCCGCGCAGTCCGCGTCCGCGCAGTCGGTCTTGCCGTCCTGGTCGTTGTCCACGCCGTCGGCGCAGACCTCGAAGGGCGCGGCGTAATCCGTGTTACAGAACTCCGCGCAGTCCGCGTCCGCGCAGTCGGTCTTGCCGTCCTGGTCGTTGTCCTCGCCGTCGGCGCAGACCTCGAAGGGCGCGGCGTAGTCCGTGTTGCAGAACTCCGCGCAGTCCGCGTCCGCACAGTCGGTCATGCCGTCCTGGTCGTCGTCCAGCTCATTGGCGCAGATCTCGAAGGGCGCGGCGTACTCGGTCGTGCAAAAATCGTCGCAGTCGGGGTCTGCACAGTCGGTCTTGCCGTCCTGGTCGTTGTCCTCGCCGTCGGCGCAGATCTCGAAGGGCGCGGCATACTCTACCGTGCAGAAGTCTTCGCAGTCGGGGTCTGCGCAGTCGGTCTTGCCATCCAGGTCGTCGTCCACGCCATCGGCGCAGAGCTGCTCGGGCGCGGCGTACAGGGGCTGCGCGCAGGCCTCCGCCTCCGCGCAGTCGGGGTCCTCGCAGTCCGTCTTGCCGTCCTGGTCGTCGTCCCGCTCGTTGGCGCAGTCCTGCTCGGGCGCGGCGTACAGGGGCTGTGCGCAGGCCTCCGCCCCGGCGCAGTCGGAGTCCAGGCAGTCGATCTGCCCGTCGAGGTCGTTGTCCTGCTCGTCGTCGCAGATCTCGAAGGGCCCGGCGTACTCGACCGTACACTGGTCCGCACAATCGTCGTCCAGGCAGTCGATCCGACCATCGGCGTCGTCGTCCAGGCCGTCGAAGCACTCCGTCTCCACGGGCGCCCCGTACAGCACCTGCTCCTCGTCTCCGTCCGCGAGGCAGCCCGGCCCCGCGAGCGCGGCCCCCGCCAGCACCCCGGCGGCCAGGGGACCGACGGCGCGCTGGGCGAGCCGCTTGCACAAGGCCTCGAGGAACTCGCGCATCTCCTGCGAACTCATGATCCAGACCTCCGGTGGACGCCGACGAACGGGCTGATTGTAGGAAGAACCGTCGGAGAAAGGCAAGACGCTGCCGGCGATGAGGGCGGGAGCGGCCGCGCGCCGCGGCGCCCCCCCTCGCCGGCCGGGGAAGAGCGTGGGGGCAGGGGCAAGAAAGAGCAGAGCCGCCTCGACTCCCCGCAGGGTTCGAGGCGGCTCTGAAGCTGATCACCGGGCGTCAGACGCCCGACGCCAGACGGGGGCTGGAACTACCAGCGATCCCGGCCGCCACGGCCGCCGCCGTAGCCACCGCGGTCACGATCACGGCCGCCGCCGCCGCCGCCGCCAGTGCGGGGACCACGGTCCTGGGCCTCGTCGACCTTGATGCTCTTGCCATCGAGGGTCTTGCCGTTCATCTCGGCCATGGCCTTGGTGGCCTCGCCTTCCTCGGCGTAGGTCACGAAGCCGAAGCCGCGGGAGCGACCGGTCTCACGATCGGTGATCACCTTGGCCTCGGTAACCTCGCCGAAAGGCACGAACGCCTTGCGCAGGCCTTCATCGGTAGTATCCCAGCTCAGACCGCCCACGAACAGTTTCTTCGACATTTCCGCTCTCTCCGTATGCGCCGCACCATCTCGTGCAGCTTCTGCTGGAAACCGGCCGACCTCCGGGCCTGCCGGCTCGCCGCCGACTCGACCAGGCGAGCGACGGCTCTTTTGCTCTCTTCGTTGGTGCGGTGACGGGGGGGTTCCCTGACTGCTCCGTGTCCGAACTGAGCAAAGCTGAAAACAAGATTACTACCTCCCACCGGATCTGCAAGCCCTCTTTTTCATTTTTCTGCGCCGACCCTCGGTGGGGCCTCCGGGAGGCACGCTCGGCTCAGGGGGGCGGGGGGAGCAAGCCGGCCAGCAGCCGGGAGAGGCTGCCGAAGTCGTAGGGCTTGGGCAGAACGCCGGCCAGGCCATGGTGGTCTGGCCGGACCATCCAGGGGTCGACCGAGTAGCCGCTGGAGACGACGATCCGCGCGCCGGGATCCTCCTGCAGCATGGCCGCGGCCGCCTCCCGCCCGCCCAGCCCCCCCGGCACGGTCATGTCGAGGATCACGAGCTGGAAGGGGTTGCCGGCCTGCCGGGCCTCACGGTACAGGTGCAGCGCCTCGTGGCCGTCCTTGCAGAGCACGACCTGGTGGCCGAGGTGACCGATCATCGCCGCTGCGACCTGGCGCAGCAGCTCCTCGTCGTCCATCAGCAGGATGCGGGCCCGGCTCCCGGACGCGCCCGCCGGACCGTGGTCGTCCACCGTGGCCGGGGACTCCACGCGGGCCTCGGGCGAGGCGGCCGGCAGCCACACGGTGAAGGTGGAGCCCTGGCCCGGCACGGAGGCGACCTGCACCGCCCCACCGTGCCGCTTGACGATGGAGTAGACCGAGGACAGGCCCAGACCATGCCCCGTGGGCTTGGTGGTGAAGAACGGATCGAACAGGCGCGGCAGCAGCTCGGCGGGGATCCCCACGCCCTCGTCCGTGACCGTGATGCACAGCAGCGGCCCGGAGGGCAGCTCCCGGGAGCGCGGCGCCGCGGCCCCGAGCGCGTGCAGCCCGATCTCGACGACGCCGCCGGCCGGCATCGCCTGATCTGCATTGAGGACCAGGTTCTGGACCACCTGGGAGAGCTGCGCGGGGTCGGCCTCGACCAGGGGGAGCCCCGGCTCGGCGTGGATCTCCAGGCGGACGTTGGCGCCGTGCAGCACGAACCCCGCGGACTCCCGCACCAGTTGCTCCAGGGAGAGGGAGCGCTTCAAGGGCACGCCCCCGCGGGCGAAGGTGAGCATCTGATTGCTCAGGCCCTGGGCCCGGTCGATGACGTGCAGCCCGGCCTCGAGGAGCGGCTGGACCGGGTGCCCGGGGGCCAGCTTCTCCCGGGCGAGGGAGACATTGCCCAGCAGCACGGAGAACAAGTTATTGAAATCGTGAGCAATTCCCCCAGCGAGGACGCCCAGTGACTCCAGGTTGCGCGTCTTGAGCAGCTCCTGCTCGAGGCGCTTGCGCTCGGCGATGTCGCGGATCGAGGCGAGGATCCGCTCGGCCTGCCCGAGTCGGGCCCGCTTCATGCTCACCTCGACGGGGAAGCAGCGACCCTGCTTGTCCCGCGCCGTCCACTCGAAGAGCTGGGGGCCCTCGCTGAGGGCCAGGGAGAGCCGCCGGAGCGCCTCCGCCCGGTCGCACGGGGGGAGCCCCGAGCTGAGGTCGCCCGCGCTGAGCAGGACCGCCTCCTCCTTGGTGTAGCCGTACACCTCCGTGACCCGCCGGTTGACGTCGACGACGTCGCCGGTGACCGCGTCGTAGACGAACAGGGCGTCGTTGATCGAGTCGAAGAGGGTGCGGAAGCGAGCCTCGCTCTCCGCGAGCAGCCGGTGCTGGTCCATCAACGAGCGGAACGCCTGGACCGCGCGGAGGGCTGCGGAGAGCTGGCCCGCGAGCTGAGCGAGCCCTTCGACCGGGACGGTGTGCGGCTGGACGGGGCTGAAGAGGTCGGAGCCGATGGTGGAGTTGCCGACGACGAGGCAGGCCGCGACCCCCGGCGCCGCGGTGTCGAGCCGGAGGAGGACCAGCTCGGCGAGGCCGAGGGTCCGAGCCAGGCCGGTGACCTCCCGCGGGGCGCGCGGTTGGGGGTAGAGCAGCCGCCTCTGGACGCCGGCCACCGGCAGGAGCAGGCGGACGGAGAAGGTCAGCGCCCCGTAGCCCGCGAGGGTGGCCTCGTCCTGGGGGCCGTCCGCGGCGAGGATGTGCAGCCCCTCGCCCCCCGGCGCAGTGCCGATGAAGAACGCCGCCTCGAAGCCGAGATCGTAGACGGCGAAGCGGACCGCAAGACGCGCGAGGTCGAGGAGCTCCCGGACCTCGACGAGCTGGACGGCGACCTCGGCCAGGCGCCGGTGGAGCCGGGCCTGCGCGTCGATGCGCAGGTTGGTGGTGTGCAGCTCCTGCTCGGTGACCACGAGCTGACGGACGACCTCCCGCAGCCGCAGCACCTCCTCGCGCGCCGCGGCGAGCTCCTGCTGCTGCGTGGCCGGGTCCGGTAGGGTCTGTTGCTCGTCCACCAGTGCTCACCAAGAGTCGTCGCAGGGGAGCGGGCTGGGCATCCCTACCTTCCTCGCGAGAGTTCGTGCGCAGCCGTGCCCTCAGTAGATCACATCCCCCAAAGCGGGGCAAGCGCGCCGCGACCTCAGACGAGCGCGACGAGCGCGGCCGTGTAGTTGTGGAAGCAGGGGACCCCGCCTACCGAGGCCAGCTCACCGTAGGTGTAGAAGCCCCCCCAGGGGAGGCCGACCCCGGTCTGCTCCTGTAGCCGCCGCAGATGGGCGTGGATCTGCTCTTCCCGGAAGACGGCCCGCCCCCGGCCCGAGCAGTCGAAGTGCAGCACCACCCCGGGGGTTCGCCCGGCGAGTGAGCGCTGCAAGGCCACGGCGAGGTCGTCGACCCGCCGGTGCATGACCTCGGGGTCTCGCCGGACCAACCAGATCCTCGTCCCCGCGGGGAGCTCCGGCAAGACGGTGATGAACCCACCCTGGCGTTGCTCCTCGGTGAGGACGAGGTGGGTGATCATAAACTCGTAGTCGCGGTCGTGCTCCTGGAAGAAGCCGGGCGCCGCGAAGCCGATGGCGATGTTCAGCGTGCTGCTCTGCCCCCCCGCGGGGTGGACCAGCATGTAGTCCTGGAGGAACTCGATGACCGGGCGGCCGTTGATCGCCTGGATCCGGTTGCCCTCGCTCCGCGTGACGGTGAGCTCCTCGCCGATGGGCACGCAGCCGTGGTTGAAGGCCGAGCACACGGCGAAATCGCCGGAGAGCAGCGCCCAGACTGCGCCGTCGGTCAGGACCCGGTCATCGAGGCACTGCCAGGAGCGGCTGAGCTTCCAGTTGTCGCCCGCCGCGCCCCCGAACACCGGCAGCGGTGCGAGGGAGGCGAGCGCCTGCAAGAAGCGGGTGGCGTTGAGGGTGATCCCGTCGGGAAAGAGGAGCAGCAGCCGGCTGGAGGAGCGGCGCCGGGCGCCGACCTGCTCCGCGATGCGGGTCCCGGCACGAAACGAGTCGGCTTGTAGCCCGGTCACGCAGCCGGTCTCGACCTCGAGGTCGCCGCCGAGCGCGAGCACCAGGACCGAGAACGGGCTCTCGTCGCTCCAGCCCTCGGCGATCGTGCCCTCCGCGGAGCAACCGAGCAGCGGCACGCCCGGGAACTCGGCCCGCACCCGCTCGAGCAGGGCCGACGCGTCGTAGCCGATGGTTGCGAAGAGCAACACCAGGCGCGGCGAGCCCGGCCCCTGGCGGGCGCGCGCCTGGCGGGCGGCCTCCTGGCCGGCCAGCGCGCTGTTGCGGAGCCGGCTCGTGCCGACTGAAGCGCAGATCGTCATCTCTTCCTCTGATCTGAATTCTTGGGTCCTCCTCCGTCCGAAGTCAAGCCAGCGGCAGGCTCCCCAAACGAGGGACCGCCAGCACCTCGACACCGGGGTCTCGGTCAGTTGCTCGGGTGGGTGCCGGTCTCCGCGCCGGCACTCTGCCCTGGAACGGCGCGGAGGCCGATCGCCACCAGAGGCTCGACCGGTCGTCTCCGCGGTGACGAGGGACTAGCGCCGGAGGGGAGTTTGAGGGTACAGGAGGAGGGAGTCCCCACGCGGAGGTGTCCAGATGATCGCCAGCGTCTCTCAGCCAGCCCCTCGTCGGCCGGCGAGCGCCAGCCAGCTCCCGCTTCTCGGGCTGATCCTCGCCCTGCTCTTGCCGAGCACGGCCGGCGGGCTCGCCGGCTGCGCGGCGACCTGCCAGCAGGTGTCCTCGCACCGGGCGTCCTTCGTCCAGCGGCTCGAGGCGCCCCCTCCCGACCAGCGCCCCCAGTTGCAGCTCGAGATCCCCGACCGGCTGCTCCGGCGGACCTTCGAGCAGGCCATCGCGGCCCTGCCCGTGGTCGGGGTGCAGCTCCCCGAGCTCGGTGACGTCGCCCGCCACGTCGGCGGGTTCGGGATCAAAGCCCGGAGCCTGCGGGCCACCCTGCAGAAGGACTCGGCCGCGCAGCTCGACCTCGACCTCGACCTGCAGCGGGAAGGGAAGGGCGTGTTCGGCCTGGCGCTGGGGGCGGTGTCGCCCGTGCAGTTCGACCCCGCGACCCGCCGGCTGACCCTGCCGATCCGGGCCGACCTGTTCGAGAAGGTGGCCCCGAAGATCGACGTCGGCGCCGCGGATGGGCTGACGGACGCCCTGATCGCGCAGCTCCCCGCGGCGGTGCGGCCCCTCTTCCCGCGCGCCGCGCTCAAGGCGATCGCCCAGCGCAGCGTCGACTCCCTGGCGCAGCAGGCCTACACCCTGGTGCGACGGCAGCTCCTCACCCCCCTCGGCGAGCTGGCGCGCTTCGAGGTGCAGCTCCCCGATCTGCCGATCAGCGGCATCTCCCTGCAGAGCGCACCGACGGGCTGGCTGGTCGGCGCGCGCACCACCCTCGCGGCCCGCGGCTTGCCCAGCGGGGGCGTCCAGGCCCCCCGCCCCGCCGCGACCGCGACGACCCCGGACCGGCTGCGCCTGAGCATCTCCTCCGAGACGGTCCTGGCCCTCGGCAACTGGGCGATGGGCAAAGGGAAGCTCCCCGGACGCTACACCTTGCAGGGCAAGGCCGACGGCCAGGGCGACTACCTCGCCGGGGTCGGCTGGGTCGACGGGACCCGCCCCCTGAAGGCCCACCTCTGGAGCCGCCCCGACTCGACCGCGGCCAAGACGGGTGTCTGCCTCTACGCGCGGGCCGCGGCCACCCCCCAGGTCAGCTTCGAGGGAGGCCGGCTCGAGGTCGGCTTCACGGGCGGTCAGGTGGAGGAGGTCATCGGCCCGCCCCTCGTCTCCCAGGCCCTGGACCTCCTGGGGCTCACCCGGCAGGTCTTCGAGTTCTCCAAGACGGTCTCCAGCAAGACGCAACTGAAGCTCGGCCGGGGCAGTCACACGGTCGAGCTGAAGTCGGCCGCCTGGCGCAACGAAGGGCTGGCCCTGGACTTCGAGCTGGGCGGCGGCAGCCCGCAGAGCGAGCTCGTCCCGACCCCGCCCGTGGCCCCGGAGCCCGTCCGGCTGAGCCGCCTCCAGCCGCCGGCCCCGCGCTGCCGCTAGCGGCCGTTGCCCGGAGGCGACCCGCCCGCCCAGCGCCCCGCAGCGACCCCACCCCGGGCCGCCGCGCCGCCCCCCTCCCCCGGGGACCGCGCCGCGACTCCCCCGCACCGCCGCTGGCGCGCCCACCCCCTGCCCTGGCTGCTGGGCGGGCTGACCCTGCTCAGCCTCCCGGTCTGGCTCGGCGAGCGGGTCTTCTTCCAGAAGGACGCCCAGCTCTGGTTCTACCCCTCCCGCCTGCTGTGGCGCGCCCGGGTCCTCGCCGGGGATCTGCCCCTCTGGAACCCGACCCTCGACCTGGGCAAGCCCTTCCTCGCAGACCCGGGCAACGGGACCCTGTATCCCCTCAACCTGCTCCTGCTGCTGCCCGCGCCCGGCTGCGTGGGGAGCTTCCTGGTGGCCCACCTGCTCCTCGCGCTCGCTGGTACCTTCCTCCTGGGTCGGACCCTCGGCCTGAGCCGGAGCGGCGCGAGCCTCGCCGCGCTGGGCCATGGCGCCGGCGGCTACCTCGTCTCCATGACCTGGTCCGGGGTCTATCTGCTGGGCGTGGCCTGGACGCCCCTGGTGGCCGCCCTGGCGCTTCGCGTCGTGCGGGCCCCCGGGAGCCGGCCGGCGGCCCTCTTGGCTGCCGCGCTGAGCTGCCAGTTGCTGGCCGGCGAGCTGCAGGGGGTGGGGACCACCGGGCTGCTGACCCTGCTGCTGCTGCTCGTGGAGCCGGGGATCCGGCAGCAGTGGCGGGCGGCGCTGGGCTGGCTGCTCCTCGCGGGCGGGCTGGCCCTCCTTCTGGCCGCGCCCCAGCTCCTGCCGACCCTGGGGCTCTTGCCGGAGAGCGCCCGGGCCGGCGGCCTCCCCCTGGACGAGGCGAGCCACTGGGCCTTCCACCCCGGGCGGCTGGCCGAGCTCCTCGTGCCGGGGCTGTTCGGCGATCCCGCAGACAACCCCGGCTACCTCGGCTTCTTCCTCGACAGCGAGGGCGCAGCGGTGATGCGGCCCCCCTGGATGATCACGCCCTATCTCGGCGCGCTCACGCTGCTGCTGGCGGTCCCCGGCCTCGGCGGGCCGGCCGCGACCCGCGGCCCGCGGGCGGCGCTGCTCACGGCCAGCGGGCTCGGGCTGGCCCTCGCCCTCGGCCCGGCGACGCCCCTGTTCGCCCTCTGGCACGACGCGGTCCCCGGGGCCGACCTCTTCCGCTACCCGGCCAAGTACTACCCCCTGTTCGCCCTGGGCGTGCCGCTGCTGGCCGGGCTGGGGTTCGACCGGCTGCAGACCGAGACACGGCGGGGCTCGGCGGTCTGGCACGCCGGTGGCGGGCTGGTCCTCCTGCTGACGGGGACGGCCCTGCTCGGGCTCTGGACCGAAGAGCTCGCCACGGCGCTGCAGCGGCTCCGGCCGACGGTCTCCCTCGCCACGGCCACGCAGACCGTGACCGCCGCCTGGCAGGAGGCCACCCTGCTCCTGGTCGGCGGCGCGGCCCTGCTGGCGCTGCCCTTGCTCCGCCGTCCCGCCTGGCTCGGGCCGGCCGCCCTGGGGGGGCTCGCGGTCCAGTTGCTGGTGGTCCTGGTTCCAAAGATCCACACCACCGTCCCGGAACTGTACCTTCGTCCCCCACCCCTGGCCCGCCAGCTCCTGGCCACGGCTCCCCCGGACGGCCCTCCCCGGCTGCTGGCGGTCCAGCAGAGCCACGAAGCCCTGCAGCTCGGCCAGCGCACCGCCGAGGAGCTGGCCTGGGTCCGCTGGGCGGCCCTGGTCCCCAACACGGCCGGGCTGTTCGGCGTCGAGATCATGGACGCCTACGACGCCTCGACCACGCGCCAGCGGGCAGCTTTCTGGGCGGCGACCGCGACGATCCAGCGGCCCGTGCTCGACCTGTGTGCGGTGAGCCACCTGCTGCTCCCGCTGACGGCTCCCCCACCGCCCGAGGTCGGCCTCGACCTGCTGCAGGCCTGGCCCGAGCTGGGCCTCGGCCTGTACCTCAACACGCGGCGGCTGCCCCTCGCCCGCCCCGTGGAAGGCGTGCTCCTGGCCAGCAGCCACGCCGAAGCCCTCCGCTTGCTGCGGGATCGGCGCGTGCTCTCCGGGCGCCTCGCCGTGATCGAGCCCGGCGACGGGCCGGAGCCCCCGGCTGCCCCGCCTGCAGCCGGGGGGGGGAGCTGCCAGCGCCTGCCCGCCGGCGCCGACGAGCTGCGCTTCGGCTGCGACCTGCCCGCCCCGGCGTGGATCGGGATCGCGGCCAGCCACTACCCGGGCTGGACGGCCACGCTGGATGGCGAGCCGACCCCGGTCCGCCGCGCCAACGGTGTCGGCATGGCGCTGCGCTCGCCCGCGGGACGGCACGAGCTCTTCCTGCGCTACGCGGAGCCCGGGCTCGGGCCGGGGCTGGCCCTCGGGGGAGCGGGCTTGCTCGGGGTGCTCCTCCTCGGCGCTGGCGTGCGCGGCCCTGCCCGGCAGACCCGGCGGCGGATCGTCGACGGCTGAACCCTGACGCCCGACCCCGCGCAGAGGGGGTGGGCGCGGCCGACGACCTCGGTTATCCTGCACCCATGAACGACCCACGCTCCCCCGCCCGCCGCCCCCCCGGTCCTGGCGCCGCCACCCCGGCCGCCGGACGAGCGCCCGCCCCCGAGCGAGCCGGATCGCCCGACCGGACCGACCTGTCGGCCGAGGAGGAGGACGACGGGCAAGATGCCCCGACCGCCTTGATGACCGGTCTGCCGGCGGCCTTGCTCGCCGAGCTGGATGGCCCCGCGCCGCCTCCGCCCGGGAGGCCGTCGCAACCGGCCGGTGTCGAGCTCGTCCCGGCCCGACGGGTGGTCCGGGTCGGGGCCGCGGCCAAAGTGACTTTGCACCAGCCCCCACCTTCACCCGCCGCCACGCCCGCGCCGGCCGAGCCCGACGACGAGCCCGACGAGGACGAAGCCCCGCCACGCCCGCCCGCCGTTCCTCGGAGCTGGTGTGCGGGAGACCTGCTCCACGGGCGGTACCTGCTGGAGCGGGTCCTCGGCCGCGGCGGCATGGGCGAGGTGATCCTGGCCCGCGACCTCTTCCTGCAGGAGCCGGTGGCGCTGAAGACCCTGCGCGGGCTGCACGACGACGATCCCGAGCAGCTCGAGTCCCTGCGGGCCGAGGTGGCGGCGGCCCACGGCGTCAGCCACCCCGGGCTGGCGCGCACCTACGATCTGGGCCAGGGCGAGGGCATCTGGTACGTCTCGATGGAGTTCCTCGAGGGCGAGTCCCTGGCCGCGCGCATCGCCCGCGAGGGCGGCCTGCCCCTGCCGGACGTGCGTCGCCTCGGCATGGAGGTCGCCCTGGCGATGCACGCCGCGCACCAGGCCGGCATCATCCATCGGGACCTCAAGCCGGCCAACATCCAGCTCACCCCGCAGCGCGGCGCGGTGGTGATGGACTTCGGGCTGGCCACCTCGACGAGCACCGGCGCCGGCCCGAAGGGTCGAGGCCCAGCGGGCGAGGGGCAGGACAGCGGCGCGAGCAGCCGGGCCACCTCGGGCGGGACCCCCCGGTACATGGCCCCCGAGCAGTGGCGGGAGGAGCCCCAGGGACCGGCGACGGACATCTGGGCCTTCGGCATCATCCTGTACGAGATGCTCACCGGCCGCACCCCCTTCGTCGAGCTGACGGATCGCGCCTCCCTGATGATGGCGCACATCGAGAAGCCGGTGCCGCCCATGCGCACCTTCCGCAAGGACACCCCGCGCAAGCTCGAGAAGCTGGTGGCCGCCTGCCTGCAGAAAGACCCGGCTCGGCGCCCGGCCTCCATGCTCGAGATCGCCCGGGAGCTCGCGGTGACTCCGGCGCGCCACCACCTGGTGACCGGGCTCCTCGCCCTGGGGCTGGTCCTGCTCTTCACCGTCGCCGGGTTGACCCTGTGGAGCACCGTGCGGGGCATCATCCTCCGGGAGATGCGACCCGCGGTGGAGCGACTGGCGATCATCGCCGCGAGCCAGCTCGACGGGGCGGACCTCGATGCGGTCCACACGCCGGCGGACATGGAGAAGGAAGAGTTCACCCGCGTCCACAAGACCCTGAACAAGATCAAGAAGATGGACCCCGCGGTCCGCTGGGTCTACACCTGGCGGAAGCTGCCCGCGAAGCATGCCTGGGAGGAGATCGTCGACGCCAACCCCTGGGACGAGGACCGCAACGAAAACGGCACCATCGAATCGGACGAGCGGGGCTCCAAGCCGGCCGACCCCTTCGACGACAACCACCTGCCGGGCCTGCGGGAGGTGTTCGAGCACGGCCGCCCGGGCGCAGAGCCCGACCTCTACGAGGACTCCTGGGGCATCTTCCTCACCGGCTACTCCCCGGTCCCCACCCCCAGCGGGGACTTCAGCGTCGTGGCGGTCGACGTCGGGCATGAGCCGCTGATCCTCCTCGGCCGGATCCTGCAAGGGGTCTTCGTGGCCCTCGGCCTGGCCTCCTTGCTGGGCCTCCTCTGGCTGCGGCGCCGCGCCGCGCTGGCCCGCCTGCTCTTCCCGGAGCGGTAGCCACGACCCGAGGTCGCTCCCTCGCGACTCGCGGCCCCGAGGAGTCGCAACGCCGCGACTGTCCCTCCGCCGCCCCGGGCCCACACCTCGCCGGGTGGTCCGCCTCCCCCGGCCCACAACCCTCCCGGAAGGATCGCCGGAGATGGCTCGACTCTTGCTTCCGCCTCCCCGGGGGGCGTTGAGGTGGAGTGGATGCCCGAGCCGCAGCCGGAGACGCAACATGCCGTGGCTGCACGGCTTTTGGCCTGGGCCCGCGCCGAAGGCGGCGGGATGCGTCAGCTCGGCCCCCACCTGCGCAAGGTCACCCGGCGCGTCCGCCCGGCGAAGGCCGCGACGGCCGCCTCGTCCTGAGGCCCACTCGAGGAATCACGGATGCAACCCGCCAGCGCCCCCCCGAACCCCACGCCTCCCGCCGCGCCTGCCGAGAGCTCCTCTCCCCCGGAGCGAACGGGGCTCCCGCCCGCAGCGACCTCGCCGTCGCGGCGCTACGCGCTGCTCGGCCTGTTGCTGTGCCTGCTCGGCGTCGGCGTCGCCGCGGAGCTGACCCGGATCCACCTCTTCGTGCACACCGACCCGAGCTACCACTCCCTCTGCGCGGTGAGCGAAGGGATCAACTGCGAGACGGTGGCCACCTCCCCGTACTCCGTCTTCCTCGGGCTGCCCGTCTCGGTCTGGGGGCTGCTGGGCTACCTGCTCATGGGCGCCCTGGCTGGCTGGGCCCTGGTCCCGCGCCGTCTCCACCCCCGCTGGCCGTTCGGGCTGCTGCTGCTGCTGGTCGTCTTCTCCGTGGGGACCTCGGTGGTGCTGGCCTACGTCTCGGCGACGCGCATCGACTCCCTCTGCCTGTTCTGCCTGGGCTCCTACGGGATCAACGCGCTGCTGCTGCTCTTGCTGCTCGTCTTCCTGAAGCGCACGAAGAGCTCCCCCGTGGACCTGGTGCAGACCGACCTGCGGGCGCTGCGCCAGCGGCCGTGGCTGACGGGGGGGTTGCTCCTGCTGGGGGGAGGCATGCTCGTCCTGCTGCAGGTGCTCGTCCCGGCCTACTGGCAGACCCCCGGCTGGACCGATCTGGCGCGGCTGCCGACGGGGACGGACGAGCACGGCCATCACTGGATCGGTGCGGCCAAGCCCCGCCTGACCATCGTGGAGTTCTCCGACTACGAGTGCCCCCACTGTCGCGCCGCGCACAAGGCGGTACGGACCCTCGCCGCGCAGTATCCCGAGCAGCTCCGCCTGGTCCACCGCCACCTGCCCCTGGACCAGGCGTGCCACCCGAAGCTGAAGCGGCCCTTCCACGAGCAGGCCTGCCGCTTCGCCGAGGCCGCCGAATGTGCGGCCCGGCAAGGCAAGTTCTGGGAGATGAACGACGCCCTGTTCTCGAGCCAGGACAAGGTCCGCGCCCGGGACCTCGATCCCCTCGATCTGGCCGTCCGGCTGGGGCTCGATCGCTCCGAGTTCAAGACCTGCCTGACCGAGCACCAGACTGCGGACCGGGTCCAGGGAGACCTGCAGGAGGCCCTGGCCCGGAAGCTCACCGGCACCCCGAGCTTCGTCGTCGGCGAGCGGCTCTTCCTCGGCCGGATCCCCGCGGACCAGCTCGCGGCGCTGCTGCGCGACGCACGCTGAAGCGGCGCCCCGCAGGATTCCATTGTCGGGTGGACCGCGGGGGTATAAGCAGGGAGGCGGAGGCACCCGTGAGGGCTGCCGGATTACCAGCGCAGCGAGGAGCCGATGAGCGACCAGTCCCCCTCCCCCGACCCCACCCCGGGACCCCCGCCGTCCGGGCCGATCCTCTACTACAACCAGGCCGTCATCGATCATTTCCTCAATCCACGGCACGTCGGCGAGCTGAGCGACGAGGAGGCCGACGGCTTCGGCCTGGTGGGGGACCCCGCGTGCGGCGACCAGATGAAGCTCTGGATCGTGGTGCACGAGGACCGGATCGCCCGCATCGCCTTCAAGTCCTTCGGCTGCCCGGGGGCCATCGCCACGAGCAGCATGCTGGCCACCCTCGCCGCGGGGAAGACCGTCGCCGAGGCCGCCCGGATCACCGACGACGACGTCATCGAGGCCCTCGGCGGCATCCCGGAGCGCAAGCGCCACTGCTCGCTGCTCGGCGTGCAGGCCCTCCAGGCGGCCCTGCAGGACTGGCAGCAGCGCCGCCTCGGCGGGGGGACGCCGAACCCGTGATCTACCTCGACCACAACGCCACGACGCCCCTCCACCCCCGCGTGCTCCAGGAGATGCTGCCCTTCCTGCAGGAGCGCTGGGGCAACCCCTCCAGCCCCCACCGCCTCGGCGCCGACGCGCGCCAGGCGCTGGATCAGGCGCGCGAGCGGATCGCCCGACGACTGCAGTGCCGACCCGAGGAGCTGATCTTCTGCGGCAGCGGCACCGAGGCGGACAACCTCGCCCTGCGGGGTGTGGCCCGGGCGCTGCGGGCCCGCGGCGACGGCATCGTCACCTCCGCGATCGAGCACCCGGCCGTGCTCGCGACCTGCGCGGCGCTGGCCGCGGAGGGTTTCCGCGTCACCCACGTCCCCGTCGATGGCCAGGGCCGCGTCCAGCCGGCCGCCCTCGCAGCGGCCCTCGACGAGGGCACGATCCTGGTCTCGCTCATGCATGCGAACAACGAGACCGGGGTGCTCCAGCCCCTCGCGGAGCTCGCCGAGCTCACCCGCGCCCGGGGGATCGTGCTGCACACCGACGCGGTGCAGACGGCCGGCAAGGTCCCCCTCCAGCCCAGCCTGGCGGGGGCCGACCTGATCACCCTCTCGGGGCACAAGCTCTACGGCCCCAAGGGCATCGGCGTGCTGGTGGCCCGGGCGGGCACCCCGCTGCTCCCGGTGATCGCCGGCGGCGGCCAGGAGCAGGGGCGACGCTCGGGCACCGAGAACGTCGCGGCCATCGTCGGCCTGGCGGCCGCGCTGGAGCTCGTCACCGCGGACCTGGCCGCGGAGGCCGCGCGGGAGGGCGAGCTCCGGGAGCTGCTGGAGACCCAGGTCCGCCAGCGGCTCGCCGGCGTGACGATCCATGGTGCGGGGGCTCCCCGGGTGCCCGGCACCTCCAGCCTGAGCTTCACGGGGGTGGACGGCGAGTCCCTCGTCCTCGGGCTGGACCTGCAGGGGATCTGCGTCTCTACCGGGTCTGCCTGCTCCACGGGCGACCCGGAGCCGTCTCACGTCCTGCTGGCCATGGGCGTCCCGCCACGCCAGGCCCAGGGCACGATCCGCATCTCCCTCGGCCGGGAGACGCGGGCCGAGGACATCACCCGGACGGTGGACGCCCTCGTGGACACCGTGGAGCGCCTCCGCCGGATCTCCAGCATCTGAGTGACCGTCTGGACAAAAAGAACCACCAGACGAGATACTCTTGAGCCAAAAGACCCAGAATTCCTGGGTCGACCGGCCCTCCGGAGAGCCTCATGTCCCAGCCCGGATCATCCGATACCTCCCGGCTTCGCCACCTCTACGGCCCCGTGCCCTCCCGGCGCCTCGGCCACTCCCTGGGGATCGACCTCATCCCGTACAAGACCTGCTCCTACGACTGCCTCTACTGCCAGCTCGGGCGCACCACGGAGCGAACGTGCGCCCGCCGGGAGACCGTCCCCCCGGCGGAGCTGCTCGCCGAGCTGCGGCAGAAGCTGGCGCAGGGCCCGCCTCCCGACTACCTCGGGCTGGCGGGGGCCGGCGAGCCGACCCTGTACTCCCGGCTGGGGGAGCTGATCGTCGGGATCAAGCGGCTGACCGACATCCCCGTGGCCGTGCTCACCAACGGCTCCTTGCTCTGGCAGCCGGCGGTGCGGCAGAGCCTCCAGGAGGCCGACCTCGTCCTGCCTTCCCTCGATGCCGGGGACGAGGAAACCTTCCAGCGGGTGAACCGCCCCGATGCGGAGGTGACGTTCTCCCGGCTCATCGACGGGCTGGTCACCTTCCGTCAGGAATTCCGCGGTCCAGTCTGGCTGGAGGTCTTCCTCCTCCCGGGGATCAACGACTCGCCCGCGAGCCTCGACCGGATCGCGGCGCACGCCCGCCGGATCGCCCCGACGCGCGTCCAGCTCAACACCGTGGCCCGGCCGCCGGCCGAGCCGGAGGCGCACGCCGCGACCGCCGACGCGCTCGCGGCCGCCTGCCAGCACTTCGACGGCCTCGCCGAGGTGATCGCCGAGACGAGCCTGGCCGGGCCCGAGCTCGCGCTGGACTCCCCGGAGCTCGAGGCCCGGATCGTCGCCTTGCTCGCCCGGCGCCCTTGCACGGTCCAGGGGATCGCCGCGGGGCTCGGCCTCGCCCCGAACGAGGTCCTGAAGGCGCTGGAGCGGCTGGATTCCCGGGGGCTGACGGATCGTCGTCTCCTCCCCGGAGGCGTCTTCCACGGCCTGGTGCGGCCCCGATGAGCGCCCGACCGACCACGCTGCGGGTCACGATCCTCGTGGACGAGGAGGCCCCGACCCGGGGGACTGCGGAGCACGGGTTCGCGGCCTTCCTCGAGTGGGGAGAACACCGGCTGCTGTTCGACACGGGCCAGGGCGAGGTGCTGGCGGCCAACGCCGCGGCCTGCGGCGTCCTCCTGACGACCGTGGAGGACACCATCCTCAGCCACGGGCACTACGACCACACGGGGGGGATCCCGGCCGTACTGGCCGCGGCCCCGGCCGCACGGTTCTGGAGCCTGACCGGGATCGACCGCCCGCGCTACTCCCGACGGGAGGGGACGCCGCGAGCCATCGGCCTGCCCGACCCGGCCCGGCGGGCCCTGGCGAACCTTCCCCCGGAGCAGCTCCGGTGCGCCGACGGGGCGCCGGCGATCGTCCCCGGCGCCTGGCTCACCGGACCGATCCCCCGGCTGGACCCCCTCGAGGACCCGGGCGGCCCCTTCTTCCTGGATGCGGCCGGGCAACGGCCGGACCCCCTCGCCGACGAGCAGGCCCTCTGGTTCCCGACGAGTCGCGGGGCGATCGTGATCGTCGGCTGCTGCCACGCGGGGCTGGTCAACACCCTGCGCCGGGTGCAGGAGCAGAGCGGCAGCCCCCGGATCCGGGCGGTGCTCGGCGGCCTGCACCTCGGGGCCGCGAGCGAGGAGCGGCTGGCCCACACGCTCGACGAGCTCGCGCGCCGGGACCTCGAGCGGCTCGTGCCCTGCCACTGCACCGGCGCCCGGGCGTTCGGCCGGCTGCAGCAAGCGCTGGGGGAGCGGGTGTGCCCCGGCGGGGTCGGGGCACACTTCGAGTTTGCGGACTAGCCCGACGCGGGGTCCTTGCAGCAGCGGAAGCCGGCGAACAGCTCGTTCCAGCCCGCGTCGAAGGAGCACTCCAGCCGGAGGCTGGGGCCCGCACAGTTGAAGGCCCCGCCGCGGACCTGGTAGCCCCGGGCCGAGGGGGCGGGCACGATCTCCCAGACGTTGCCGTTGACGTCGAAGACGCCGTAGTCATTGGTGCAGCGGGGGAAGCTGCCCGTGAGCGAGATCCGGTAGCAGCCGTACTCGTAGCCGCAGTTCTCCGCGGTGTAGCAGGAGGGGAGTCCCTGCGCGAGGCAGTGGTCATCGCAGTAGGTGTCGACGCAGTTGCAGGCCTCGCGGTCCCAGACGTCGCCGAAGAAATAGCGGGTCGGCGTCGGGCCCGTGCAGACCGCGGACCACTCCGCGGGGGTGCACAGGCGCTTGCCCGCGGCCTGGCAGGCCGCGGTGAAGGTGCGGAGCGCGTCCTGGTTCATCGCGAAGACGTGCCAGGGGATCACCCCGGGGCGGCTCTCCGCCCGGCCGACTAGCGCCCCCTGGGTCTCGGCCGTGGCGTCGGGCCGGGAGGCCTCCCAGCGGTCGATGCAGAAGCGCCCGTCGATCTCGGCCATCTCGCCCGGGCAGCGGGCGCAGGCGCCCACCAGGGGATCCCGGTCGTCGCAGTCGTCGCAGCGCGTGCTCCAGCCCGCGAGCACGGGCGGGCACGCCCGCGTCGCCTGGACCGGGTCGCCGTGACCGTCGCCGTCTCCGTCCGGGCAGACCGTCAGCAGCTCGTCGTCCCGGCAGCCGCCGGAGTCTGGCTCCCCGCCGCCGTCCACGGGCTCCTCCCCGGCATCCTGGACCACGGTACAGCGCTCCCGCACGCACTCCTGGCCCGCGGGGCAGTCGTCCCGGGTCCGGCACCCGTCCTTGCAGCGGCCGATGCTGCAGATCTGGCCGGCCGGACACTGCTCGTCCTGGACACACCTGCCGACCGGCTCCTCCTCGGCCGCGGGGCTGCACCCGGCGAGCAGCAGGAGCAAAGCCGCCACGGCACCTTGCCAGGTCTCGGGGCAGGGACGTGACCGGCTCACTGCCCCTCCGCATAGAAGTGGCAGTCCTCGCACATCTGGTTGGTCTCCCGGAGGGTGTGACGGCCGTGGCACTCGGTCCAGCAGTTCACCTGAGGTGGCGTCTTGCTGCAGTCCATCTTGAAGCCGCAGCCCCCCCCCTCGGGGATCTCGGCGACGAAATCGGGGGCCGGGCCGTGGCACTCGGTGCAGATCGCATGGCCGCGGTCGATGAGCGGCGCGTCGTCCGCCCCACAGGCGTGGCAGGCGATGCACGACTCTTGTGCGGCCTCGCTCTCGTTGGGCGCGCCGTGATTGATCAAGGGCGTCGTGGTCGTCCCGAGGGGCTCGGAAGAGCAGCCGCCCAGCAAGCTCAGTGCGACGAGCCCGACCCCCAGGATCAGCCCTCCCGTCTTCGGCCGTCCTCCCCGGGCGAGGGCTGCTCCCATGTCGCGTCCACCTTCCCGCTCGGTCTGCCTGCTGCTCACGCTGCTGCTCCTCCTGCTCCCCGGCCGGGACCCTCCCGACTGCTCGCGATACTTTAGCAAACGTCGTGCCACGAAAAAGACAAAGCCGCGCCCCCGGCCCTCCCGGCTCAGCGCCGGGCCCGCAGCCACACGACCAGGGAGCGGCCGGGTGACGGGATCTCGTCACCGGCCAGCAGATTTCCTGAGGCCAGCAGCGCCTCCCGGGTCAGGTGTTCGTGGTAGTCCGCGTCGAGCAGGTTCTCCACGGCGGCCCCGAGGGTGAGCCAGTTCCCCAGGGAGCCCCCGAGCTCCGCGCGCAAGGTGAAGAAGGCCGAGGTCGCGTCCTCGGGCAGCCGCTCGTCCACCCGGGTCTGCGCCGCGGCGGCCCGAGCTCCCAGCTCCAGCCAGGCCGCGGCCGGGCCGCGGGTCTGCAGGCGCACCGCCCCCCGGACCTCGGCCGGTGGGATCAGGGGCAAGGGACGCTCGGCGTCCACGTCCTGCCCCCGGACCCAGGAGGCCGTCAGCGGCAGGGTCAGCCAGGGCCGGGGCTGGAGGCGCAGGTCCAGCTCGACCCCCCCCAGCAGCGCCTCCGTATCGACGAACCCCCGCACGACGTCGGCGAGCCCGTCGCCGCTGACATCGCGCTGCTCGATCACGGTCGGCAGGATGAAGTCCTGCACCCGGGACAGGTGGGCCGTGCCCGCAACCTGGAGAGCGGTGCGCCGCAGCTTCAGCCCGGCCTCGGCGCGCCAGGCGCGCTCGGGATCCAGGGTCGGGTTGCCGATCTGGTAGCCTCCCGGGCTGGGGGCGAAGCCGTAGTAGCGCTCGCCGATACCCGCGGCCCGGCTCGTCAGGCCGAGGAGTAGGTGGCCCGCGACCTGCTCCGGGCTCCCCGCGGCCAGTTGCAGCGTCCCACCGCCGAGCAGCTCCCGGCGCCCGACCGGCACCGCGGCCGGCCCATAGAGGGCCTGCCAGTGCTCGCGCAAGGTCCGGCCGCCGAGGCTCGGGTCGCTCGCCGCCGGCGCCTGGCTGGCGACCAGGTCCCCCCGCAGCCCCAGCTCCAGCCGCAGCCACTCTCCGAGGGGGCGGCCCAGTTGCGCGAAGAGGCCGAGGTCCGTCTGGGAGGCCCGCGGCCAGAGGTGATCGACGAAGGTCTGATCGCTGGCCGGCAAGCGCCGGGTCCGCACCGCGTCCCACTCGAGGCGCGTCAGATCGAGGCCCGCGTCCACGACGAGCCCGGCCGTGGGCTGCAGCCCGACGAGCAGCCGCGCGGCGGTGGAGCGGCTCTCGGTGACCGCCTCGGCCTCGAGCCCGGCCCGGTTCGACTTGTGCCGGTTGCTCATGACGTGGTCGACGGTGAAGCCGCCCACCTGCGCCTCCAGGGTCCGCAGCAGCCCGGTGTCCTGCTGCAGTCGCCAGCCCCCCAGCAGCAGCCGGGCGTCCGAGGAATCGAGGTCCATGGGCAGGGCCGGAAACTCGCTGTCCCGCTCCCGGGTCGCGGCGAGCTGCAGCCAGGCTTGCTGGGTCGAAGTCGGCCAGACCCGCACGCCGAGGGAGCCGTGGAGCAACGCCTGATCTGCTGGTACTTCGATACCACCAGGAGAACGATAGTCCCCCCCGTGCACCCCCTGCAGCCCGCCCTGCAGCTCGAGGCCCGGCAGGGTCGCAGCCAGATCGAGGCTGCCATTCCAGAGCCCCCGGAGGCTGTCGTGGAGCACCCCGAAGTTCCCACCGACCTCCCGTGCGGTGGGTCGGGCACGCGGCGCGAAGGGCTCGACGACGATCCGGCCCCCAGGGCCACCCCCTCCGTGCTCCACGAGTCCCGGCCCGCGCACGAGGCGCACCTGCCCGGCCGCGCCGACCGGGACGTAGGTCACGGCCGGATCCATGCCCGAAGGGCAGGCCCCGGCCAGGGGCAGCACCCCGACCTGGGTCCGCACCCGCTCCCCGCCGAGCCCACGCAGCACGGGCTCGGTGCTGCTCGCGGAGCGCTTGACCGCGCCGACGCCGGGCTCGCCGAGCAAGACCTCCCCGAGATGGGTGGCCGGCCTGGCCCGCAGCTCGTCCGCCTCGAGGAGCTGCTCACCCGCGGGCGAGGGACGGGCTGCGTGCACCAGGGAGCGGAACGCGGGGCCCGCCGTGGGTGCGGCCGGAGCTTCGGATCCGGGGACCGGCGCGGGGGCTGGACGCGAGTCGGCGGCAGCCGGCCCACTCCCCGCCGCCGCGGCGGCCCCGGCGGCCTCCGGGACCGCCGCAGGGACAGGCACCGCCACCCTCCCGGGCGAGGCCACCGGCGAAGGGGACCATGCTGCCCCCGCCGCGGCGGGCTGGCCCAGGACCGGGCCGGACTCACCGGAGGCAGGCCGCGGTGAGAGGCCGCCGAACAACAGCAGCGCCAGCCCCGTCCCCCGGAGCGCAAGACTCCCACGCGACATCCAAGACCTCCCCGGACCACGCCCCCGGTGGGAGCGATCCGCAGCCCCACGCGGGGCGATCGGGCCGGCCGGCCCGGGAGACACCCCCCTTGCGGTCCGGACCGGAGCGGCGTAGGACCATCCTACAGATCGGAGGTGACCATGAGGCCCTGCTCCCCCTGGCCGCACACGCTCGCCGACTGGCGGCTCGTGCCCCTGCTCTTGCTCCTCGGGCTGCTGCCGGGCGGCTGCTCCACCAGCACGGGCGCCACCCGCACGGGCGACGACGGGGGGACGACGCCCGCGACCGATCAAGGCGGCGCCGACGCCGCGGACCTCACCGGGGGGCTCGAGCCCAGCGACGGCGGTGACGGCCACGACCGTGACGACGCCACGCCGGACGGCGCAGCTCGAGACGGCGGCACCACCCCCCTGGTGCTGCCCAGCGCGGTCTTCAACTTCCGGCACGTGAGCGGGCTGACCACGGCGACGGGCCAGCGGCTGCGGCCGGGCGTGCTGTTCCGCTCCGGCCACCTCGCCGAGCTCGACAGCACGGGCTGCACGGAGCTGCAGGCCCTGCACCTGGCGACCATCGTCGATCTGCGCAGCGCGGCCGAGGTCGCGGGGCAGCCCGACGCGGCCTGCGCCACCGCGTCGGTGCGCTACCTGGTGGGCGACCTCCCGAAGCTCCTCCCCCCCACGCCCGAGAACTACGCGGCGACCCTCGACGCCGCGGAGCCGCGCCTGGCCGCGATCTTCGAGGCGGTGGCCCGCCCCGAGGGGCTGCCGGTCCTGGTCCACTGCGTCATCGGTCGCGACCGGGCCAACCTGATCAACGCCTTGCTCCTGGCGACCCTGCAGATCCCCGAAGCACAGATCCTCGACGACTTCGTGACCAACCAGGGGGTCGCGGTCGAGGCCGCGTGGCTCGCGCCCCTCTTCACGCGCCTCACGGCTGCAGGCGGTGTCGAGGCCTACCTCGCCCAGCACGAGGTCGATCCCGCGGCCATCGACCGGCTGGGGGCGTTGGCCCTGCAGTAGGCGGCGGCTCAATCCCCCCCCCCCCCGATCCCCAGCCGGCGCATCTTCCGCCACAGGGTCGTCTTGTGCATCCCCAGCTCCCGGGCCGTGGCCAGGCGGCAGCCCCCGTGGCGCCGCAGGGCCTCCCGGATCAGGCGCTCCTCGACGCGGCGCAACGTCGAGGTGGCCTCGACGCCGCCGGCGGCAGGTCGCGCCAGGCGGCGCAGCTCCGCGGGCAGGTGCTCGGGGAGGATCTCCCCGCCCCGGCACAGCACGAACGCGTGCTCGAGCGCGTTCTTCAGCTCCCGGACGTTGCCCGGGAAGGGATGTTCCATGAGCAAGGCGAGGGTCGCCGGGGCCAGCCCGCTCACCTCCTTGCCCTGGAGCCGGTTGAACTGCGCGACGAAGTGCCGGGCGAGGAGGGGGATGTCCTCCCGCCGCTCCCGCAAGGGAGGGATCGCCAGGGGCACGACCCGCAGGCGGAAGTACAGGTCCTCGCGGAACTTGCCCTCCCGGACCAGGGCGGCGAGGTCCCGGTTGGTCGCGGCCACCACGCGCACGTCGACCTGGACCGATTTGCTGCTGCCCACGGGCTCGAAGGTCTGCTCCTGGAGCACCCGCAGCAGGCGCACCTGCAGCGCGGGGCTGATGTCGCCGATCTCGTCGAGGAAGAGGGTGCTCCGGTGGGCGAGGGCGAAGCGCCCCTGCCGCTCGCCACGCGCCCCGGTGAACGCGCCGGCGACGTGGCCGAACAGCTCCGACTCGAGCAAGCTGTCGGGCAAGGCCGCACAGTTGACGGTGACCAGCGGCCGACCCTTTCGGGGGCTCAGCGCGTGCAACGCCCGGGCGAACAGCTCCTTGCCGGTGCCGCTCTCCCCCTCCAGCAGCACCGTCGCGTCGGAGCCGGCGACGAGCTGCAGCAGGGCGAAGAGCTCGTGCATCTTGTCGTTCTTGCTGACGATATCGTTGAAGCTGTAGCCCGCGGTCAGCTCTTTGCGCAGGGCCTCGACGACGCTCAGGTCCCGGAAGGTCTCGACCCCGCCCGCGAGCTGCCCCTGTCCGTCGAGCAGGCGGGCCGTGGAGATGCTGATGGGCACCTCCTCCCCGTCGGGACGCCGGATGTAGGCCACCCGGGGCACCGCGGGCACGTCCTGCTCCAGGGTCTGGCGCAGCAGGCAGCCCTCCTCGCAGATGCTCGCGCGGAACACCTCCCAGCAAGGCCGGCCGAGCGCGCTCGCCCGGGCGATCCCGGTGATCCGCTCCGCCGCGCGGTTGAAGAAGGTCACCCGCCAGTGGGGATCGACGGTGAAGACGCCGTCCGCGACCGACTCGAGGATCGAGCGCAGCACATCTTCCGAGGGCGCCTGCAGGGGCGGGGGCGCCGCCTGCCGCGGGGCCGGATGCGGCCGGCTCACCGCCGCCCCCCCGAGCCGGCGCGGCCTCCCCGGCTCACCCTCGCCCACGCTCCCCCCAGGCCGGAGCCTGGTCGAGGATCACCTCGACCGCGATCCCCACGGCCTGCTGGACGATCTCCCGGCAGGCCGCGGGCCCGGCGAGGCCGCGGTACTGCTCCTGCCCGGCCGCGGTCGCCAGGTCGAGCTCCTGGCCAAGACGCCGGCGCAGCAGCTCGCGACACCGGGTGCTGCCCAGCAGGACGACGAAGCGGTCGCAGAACGCCCGGGCCGGGGGCAGGGTCTGCCGCCAGGCCGCCGCGCCTCCCGGCGCCCGCTCGCCGAAGATTAGCCCGAAGGCCAGCAAGGCCGCAGTCACCGCGCCGCAGGTCTCCCCCCGCTCGGCGATCCCCGGCAGGGGGGCGAGGGCCCGGATCAGCGCGTCGCCCTCGAGCCCGAAGAGCTCCTGGAGGGTGGCGAAGGTCGCCTGCGCGCACTGCTGGTACTCGGCCATCCGGGTGCGGGCCGTGGCCGCGGCGAGGGTGCGGACCGCCTCGCGGGAGAGCCCCCGGGCGAGGGCCGGCCGCGGCACCGGCGTCGCGGCCGGGGGGCCGGAGGGGGACGGGCCGGAGGGGGACGGAGCCGGCTCGGGCAGGCAGCTCGCCAGGAGCAGCCCCCCCGCGGAGCCAGCGGCCGCACGCAGGAAGCCGCGGCGCTCGATCCGCCCCTCGCTGGGCGCGGCCGTCCTCCCTCGTCCCGCCATCATCGCTCCCGGCGCATCGCCGCTCCTGCAGCCTCCCCGGCCAGGGCATCCTCGCGCCAGCGCTCTCCCGAGGGAAACCTCCGGCCGCAAAAACAGTTCTTTCCTCCTGTCGACGCCGACAAGATAAGGACTTTTTTACCATGATGGTTGCAGAATGCACCCCGTTGCAGGTACACTGTTGCGTGTCTGCAACCCGCGCTGCAACGGCCCGCCCGGGGAACGCGCCAGCCCCCGGCCGCGCGGCCGCTCCCTCACGGCTCAGGCCCAGCGGGCCAGCGTGACGTGGAGGACCTCCGCCTCCTGCTCCTCCTCGTCCTGGAGCGTGAAGCCGAGCTTGGCGCACTCCGCGCAGATCTTGTGGTAGGCGTAGCGCTGGACGATCTGCTGGACGAAGCGCTCCTGGGTCAGCCCCCGGGTCGTCTCGACTCCCCACCAGTCCGCGACGAACTCGATCCCCTTGGACGTCACCACGACCCCGACGTCGAACTTCTTGGAGACGTGGATCGAGAGGACGGCCTGGGTCTCCTGGCCGAGATAGCCCCGCACGGCAACGAACTGCTCGCTCTCGGTGAACTCGTAGCCGAGGTCGGCGAGCGCCTTCTTCAAGGTGGTCAGACAGCGGATCTGGGTCTTGATCGTCGAAAAATGCGACATGATCCTTCGTGCTCCCTCGCCGCACCGCCTCCCGACGCCCCGCGCCAGAGCGAGCAGCACCCGGCCAGGGTGCATCGACCATGCCAGCAGGACGGAGATGGAGACGGAGACGGAGGCGGGGAGCAACCCGGCCCCCGGGCTCGAGGGCGCGGCCGGCGGCCCCCGATCGGCTCGGGCGCCGGGGCGGGACCAAGGCCCCCGGCCCCGGCGCCGAGCCACCCGGGAGCCTGATCGGCACTACCGCTCCAGGGGATACGGCCAGGCCATGAGCCCTCCCTCGAGGACCAGCACCCGCTCCCAGCCGTTGGCCTGCAGCACCCGAGCGGCCTCGTAGCCGCGCAGGGAGATCTTGCAGTAGCAGACGATCTCCGTGCTCTTGTCCGCGGGCAGCTCGGCCAGGCGGTCGCGCAGCAGCCCGAGGGGGATCAGCCGCTCGCCGGCCCCCAGCCGCACCTCCTCGAACTCGTTGGGGTTGCGCACGTCCAGCAGGAAGGGCCGGTCCCCGCTGGCCAGCCGCTGGTGCAGCTCCACGGCCGAGATCCCGCGCATCCGCCCCTTCAGCTTGTTCTGCAGGACGTGCGCCGCGGCGATCCCGTGATCGATGGCCAGGGAGAAGGGCGGCGCGTAGGGCAGGTCGGCGTTGGCCATCTCGTCGACCGTCAGTTTGCCGCGCACCGCCATGGCCCAGACCGCGAGCTGCTTGCTGACGTCCCCGGGCCCGAGGCACTGCGCACCGAGGATCCGCCCCGTCGCCCGCTCGGCCACCAGCTTGGTGACGAGCAGCTTACCCTGCATGAAGCCGGGCTTGTCCGGGCTGGCGGTGACCACCGTCTCGACCTCGAAGCCGGCGGCCGTGGCCGCACGCTCCGAGAGGCCCGTGGAGCCGGCCGCATAGTCGAAGATCTTGCAGATGCCGGTCTGGATCGTGCCCGGGAAGATCACCACGTCGCCGAGCACCGCGTTCTCGCCCGCGACGCGGCCCTGGAGGTTGGAGAGGTCGCCGAAGGGCGCATGGACCTTGGCTCCGCTGACGAGCTGGGTGATCTCGAGGCAGTCCCCGGCGGCATAGATGTCCGGGTCGCTGGTGCGCAGGTGCTCGTCGACCAGGATCCCCCCCGTAGCGCCGAGGGCCAGGTCGGCCGCCGCGGCGAGGCCAGAGTTGGGGATCACGCCGATGGCCACCACCGCCAGCTCGCAGTCCAGCTCCGCCCCGCTGCGCAGCCGCACGCCGCGGAGCTGCCCGTCCTCCCCGAGGAACGCGGTGACGCCGTCATCGGTGATCACCCGGGCGCCCTTGGCCCGGACGTGGTTCTCCACCAGCTTGGCGAGCTGCCAGTCGAGGAAGGTCAGCAGTTGCGGCAGCAGCTCCACCACCGTGATCTCGAGCCCGGCCAGGTGGAGGGCCTCGCAGGTCTCCACGCCGATGAGCCCGCCACCGATGATGACCGCCTTGCGGATCCGCCGCTCGTCCCGCACCCGACGCAGGAAGTCGGCGTCCTGCATCGACTGCAAGGTGGTGACCCCCGCGAGCTCGACCCCCGGGACGGGGGGGAGCCGGGGGCGGGCGCCCGTGGCGAGGATCAGCTTGTCGTAGGGGACCTCCTCGGTGGCCCCCGTCTGGAGGTCCCGGATCTCGACGAGCCGGGCGGCCCGGTCGATGCGGGTGGCCTCCACGCCAGTCCGCGCGACGATCCCCTTGGCCTTCAGGAAGAAGCGCGGGTCCCGCACGACGCCAGTCGGGCTGCAGAGCAGCATGTTCCGGTCGTCGAAGAAGCCCCCGACATAGTAGGGGTAGCCGCAGGAGGCCATGGAGAGGTCGGGGGCCTTCTGCAGGATGGTGATCGCCGCGGTCTCGTCGAGCCGGCGGGCCCGGGCCGCGGCCTTGGGTCCGGCCGCGGAGCCGCCGATCACCACGATGCGCTGGCGGGCCGCGGGGGTGTTCTGCGCACTGCTGCTCATGGAGTCGCTCCTTGTCATCGTCATCCCGGATGGTCAGGGGCTGCGGGGGGCGCGCCCCGGGGGCTCACCGACCGCAAGGGGGCTTGTCGCAGCGGGTCGCCCGCCCGCAGCAAGGCGTGCTGCGCGTGCAGCCGCCGCCCGCGCCCCCCTCGCCCTCGATCTGGAAGCTGGTGCCCCCCGCGAGCACCCGGCGCACCGCGCCGGCGCAGGTCGGGCACTCCGTCAAGGCGGGCGCGGTGATGGCCTGGCGAACCTCGAAATCACCGCATTTTTCGCACTCATAGACGTATGTCGGCATCGAGGAATCCTAGTGGTCGCAGACGTTGGCGCCCGTCGTCAGCCGCCCGGCGAGGAACTCGGCGACGAGGTGCGCGGGCTCGTCGACCGGGGCGCCCACCACGACCCGGATCCCCTGCTGCTCGAACAGGCTCTGGGCCCGGGAGCCCATCCCGCCGGCGAGGATCACGGTCGCGCCCTGCTCGTGGAGCCACTTCGGGAAGGTGCCCGGCTCGTGGGGCGGCGGAGTCAACTGCTCCTGCTTCACGACCGTCTGACCGTCGCTCCCGACCTCGACGAGCAGGAAGTGCTCGCAGTGGCCAAAATGAGACGAAAGGACCCCCTGCGTGACCGGCACCGCGATCTTCATCACTCCACCTCCGCCAGGCTCCACCGACGATTCGCGCCGCCCGAGGCCCGCCCGCTGCAGCTCGAGGAGCGGCCGGACGATCCGGCCGAAGGCCTTGGCCGTCTCCGAGTGGGGCAGGGACTGCACCACGGGCACCCCACTGTCCCCGGAGAGCACCACCTCCGGCTCGATGGGGACCGCGCCGAGGTAGGGGACCCCCATCTCCTCGGCCATGATGCGGCCCCCGTCCCGGCCGAAGATCGAGGTCGTCTCGTGGCACTTCGGACAGGTGAAGCCGCTCATGTTCTCGACGACGCCGAGGACCGGGAGCTCGAGCTGACGGCAGAAGACGATGCAGCGGCGGACGTCCTGGACCGCCACGTCCTGGGGGGTCGTGACGACCACCGCGCCGTCGGCCCCCTCGATGAGCTGCGCCACGGCCAGGGGCTCGTCGCCGGTCCCCGGCGGCGAATCGACGATGAGGTAGTCGAGCTCTCCCCACGCGACGTCCTTGATGAACTGCTTGATGGCGCCGAACTTGCGCGGGCCACGCCAGATCACCGCATCGTCCTTCCCGTGCAGCAAGAAGCCGATGGACATCACCCGCAGCAGGCCGCTGCCGAAGGGCACCTCGACCGGGAAGAGGGCCTCGTCGTTCCCCGAGAGGGGGAAGCCCGCGAGGTGCAGGAGCTTGGGCACGCTCGGACCGTGGAGGTCGATGTCGAGCAGGCCGACGCGCTTGCCCGCGAGCGCGAGCCCCGCGGCGAGGTTCACCGCGACGGTGCTCTTGCCGACGCCCCCCTTGCCCGAGAGGACCATGATCTTGTGCTCGATCTGACAGAGCCGGGCCTGCAACTGCTGGCGGTCGAGGAAGTCCTCCTCCCGCTCCCCCGGGCGGCGTGTCGCGCCCCCACACGTCGAGTCCCCGCACGTCTTGCACGTCTCGTTTGCCATTCCTTCACCCTCGGACCAGCCCCTGCTGGTCACATCCCCGCCAATCGCTGGCTGATCTCGTCCCACCCGCGGCGGATCTCCCGGGCCGCGGGGCCGTCACGCAGCTCCACCACGGGCTTCCCCTGCAACTGGGCCTCGGTCACGGCCCGGTCGTAGGGCACACGCGGCAAGAGCAACGCGCCCTGCGCCGCGGCGCGCTGCTCGATCCGGCTCGCCAGCTCCAGGTCGATGTCGGCCCGGTTGACGAGCACGGCCGTCGGGAGCCCGAAGCCCCGGGTCAGGTCCAGCACTCGCTGCAGATCGTGCTCACCCGAGAGGGTCGGCTCGGTGACCACCAGCACCAGGCTGGCGCCGGTGACCGAGGCGATGACCGGACAGCCGATGCCGGGCGAGCCGTCGACGAGGATCAGCTCCCGGCCGCTCTCCCTGGCTGCCTCCCGGGCCTGCTCGCGCAGCAGGCTGACCAGCTTGCCCGAGTTCTCGGCCGACGCCCCGAGCCGCGCGTGCAGCATCGGCCCGAAGCGGGTGTTCGAGCGGTACCACTCCCCCCGCACCACCGGCTCGAAGGCAATCGCCCGCTCCGCGCAGAACCAGGCGCAGACGCCGCAGCCTTCGCAGGCCAGCGGGTCGACCCGGTAGGTGCGCGGCTGCCGGCCGTTGCCGGGACCGTCGAAGGAGATCGCCGCGAAGCGGCAGAGCTCCTCGCACTTGCCGCAGGCGATGCAGTGCCCCGCCTTGATCCGGGCCAGCTTGCCCCCGATGAAGCGCTCCTTGTGGACCACCACCGGCTGGAGCACCAGGTGCAGATCGGGCGCGTCGACGTCGCAGTCGACGAGGATCGGCGCCCGCGCGAGCGCGGCGTAGGAGGCGACGACGCTGGTCTTGCCCGTCCCGCCCTTGCCGCTGATGACCACCAGCTCCTTCATGCCTCCCACTTCTCCTCGCTGGCCGGCTGGCCTTGGCCAGGGGCCATCACAGCCGCCGGCGGCCGGACGTGGACCGGCCAGCCAGCACGGTGATCTGCGACCAGAGGTCGCGCAGGGTCCCCGCGAGCTCGGGGAGCACCTGGATCGCCAGCCGCCCCCGGGCATAGGCGCGCGCCAGCTCCTCGCGCTCCGGGATCTCCCCCAGCACCGGGATCCCCTGCTCCCGGCAGTACGCCCGCACGGGATCGTCGCGTCCCCGAGAACGGTTGATCAGGACCCCGCAGGGGATCTTCAGCTCCCGGACGCTGTCCACCAGCAGGGAGAGATCGTACTGACCGAAGCGGGTCGGCTCGGCCACCAGCAGGGCGAAGTCGCAGCCGGTGAGCGCCGCCGCCAGGGAGCACGCGGTCCCGGGGGGGCTGTCGACGAGGGTGATCCCCTCGGGGCGGGCGTGTTGCTTCACCGCCCGGATCAGGGGGGGGGAGAGGGCCTTACCGACGTGCAGGCGCCCCTGGACGAGGGTCCCCGAGGGCACGGTGGCCGTCTCGACGACCCCGATCTCGTTGGGGATCTCGGTCAGGGCCCCCGTGGGGCAGACCCAGTGACAGCCGCCGCAGCCGTGGCAGAGCTCGGGGAAGATCAAGGGCCGATCACCCAGAAAGGCGATCGCGTGGTACTCGCAGATCTTGCTGCAGAGCCCGCAGCTCGTGCACTTGCTCTCCTCGAGCACCGGCACCGGGATGCTCACTCGCGCCGACGCGGTGACCTGGGGGGCGAGGAAGAGGTGACAGTTGGGCTCCTCGACGTCGCAGTCGAGGAGCAGCACCGGCTCCGGGAGGCTGGCGGCCAGGTTCACGGCCACGGTGGTCTTGCCGGTCCCCCCCTTGCCGGAGGCGATGCCGACGATCATGCCCAGTGCCCGCGCACGTCCGGGCTGGTCGTGGGCTGCAGCTTTCCGGAGAACAGCGCCTCGATGGCCTGCGCAACGGTCCCGGAAGCCCCCGCGACCACCTGGACCCCGGCCGCCTGCAGCGCAGCGAAGGCCTTGGGGCCGCAGTGCCCCGTGAGCACGACCTGGACGCCGAGGCGGACCGCCAGCTCCGCCGCCTGGATGCCGGCCCCCTGCAGCGCGCCCCGGGCCTCGTCGTTGGTGACGATGTCGAGCTGGTTGGTCTCGGTCTCGACCACGGCGAACAGCTCGGCCCGGCCGAAACGGGGATCCACCGGGGAGTCGAGGGACTTGCCGGTCGTCGTCACGAGCACCTTCATCGCTGCCTCCAGCCTGTCGCCGGCCACCAGGCCCGAGCCCCGGTGCGTGGCGACTGTGAGCGGGGTGAGAGCGACTGCCTCACCGTCATGGTTCTTTGGTACCATCGAGCTGCGCCTCGATGCGCGCCAGCTCGGCCCGGAGCTGCTCTGCCTGCCGCTGGAGCCGCTCCTGCTCCCGGGGGGCGGGAGCCGGGCGCGAGGGCCCGCGCTCGACCCCTCCCCGGCGCGCCGCCTCACGCTTGCTCCCCGCACTGCCTCGCCGGGCGCAGGTCCGGGACGGGCAGCAGCCGGGCATCGCGAGGCTCGGTCGCGGCAGGCGCTGGGCGAGGAAGGCCGCGATGACCTCTTCGAGCTCACCGGCGACGAAGCCGAGGACCCGGATCCCCTGGGCGGCGAGCTCCTGCTGCAAGGGCTCGGAGACCGCGCCGCAGATCAGGGTCTCCACGCCCAGGGCCATCAACCTCGCCACCTTGCACGAGGCGGTCGCGGAGGCGATGCTCTCCCGGGCCCGCCTCGTGACCCGGCCCTGCTCGATGGTCAGGAGCTCGACCTCCCGGCTTACGTCGAGCACCGGCGACACCCGCCCATCCCAGACGGTCACGGCTGCCTTCATCGCGGCGGCACCTCCGGGACCACCGCAGAGCAGGGATCGGGCCAGATCCGGCTCTCGCGACGAAAAGGGAATGTCTCAGGGATTCCAGGATGTTGCGACGCCGACCCGGTCGATACCCGGGCCCAGGAGTCGCAAACTTGCAACCTCGAGAGGAACGGGTGACGCAGGCCCGAGACTCCCGGACGCCATTCCGCGAGGAGAGGCTTCGGTCAGGAGGAGGAGGACGTCTTGCGCGCGGCCCGGCCGTCGCGGGCGGGCAGCACGAGGCCGAGCTGGCGCACCTTGCGGAAGAAGGTGCTCTTGTGCAGGCCGAGGCTGCGGGCCGCGTGTAGCCGGTTGCCCCCGCTGCGCGCGAGCGCGTCGAGGATGGCCTGCCGCTCGACGGCCTGGATCGCCTCGCCGACCGTCCCCTGCCCCGGCGACGGGGTGGTGGGCACCAGCTCCTCGGGCAAGTGCTGCAGCTCGATCTGGCCCCGGGACAGGAGCACGAAGGCGTGCTCGATGATGTTCTGCAGCTCCCGGACGTTGCCCGGGTAGTCGTGGGCCTGGAGCACCCCGAGCACGTCGTGGCTGACGCCGGTGATCTCCTTGCTCTGCAGGGCGTTGAAGACGGTGATGAAGTGGCTGACGAGCAGGGGGATGTCGTCCCGGCGCTGCCGCAGGGGAGGCAGTTCCAGCTTCATGACCTTGATCCGGTAGTAGAGGTCCTGCCGGAAGCTGCCGGCCTCCACCAGGGCCTCCAGGTCCCGGTTGGTGGCGGTGATGATCCGCACGTTGGCCTGCTCGGTGCGCGTCCCCCCCAGGGGCTCGTACTGCCGCTCCTGGAGCACCCGCAGGAGGCGGACCTGCAAGGCGGGGCTGACCTCGCCGATCTCGTCGAGGAACAGCGTCCCCCCGCGGGCGAGCGCGAAGCGGCCGGGCTTGTCCCGGGTCGCCCCGGTGAACGCGCCGGCCTTGTAGCCGAAGAGCTCGGACTCGAGCAGCGTGTCGGGCAGGGCCCCGCAGTTGACCGCCACGAACGGCCCCTTCTGTCGGGGGCTGAGGCCATGGATGGCCCGGGCCACCAGCTCCTTGCCCGTGCCCGTCTCGCCCTGCAGGAGGACCGTGCTCTCGCTCTCCGCCAGGCGCGGCAGCACCTCCAGCACCTTCTTCATGGACGGGCTGCGGCTGCAGATCTCGCCCACCTGGAAGCGGCCCCGGATCTCGCGCCGCAGCTCCTCGATCAGGCTCAGGTCCCGGAAGGTCTCCGCCCCGCCGACCACGGAGTCGGTCTCGTCGCGCAGCAAGGCGGTGGAGACGCTGATGGGCACCCGCTTCCCCTCGGCGCTGACGATGAACGTGGTGCGGTTGACCACCGCCTCGCCCGTCTCCAGGGTGTGGCGCAGGGCGCACTCGCTCTCGCACATCGTCGCCCGGAAGACGTCGGAGCAGCGGCGCCCGAGCGCGTCGGCTCGCGGCACGCCGGTGATCTGCTCGGCGGCCCG